>JAIMKU010000008.1:36337-55703 GCA_020692235.1 Hydrogenophilus sp.
CTAGAGACCGCGCACTGCGCCAATCAGGCCTTTGTCTTGAATGGCCGGCATCTGGCCTTGCAGTGCCACGTCGAGATGACCGAGGCCATGATCCGCGACTGGTGCGTCGTGGGTGGCGACGAAATCGCCGCCGCCGACAGTTGCGCGGTCCAAACTCCCGAGCTTATCCTGGAACAGACTCCGGCAAATCTGCCAGCGATGCGAGCCATGGCGGAACGGCTTTATGGCCACTGGGTTTCGGGCCTGACCCCAGACTAAGAAGTCGGGGGGGGCGATAGCCAAGCCGCCCGCCCATGCGGTACAAATGGATGGTGCCCCAGACCATCGCGCCATATATACTGCGCCCTCTGTCATCGACGTATGGACAGGATAAATCCAAGGCAAAAGCTGGATAAAGCAGGGGTACAAATGGCACAGGCAGACGTTAAGGATCAGGATATGGGCAGTTCGCAGCCGAAAAACCGGCCCAGCTTACTGCTGCCGCTCGCTGCTGGTTTCGCCGTCATTTTCATCATTCTACTGTTCCACCTGGCTGAGAACATCACGCACCCCGGCATGGTAGTTCAATGCCTGGGCGGCACCAGCCAGGAGACCGCTGTAGACGGCCTGTCGCTCAACCAGGCATTCGCCGTAGTCAGCCTGCTCATCGCCCTACTCGCCATTGCCGTCACCACACGCATGGTCCGAGACCATGAGACCGCGCTGACTCGGAAAATCACCCAGGCCGAAGACACCCTGGACGCGCTGGGCCAGGCCGTTATCCGCATCGATGGCCAGGGCCGCGTCACTTACCTGAACCCGGCGGCCAGCAAGTTGTTGGGCGAGGACAGCAATCGACTGCCGGACCGACTCAAGCTCATCGACCCACTGACCCGCGACCCCCTGGTCACCTCTTTACTGGCTGACGACGAGCACGACAAGCAGTCGCCATTGCCCTGGGGGGCGCGGCTAATCACTCGCCAGGATGCCGAACTTGAGGTGGACGGAAGCTGCCGCATCGTCCGGAACACCTTAGGTGAGATTCAGTTTGCGGTACTACTGCTGCGCGATGTCACCGAGGAACGTGAGTGGCTCCGCCGCCAGCCGGATTTGTGGGACCGCGACACCCTCACCACACTACCCGGCAGCAACTTCATGATCAGCCGCCTAAACCGGCTGCTCGAACGAGAGCGGGCAGGCGAACGGCCAATCGCCTATCTCCAGATCGGCTTCGACGGTATTCAAGAGGTGTATCGGGCCGCCGGTAAGCGTGCCGGCGATAGGCTGGTTCGCCACCTGAGCGCCATGCTCCGAACCCACATCCGCGATACCGACCTATTGGCCCGCATGAGTGAGCAGGAATTTGGCGTCTTAATCACTATTTGCCCGGCGGAAGTCGCTAACCGGATCGCGGCGGACATACTGGCCGCCTTGTCATCCAGTTATTTCCACTGGCAAGGTCAAACCTATGAGATCAATGCCCGGCTCGGCAGTGTCCAGTTGCCACCCTTCGACGGCACGGTCGAGGAACTGCTCGCCGTCGCCGTGGCCCGTGGCTGAAAACCGGTTTGTCATCCGGCGCGCCGACATCGGCCGCTGCTATTCGATAGCCAACCGCTCGACCCGATAACGCAGGCTGCGGAAGGTCACCCCCAGCAGGCGGGCGGCGGCGGTCTTGTTGCCCTTGGTCTGTTCCAGCGCCTGAACGATCTTTGCCCGCTCGACCCGATCCAGATAGTCCTGCAACGGCAACTCACCGCCCAGCGCCGAGCCATCCGCACCGTTCGTGGCGGCTGGCATCAGATTAAGCTCATCCGCCTCGATGACCCCCGCGTCACTCAGGGCGATGGCCCGTTCCAGTATGTTCTCCAGTTCCCGCACATTGCCCGGAAAGGAATAACCGACCAGTGCCTTGAGCGCCGACTTGGACAAGGTCGTCGAACCGCTCCCGACTATGCGGTCGATAAAGAACGCCACAAACGCCGGGATATCCTCCGGCCGCTCGCGCAGCGAGGGCATACGCAGATCAATGACATTGAGTCGATAATACAGATCGTTACGAAACTGTCCGGCCGCCACGGCAGCCGCCATATCCCGCTGCGAGGCGCTGACGATGCGGATATCCACTGGCTCCTCTGCCGTGCCGCCGACCCGGCGCACGCTACGCTCCTGGATGGCGCGCAATAATTTGACCTGCATGGCCATGGGCAGGTCGAGCACCTCATCAAGAAACAGGGTGCCGCCGTTGGCGGCCTGAAAAAAGCCGTCCCGTTCGCTATCGGCACCGGTAAACGCACCCTTGCGGTAGCCAAAGAACTCGCTCTCCATCAGCGTTTCCGGGATGGCCCCACAATTAACGGCCAGGAATGGCTTGCCGGCGCGGGGGCCGAGTTCATGGATCAACCGGGCCGCCACTTCCTTGCCGGTGCCCGACTCGCCGGTGATGAATACCGGCGCCTGATTGCGGGCCAGTTTCTCGATCTTGGCTCGGATCTGCCGCATGGCCGTCGACTCACCGATGAGTTGCGCGCCGACCGGGCGACGCCGATCAGTGTCGCCCGGTACCTTGAGCGCGGTCTTGACCAGGCTACGCAGTTGCTCCAGCGAAACCGGCTTGGACAGGTAATCGAAGGCCCCGGCCTTGAGCGCGGCGACCGCATTGTCGGCGGAGCCATAGGCGGTAATCACGGCTACCGGGGTCAGCGGCGCATGGCTGCCGATATGGCGCACGATCTCCAGACCTTCGCCATCCGGTAGCCGCATATCGGTCAGGCAGAGGTCATAATGGCGCCCGTCGATCTTGGCCAAGGCGGCCTGGACGGTGGCCGCCCGATCGACGTTCAGGCCCATGCGGGCCAGAGTCAGGTCGGCCAGGTCCAGCAGGTCGGGTTCGTCGTCGACAATCAGTACGGTTGGAATTGTCATTACTTACTTTTGCAATTTTGCACTGAGGCGGAAGCGCGCGCCTTGCGCCTGCGCCAGGCAATGCAGTTGTCCCTCGTTGGCCTCGGTCAATTCCTGGGCGATATACAGGCCCAGGCCTGTGCCCATGCGGTTGGTCGAATAGAATGGCTCGAACAGCTTCTTGCGCAGCTCGGCGGGGATGCTTGGGCCGTCATTGTATAGCTCGACCTGGACCCTGTCGCCCGCGGCGGCGGCGCTCAGGACAATCGCGCGGGGCGAACGCGAACAGTGACGGCAGGCATTGCGCAGCAGGTTCCAGAGTATCTGGTGCAGGTGCAGACGATCAAACTCGATCTTGAGACCGGGCTCCATCTCCAGACCGATCAGTTCATCCGGCAATGACTCGGCCTGCCGGAACCGAGCGATGAAATCCGGCAGGAATTCATCGAGGGAAATAATTTCCCGATTCCGTCGGTCACGGCGCCCGAGCGACAGCACGTCCTCGACCAGTTCATTCAAGCGTGCCGTATTGTCCTCAATGATGCTGGTCAGCCGTGCCGTCGGCGTGTCCTGGCCGACATCCTCACGCAGCAACTGGGCCGCCTGGCTAATGGCCGACAATGGGTTGCGTATCTCATGGGCCAGGTTGGCGGTCAACCGTCCCAAGGCGGCCAGTTTCATTTGCATGGCCTCTTGCTCCAATTCGCTCATGTCCTCGACGATCGCCACCGCGCCCTGACCACGGTCCGGGCCGAGCGCCATGAGTCGTACGCGCAGCCGGCCGTCCGCCGTCCTGGCCGGCAAGACGGCTGTGCCCAGGATCCCGCCCGTCAGCCAGTCGCGCCAGAGTGTGGCCATATCAGGGTTGCAGTCTATCAACGTCGAGTGCGCCGATACCGGGCAACGGAGCAGTGACTCGGCTTGCTGGTTGTGCAGCGTCACCTGTCCCTCCGGCCCCAACACCAAGACACCATAGGGCAGGTCCTGGATAACCTTGGCGTTGATCCGCTCCATTTCGTTGGCCGCCTGCCCTTTCTCGTCGGCGATCCGCGCCGAGGCCAGCATTCCCCTGGCCAGCAGATGGGAAATACCGGCCACGGTAAAAAAGCCCACCGACAACATGGCCGCGCGCAGATAGCCGCTGGCGATGTCGCGGCCAGCGATATCGCCCTGACCCAGCATGGTCAAGGCCTGTTCCAGCAATACCGCCAGACTGGCCAGGGCCGCGAGAAACAACATGATCCGGGTTTCCGGATGCAGCCCCGCGGCGGCCATCGGCACGGTCAGAACCAACCCCAGACCGGTCGCGTTGCCGCCGCCGAAATGGATGAACAAGACGATGATTGCGATGTCCGTAACCAACTGCGTGACCAGTTGGTAGTTGAACCCCCATTTTTGGCCGCTCAGGAAGAAGTGGAATCCGCCAGACGCAGCCATATAAACAGCGGCCACCAGCAATATCGCCACTTGATGGCGCGGACCGAGGACATCGAGCGAGTCGGTGAACAGTACCGATACGACAAAAAACAGCGCGAGAAAGAGACGAAAGGCGTTGAGCTGCTTGAGCGACCGCCAAAAGCTGTCCGGATACAGCGGCTCGTCGAGCAAAACCCTGGAGTCAGCCCTGGTCTTGGCGGCGATGTTCATCGCAACAATAGATGCGGCCATGGCCCAGGAGCGCCTCGGAGCGTGGCAGGTTGATGCCGCAGACCTGACAGCGGACCATGTCCTCGACCTTGGACGGCTTCGCTTTACCCAAGTCCCGACGCGGCCGACCCTGGCTCTTGAACCAGGCCACAACGGCTACGCCGAGCAGGACGAAGAACAGTAGTTTGGTCAACTGAGGTCTCCAGGTTCAAGCATCAAGGCCGTTCTTGTGGGTCTCGTTGACCGTCATCAGGACACGCTGAAAGGGGATGAAACGACCATACCTCACCAGCAGCGGCATGAAAGGCAGGTCCTGACCATACCCCCACTCATACTTGCCATTGACCATGTCGTCGAAGACTTTGCGCACCATGCCGTCGAGTTGTTCAATGAGGGGGCCAAACTGCTCGGCGTTCTCGGGGTCGTAATCCAGGCCGCAGCGAAACTCGTCGATCTCGTATACCGCCTCGTGCACCAGGTCTATATATTCGTCTACCGTTTTTGGGCGTTTCATTTCTTAACCTCGATTGCTGCGCTTGTCGGCGATAGCTTGTAGCAGAAAACGACGACGCGGCCAATGGCCGCGTCGTTTCGCTGCCGGCTGCCAGGCGCAGACTACTTGCCGGCGAGATCTTCCAGCTTGCGGGCCCGGATCACCTGGCCATTGAGTCCGGCATCCTTGGCGGAACCGCCATAAGCCACCACCATCAACTGCGAATAATACAGCACCGGGATGTTGAACTTGGTGCCATAGCGCTTGTTGATCTGGCCCTGGTAGACCTCGACGTTGGCCTGACACAGCGGACAAGGTGTCACCACCATATCGGCGCCCGAGTCGTAGGCGGACTCGATGATGTCCTTGATCTGGGCCTGGGCCTTTTCCGGCTCGGAGAAGGCCAGGGCGCCACCGCAACAGGTCACCTTCTGGTCATAGGGGGTCGGCTCGGCGCCGACGGTCTCGATCAGCTTGTCGAGATACATCGGGTTCTCGAACGACTCGCCGTGGATGCCGAACGGCCGGTTGGTCTGACAACCCACATAACCGGCGATCTTCATGCCCGCGAGCGGTTTCTTGACGTGGCTGGCCAGCTCGGAATAGCCCAGGTCCTCGATCAGCACCTCGACCATGTGCTTGATCTCGGGGATCACCTTGATGTTGAGACCAGCCTCCTTGAGCGCCGTGTTGGTGTCTTCCAGCAGCACCGAACTGTGCTCCAGACGTTCCTTCGACTCGCGCGCGCCGAGCCAGCAGGCGGCGCAGGTGGCGACGATGTCCTGACCGGGCAGGTTGTCGGCGGCCAGGGCGAAGTTGCGGGCGTTCAATACATGCCGGGGCAGGTTGCCAGCCTCGGCATAGCTGATGGAGGCTGCACAGCAGTTCCAGTCCGGGATCTCGGTCATCTTGATGTCCAGGGTCTTGCACATGGACTCGACCGACACCAGATAGTTGGAGGCGGAGGCACCCTTCTGCGATGAGCAGCCGGGATAGAACGCATATTCCTTCTTAGCCATCTTTATTCGCTCCTTAGGCCGCGCGGCCCTTGCGCTGATTTTCCAATTCACGGGCCTTGGCCAGCATCGCGTGGATGCCCTTGGCGCCCTTGCACTTGTGACCGCCACCCAGTGCTTCCATGATGTTCAGTCGCCCGGCCTTGACCAGACCGATGGCGACGTCTTGCATGACCAGGGCCTTCTTGATGCCGGAGACGATGCCATCCTTGAAATACAGGGTCTGAGTCAACTGGACCTCATTGGTGCGGCCGGACTTGGTGCAGTTGTTCCAGAAGGTCTTGGACAGGTGCAGAGTAGGCTGTCCCTTGGGCGCCCGGCCGAGCCGATAGGCATACTCGGCGATGCCGTGCATGATGTGGGTGATCGGCAGCTTGCGCGGGCAGCGCACGTAGCAGTTGTAGCAGGAGGTACACATCCACATCGACTGCGAGTCCAACACCTCGTCGCGCTTGCCGGCCCGGATCATCATAAAGATTTCCTGCGGCGGATGCGCCCAGCCGGGGTGGAAGTTGGTCGGACAGGAACCGGAGCAGACGCCGCATTGCATGCACATCTTCACCCAGTCGCCCATCTCGGCCTGCTGTTCAATCTCCTTGAGGAAATTGTTCTTGTAGCGGGTCGTCATTTGCTGGTTCATATCGCTCATCGCACTCTCCTCACAGGCCCTTGAAGGGCGACATACCCATCTCGACGATGCGGGCGGCGTAATCGTTGATCTTCTTGGGCAGGGTCTCGATGTCGGTGATGGCGACTTCCAGGTCCATCAGCCGGTCCTCTTCCAGATTCATGCCCTTGAGGGTGTCGTAGATCTTGGACATGCGGTAACGGCCCAGTTCGGAACCCTTGACAAAGTGGCACTGGTACTGCTCGCCGTGCTTGCAGCCCATCAGCATGACGCCGTCATAGCCGGAGTTGAGCGCATCGGTAATCCAGATGGTGTTGACCGACCCCAGACAGCGCACCGGGATGACCCGCACAAACGGGTCGTAGGCGTTGCGGTTCATGCCGGCCATGTCGAGCGCCGGGTAGGCGTCGTTCTCGCAGGCCAGGATCAGGACGCGCGGTTTCTCGGAGAACTCGTCGGGAATATCGACGGCCTTGATCTGGGCGCCGACGGTGTTGACCGAATAATTCTCGAACGAGATCACCCGCACCGGGCAGGCGCCCATGCAGGTGCCACAACGGCGGCAGCGCGACTCGTTGAACAGCGGGAAGCGCTTTTCGTCTTCGTCGATGGCGCCGAACGGGCACTCCACCGTGCAGCGCTTGCACTGGGTGCAGCCTTCCAGACGGGCGGTCGGAAAGCTCAGGTCACCCGAGCGGGGATGGGCGGCGCGGCCAAGGCCGGCGTTTTCCATCGCCTGGATCGCCTTCATGGCGGCGCCGGTGGCGTCCTCCTGGGCCTGGGCGATGTCCATCGGACGGCGCACCGGGCCGGCGGCGTAGATGGCCGTGCGGCGGGTCTCGTAAGGGAAGCAGATGAAGTGGCTGTCGTTGAAGCCGTGCTTGAACTGCGGTACGTCCGGGCCCTGGCGATAATCCAGATTGAGGACCGACTTGGACATCATCTGGACGACCTGTTCCTTGGCCGTCGCGTCGCCGCCTTCGGCCAGGCGGTTGGTCTCGTTGAGCTGATCGAGATCGGGGCCGGTGGTCGGCACCATGCCGGTGGCCAGCACCACCAGGTCGGCGTCGGTGCTGGTCTCCTCGTTCAGGATCAGGTCCTTGAACTTGACCGTGCAACCGTTGCCGCTGGCGCTGACATTGGCCACCGCGCCCTTGGAGAAGATCACGCCCTTGTTCTGGGCGGCGCGGTAAAAGTCCTCGTTGTTGCCGGGCATCCTGAGGTCGGTGTAGAGCACCACCGTGTCGACATCCGGGTTGGCATCCTTGAAGTACATGGCCTGCTTGACGCTGGTGGCGCAGCAATGGCCGGAGCAATATTCGAGATGCTCCTTGGTCGCGTCGCGCTGGCCGGCGCACTGCACGAACACCACCGACTTGACCTCCTTGCCGTCGGCGCGCTTGATCGGACCGCCGTTGGCGGCGCGGGCCAGTGACTCCAGACCGAGCTGATCGACCACGTTGGCCTGACCGGCGCCCAGGTTGGGCAGCTTGGCCATGTCGTAGGGGGTAAAACCGGTCGCCTGGATGATGGCGCCGATGTCCTCGGTCACGGTCGGGCCGGATTCCACGGCAACGTCTACCTTGAAGCGGCCGGGCGCACCGGCGGTCTTGGCGATGACCGCGTTCAGATAAACCTTGATGTTGGCATCGGCATCGATTTGCGCAACCAGGTCGGCCACGCCGTTGTCCATCGGGGCCTTGAACGGCTCGCGGTTGGGGATGCGCCGCCACAGCTTGGCCGCCATGCCGCCCAGCGCGCCGGTCTTCTCGATAAGGACCACCTTGTAGCCGGCCTTGGCAGACTCCAGGGCCGCCGTCATGCCGGACATACCACCGCCGACCACCAGCAGGGTCTTGCTGGTGCCGGTATTGGGGTTGCCCTCGGGCACCTTCATCGCCTTGACCTCGGCGCAGGCCATGCGGACGTAGTCCTCGGCCATCTCCTGGGTGGTCTCGCGCGCCTCGTCGGTGTCGGGTCGAATCCAGATCACGCCTTCGCGCAGATTGCCACGGCTGATCGCCACGGTCGGGAAGTTGAAGGCCTCGGTCTTGGCGCGGCGGGAACAGGCACAAATAGCCACGTGGTTGACGGCCTCGTTGTCGATGTCGTTGCGGATCATCGCCACGCCGTCGGCCGAGCAGAGGAAATCATGCTCGCGCACGAGATTCATCTTGCCGTCCTTGGTGGCGACCTTGACCAGGGCGGCAGCATCCAGGCGGACGCCCAGTTCGCAACCCTTGCAGATGTAAGCAGCGGTTTTCATTTCAGCCATTTCTTATGCCTCCGCACGGGCGACTTGATTGACCACCTGGACGGCGCGCAGGGCGGCGGCCGTGGCGCTTTGCACGGCGCGGTTCACGTCCAGGGCGTTGGTGGCGCAGCCGGCGCCGAAGATGCCGGCGTTGGCCGGGTCAGCCATGACAAAGCCGGATGAGTCGCCCATCACCTCGGCGGGGATGGCGACATTCTTCACCGACGGCTCCATACCCACCGCCAGCACCACCAGGTCATGCGGGTTGGCGTAGCGGATATAACCCTCGGTGTTGACGCCCCACAGACGCGGGTCGCCGTTCTTGTCCTCGGAGATGCGGGCCACCTTGGACCTGACAAAGGAGACGTTGGGGTTGGCCTTGACCTCCTGATAGAAGTCCTCGAAACGGTCGATGGCGCGAATGTCGATGTAGTAGATGGTCGACTTACCGGCGTCGCCGAAGGCCTCTTGCACGTAGCGCGTTTGCTTGAGCGAGGCCATGCAGCAGAAGCGCGAACAATGGCGCAGGTGGTTCTCGTCGCGCGAACCGGCGCACTGGATGAAGGCGACATTCTTGGCCTCCTTGCCGTCCGACGGGCGCAGTATCTTGCCGCCGGTGGGGCCGTGCGGGTCGGCCAGTCGTTCGAACTCGACATTGGTGATGACGTTCTTGAATTCGCCGTAGCGGTACGGAGTGATCTTCTCGGCGGCGTAGGGCTGCCAGCCGGTGGCCCAGACGATGGCCCCGGCGTTCAGGGTGACGACCTCTTCCTTCATGTCGAGGTCGACCGCGCCGTACTTGCAGGCGGCCTTGATGGCCTGGCCTTCGGCGCTGGCAACCACCGACGGGTCGATCACATAACGCTGCGGATAGGCCATGTCGGACGGCAGGTAAGCTGCCTTGACCTTGCCCAGGCGGTAGTTGAACTCGTCGGGAATCTCAGTGGTCGCGGCCTTATTACACTCGCCGCAGGCGGTGCAGTTTTCGTTGACGAAACGCGGCGCCAACTTGACGGTGACGCTGTAGTTGCCCTTGTCGCCGGAAATGCCGGTGACCTCGGCCAGGGTCAATACCTGGATGCGCGGATTCGCCTTGAGCCGGCGCAGGTTGATCTCCAGGCCGCAAGAAGGATGGCACATCTTGGGGAAATAGCGGTAAAGCTGCACGGTACGACCCCCGAGGTAGGGGTTCTTTTCCACCAGCACAACCTGCTTGCCGGTTTCCGCAGCTTCAAGCGCCGCGGTCATGCCGGCGATGCCGCCGCCCACGACCAGAATGGTCTGGTTGGTCGCCACAACAGACGTCATGTGTCGCCTCCGAGTGAAGACAAAAAAACGGGTCCGGACCGGGTCCGGGGAGAGGGTGTGAATGGTAACCGCAAAGACCGGCCGGCGGGCAACCTGAACAATCGAAAGTTCTTATGAAGAAATAGACAGGCTAAATCGGAGCCAAGCGCGGGGTTACACGTGCACGCTGGCCGGCCGCACGTTGCAGGCCTCGCCCGGCTCGGTCGGCACGTCGTAAATATCGAAGGTCAGGGTGTCCAGATCGGCCAGGATGTAGGTTGGGCCCTTGCCGATGCCGCCCACTGTGCCGGGGTTGACCAGCCAGGTGGTGCCGCCCTTGACGTTGGTGACCCGCCGGGCGCTGACCCGGTGGTCGTGGCCGAAGCAGATGATGTCGTAGTCGCCGGTCAGGGCCATGCCCTGGGCGTAGTGCGGATAATGGACCATGAAGATGCTGCGCCCGCCCAGATGCACCACGGCGTCCTGACCGTGATAACGCAGCAGGCTGTCCGGCTCGTGGGCCAACTGGTGCATGGCGTGCATGTCGCCCATGTTGTTGCCGTGGATGGCGTGAACCGGCAGGGCGAAGGGTTTCAATACCATGAGCGTGGTCGGCGCGACGATGTCGCCGCAGTGTAGCACCGCCTCAACGCCGCGATCGTAGGCGTCCGCCACCGCATGTTCGAGCAGGCGGCGATTGTCGTGCGAATCGGAGACGATGCAGATTTTCATGGCTTCTGCCGGAGGTGCAACATAGGAGCGGAGGAAGCCGTGGTTGCCAACAGATCGCGGCTTCTGCCGCGCCTACGGCACTAAAACATCGGCTTGTTGGCCGCCGCGTTGTAACGGTTAACGCCGGCGATGATCTCGGCCTTGGCCTCTTCCGTGCCGACCCAACCCTGGACCTTGACCCATTTACCGGCCTCCAGGTCCTTGTAGTGCTCGAAGAAGTGGCTGATCTGATGCAGGATCGACTCCGGCAGGTCGCGCGGCGATTCGATGTCACGGTAGAGATTGGTCAGCTTGTCGACCGGCACGGCGAGCAACTTGGCGTCGATGCCGGCCTCGTCTTCCATCTTCAAACATGCCGATCGGCCGACAGCGCACCACGACGCCGGTCAGCAGCGGGATGGGGGGTAATGACCAGGACATCGACCGGATCACCATTGTCGGACAGGGTATGCGGGATATAGCCATAGTTGCAGGGGTAGTGCATGGCGGTGGATATGAAGCGGTCGACGAACATCGCGCCGGTGGCCTTGTCCACTTCATACTTGATCGGCTCGCCATGGGCCGGAATTTCAATGACGACATTGAAATCGTTGGGTACATCCTTACCCGAACTGACGCGATCGAGGCCCATTGCCCATACTCCGCTGACTAGATACGGCGGCCCTTCGCCGCCGGAACGACCGACTCAGGTTCAGGCCATCGCATTGATGGCGGCAGACAGACGGCTCTTGTGCCGGGCGGCCTTGTTCTTATGCACGATCCGCTTGTCGGCAATGCTGTCGATGGCGCTCACAGAGGCTTGCAACGCGGCCTGGGCAAGCGACTTGTCGCCGGCCAGGATGGCCTTGCGCACCTTCTTGACTGCGGTGCGGAATTCGGAACGCAGACCGGTGTTATGCAGTCGCTGCTCGGTATTTTGGCGGGCGCGCTTGCGCGCCTGAGCGGTGTTGGCCATAGAGGCAACTCCTAAGTGTCGGGTTATACGGAAAGCCGGGCATCATACCCATATCGGATATATGTGGCAAGTTCAACTCGCTACGCGCCGGGAAACCACTTAAATTGAGTTTCATCGTCCCGGCGAGGGTCCCCGCCCAGTAAAATCGGACGGTTCTTCCACCAAACGAATCGATGAGCCTACTCAAGACCCTCGCCGCCATCAGTTCCATGACCTTGTTGTCGCGCATACTCGGCTTTGTCCGCGAGGCCGTGATTGCCAGGGCCTTCGGCGCCGGGGCGGCGACCGATGCCTTCTTCATCGCCTTCCGGTTGCCCAATCTATTGCGCCGGCTGTTCGCCGAGGGCGCCTTTTCCCAGGCCTTCGTTCCGATCCTGGCGGAATATCGCAACCGGCGCGGCGCGGCCGATACCCGCATACTCATCGACCGGACCGCCACCGTCCTGTTCGTGGTCCTGGTTGCCGTCACCGCCCTGGGTATTCTGGGCGCGCCGCTTATCATATTGGCGACCGCCCCCGGCTTCGTCACCGCCCCGGACAAATTCCAGTTGACGGTGGAACTGACTCGCATCGTCTTCCCCTATATCCTGTTTCTCTCCCTGGTGTCCTTGTCCGGCGGCATCCTCAACACCTGGAGCCGGTTCCAGATTCCCGCCTTTACCCCGGTGCTGCTCAACATCTCGATGATCCTGGCGGCGACCGTCGCCGCGCCCTGGTTCGACCCGCCGGCGCTGGCCCTGGGCTGGGGCGCGTTCCTGGGCGGCGTACTGCAACTGGCCTTGCAGGTACCGGCATTGAAACGACTGGGGCTGCTGCCACGCTGGGACTGGAACCCGCACGACGAGGGTGTGCGGCGCATCCTGAAGCTGATGGGGCCGGCCGCCATCGGTGTTTCGGTGGCCCAGGTCTCCCTGCTCATCAACACCATCTTCGCCTCCTTCCTGCCGACCGGCAGCGTGTCCTGGCTGTCCTATGCCGACCGCTTGATGGAATTTCCCACCGGCATGTTGGGCGTGGCGCTAGGCACCATCCTGCTGCCATCGCTGGCCAAACATTATGCCGACAACGATCCCGGCGAATACTCGAAGCTGCTCGACTGGGGTCTGCGCATGACCCTGCTGCTGGCTGCACCGGCGGCGGTAGCACTGGGCATCCTGGCCATCCCTTTGATCGCCACCCTGTTCTTTCATGGCCAGTTCACCGCCCAGGATGTCGAGATGACACGGCTGGCGCTGGTGGCCTACTCGGTCGGCCTGGTCGGTCTGATCCTGGTCAAGGTCCTGGCGCCCGGCTTTTATGCCCGGCAAAACATCAAGACGCCGGTGAAGATCGCCATCTTCACCCTGTTGGCCACCCAGGCCATGAACCTGGCATTCATCGGCCCGCTCAGGCACGCCGGACTGGCACTTGCCATCGGCCTCGGCGCCTGCCTCAACGCCGCCATCCTGTTCGTCAATTTACGCCGTCAGGCGATTTATCGGCCGCTGCCCGGCTGGCGCAGCTTCCTGCTTAAATTGCTGCTCGCCCTGATCGTTCTGGCTGCCGTACTCTGGTTCGGCATGATGGGCGAGGCGCGCTGGGTGACCTACCACAGCGGCCAGCGGGTAGTCCATTTAGCCGCGCTGGTGGTCGGTGGCGCCTTGAGTTATTTCGCTGTCCTCTGGCTAATAGGTTTCAGGCCACGGGACTTCCAGCGTCTGCCGGCATAGACTGACCCCCCCGCGACCGCTAAAATCCGTCGTTTTTCAAGCACATAATCAGAGCGGTCTATTTTCAATGCTGATCACCCACGGATGGCCCCACGCAACCCGACCCAATGCCGTCACCATCGGCAACTTCGATGGCGTCCATCTCGGTCACCAAGCCATGCTGGCCCGGCTAACCGCGCGCGCCGCCTCGGTCGGCGGCCTGCCCACGGTACTGACCTTCGAACCGCACCCCCGAGAGATATTCACGCCCCACGACGCGCCGAGCAGGCTGACCAGCCTGCGCGAAAAACTGGAAATACTGAAGAGTCTGGGTGTCGCCCATGTCCACATCTGCCGCTTCACCAAGGAATTCGCCGCCCTGAGCGCCGAGGACTTCGTGCGCAGTATCCTGGTTGACGGACTCAAGGCGCGCTATGTGCTGGTCGGCGACGATTTTCGTTTCGGCGCCCGGCGGGCCGGCAACCTCGCACTGCTGCAAGCATTGGGTAAGCAATATGGTTATGAGGTCGATGTCCTGCACACCATCGAGGCCGCCGGTCAGCGCGCCTCCAGCACGGCGGTGCGCGCGGCTCTGGCGGCCGGCGACATGGCCGGCGCGGCGCAACTGCTGGGCCGGCCCTATTCAATCTCAGGCCGGGTAATCGGCGGCGACCGGATCGGTCGCAAGATCGGTTACCCCACCGCCAACATATTGCTCAAGCACAACCGTCCGCCGGCCAAGGGCGTCTTTGCCGTCCGCGTCCAGGGCCTGGCCACACCGAACTGGCCGGGCGTCGCCAACCTGGGCACCCGGCCTTCGGTGCATCCCCACGGCAACCCGACCCTGGAGGTGCACCTGTTCGACCTCGACCGCGACCTGTACGGCCAGCACCTGCGAGTGGAATTTCTGCACAAACTGCGCGACGAGGCCAAGTTTCCCAACTTCGATGCCCTGGTGGCGCAGATCGGCAAGGATGCCGCGTTGGCGCGGGAGTTGTTGAATGTTTGACTTGGGTACGGTGGCCTTAAGCATAGGTTCCCGGCCAGGCATGCTTGCTTTGGCCGGGGGCGCCCGGCGGCGCATTACTTTCTTTGCTTGTGCAAAGAAAGTAAGCAAGGAAAGCACACTCCGCTTCGCCGCCCTTCGGGTTCCCAATTTTCCCGTCGCCATTCGGGCGGCTGCGCAACTCGCCCTTCAGGCTCAGACAGTGCTCGCCGACTGCAGCGGGGCGGCTTTCTTTTGGTTACTTTTCTTGGCCGAACAAGAAAAGTAACTGGCCGCCGGGCCACCCCCGGCCAACTGCGGCCTGACAACCGAATCCATAGTTACTTGGCGAAACAAGCAAAATGCCCGACTACAAAGACACCCTGAACCTGCCCGACACCCCCTTCCCCATGCGCGGCAACTTGGCCAAACAGGAGCCGGGTTGGATCGCCCAGTGGCGCGATAAAAAACTGTACGAAAAGCTGCGCGCCAATGGCAAGGGCCGGCCGCTGTTCGTGCTGCACGACGGCCCTCCCTACGCCAACGGCGACATCCATATCGGCCACGCGGTGAACAAGATACTCAAGGACATCATCGTCAAGACCGCCACCCTGGACGGCTTCGACGCACCCTATGTGCCGGGCTGGGACTGCCATGGGCTGCCCATTGAGCTGGTGGTCGAGAAGACCCACGGCAAGGCGATCCCGGCGGCCAAATTCCGCGAACTGTGCCGGGAATACGCCGCCACTCAGGTCGAGCGGCAGAAGGCCGACTTCATCCGCCTGGGTGTATTGGGCGACTGGGACCACCCCTACCTGACCATGGACTACCACTTCGAGGCGGACGTCATTCGGGAACTGGGCAAGATACAGGCCAACGGCCACCTTTATCTCGGCGCCAAGCCGGTGCACTGGTGCATCGACTGCGGCTCGGCCCTGGCCGAGGCAGAGGTGGAATATGAAGACAAACCCTCGCCGGCCATCGACGTCGCCTTCCAAGTAGTAGATACATCTGAATTAGCTCAACGCTTTGGTTTGGCGACAATCGACCAGCCTGCCTACGCCGTGATTTGGACCACCACACCCTGGACCCTGCCCGCCAACCAGGCCGTGGCGGTGCATCCGGACTTCACCTACGACCTGCTGCGCACCCCCAAGGGCATCTTGATCTTGGCCCACGACCTGGCCGAGGCGGCCATCCAGCGCTATGGCTTCGAGACCGCGGAAACCATCGCCCAGGTCCAGGGTGCGGCGCTGGAAGGTCTCAAGCTCAACCATCCGTTCTACGACCGCCAGGTGCCGATCATACTGGCCGACTTCGTCAGTCTGGACGCCGGCGTCGGTCTGGTTCACATCGCCCCCGGTCACGGTCTCGACGACTACATCGCCGGTTTGAAATACAACCTGGAGGTGCAAAACCCGGTTGACGGCAACGGTCGCTTCTACCCTGACACGCCCATCGTCGGTGGCCAGATCGTCTGGGCCGGCAACAAGACCGTGCTGGAAACACTTAAGGAGAGAGGCCACCTGCTGGCCGAAGCGACGATCCAGCACAGCTACCCGCACTGTTGGCGGCACAAGACGCCGATCATCTTCCGCGCCACTCGGCAGTGGTTCATCGGCATGGACAAGGCCGGCCTGCGCGCCAAGGCCATGCAGGCGGTGGCGGACACCGAGTTCTTCCCGGCCTGGGGCCGCGAGCGGCTCACCGCGATGATAAAGAACCGCCCGGATTGGTGCGTCTCGCGCCAGCGCAACTGGGGCGTGCCAATCGCCTTCTTCATGCACAAGGTCACCGGCGAGCTGCACCCGCGCTCGCAGGAGATTCTGGAGGCCGTCGCCAAACGGGTGGAGCAACACGGCATCGAGGCCTGGTTCAGTCTCGACCCCAAGGAACTCATGGGCGACGAGGCCGATGATTACGAAAAGGCCGGTGACACCCTGGACGTCTGGTTCGACTCCGGCGTCACCCATGCCTGCCTGCTCAAGGAACGCGCGGGTTTCAAGCACACGGCCGACCTCTATCTGGAAGGTTCCGACCAACATCGCGGCTGGTTCCAGTCGAGCCTATTGACCGGCTGCGCCACCGATGGCCACGCCCCTTACCAGGCCCTGCTAACCCACGGCTTCGTGGTCGACGGCAAGGGCATGAAAATGTCCAAGTCCAAGGGTAACGTGGTCGCGCCACAGAAGGTGTCCGACTCGCTGGGTGCCGAAATCCTGCGCCTGTGGGTGGCCAGCACCGACTACTCCGGCGAGTTGACCATCTCCGACGAGATATTGAAACGCGTGGTCGAGGCCTACCGGCGCATCCGCAACACCCTGCGCTTCCTGCTCGCCAACACCGCCGATTTCGATCTGGCGGAAAACGGCCTGCCGCCCGAACAATGGCTGGAGATCGACCGCTATGCCGTGGCCCTGACCCGCCAGATGCAGGACGCGGTCCTGGCCGATTACCGGGTCTACAGCTTTCACACTGCGGTGCAGCAGTTGCGCCACTTCTGCTCGGAAGACCTGGGCGCCTTCTACCTCGACATCCTCAAGGACCGGCTGTACACCGCCGGGGCCAATTCGACCGCCCGGCGCGCGGCGCAGACCGCGCTGTGGCACATCCTGCAAACCCTGACCCGGCTGCTGGCGCCGATCCTGTCGTTCACCGCCGAGGAAATCTGGGCGCTGCAATGCAAGTCGGACAGCGTGTTTCTGTCAGTCTGGCACGAACCGCCGTCACAGCCCGATGAAGCGTCGCTCATCGCCCGCTGGGCGCGGTTGCGCGAACTGCGCGCGCTCGCAGCCAAGCAAATCGAGGAACTGCGCGTATCCGGCCAGGTTGGCTCGTCCTTGCAGGCCGAGGTGAGCTACTACGCTGACGGTACCGATTACGACCTACTGGCCAGTCTCGGCGACGATCTGCGCTTTGTGGTCATCACCTCGGCGGCGCGGATCGAGAAATCGGCCGGCGACACACGGGTCGAGGTCGCGGCACTGAACCATGCCAAGTGCGAACGCTGCTGGCACGTGCGCCAGGACGTCAACACCGACCCGGCCCATCCGGGGTTGTGCGGCCGTTGTTTGAGCAACCTGTTTGGCGCAGGTGAGCCGCGTGAATTTGCCTAATACCGCCCTTTGCAAAGACAGGAACAGGTAATGTCCATGCCGCGCAGTGGCCTCCCCTGGCTCTGGCTCTCCGGCCTGGTCTTGCTATTGGACCAGGCCACAAAGCTGGCAGTGGTGAGCCGTCTCGCCCTGCACCAGACAATCCCTGTGACAGACTTTTTCAGCCTGGTCTACTGGCAGAATACCGGCGCGGCCTTCAACCTGCTGGCCGACCAGCCCGGCTGGCAACGTGGTTTCTTTATCTTCGTAGCCCTGGCCGCCGCCTTCGTCATCCTCCACCTGCTGCGCAAGACCCATGGCCATACCCTGTTTTGTGCCGCGCTGGCCCTGATCCTGGGTGGCGCGCTGGGTAACATCATCGACCGCTTCGCCTATGGCCATGTGGTGGATTTCCTGCTGTTTTACTGGCGGGACTGGTTCTACCCAGCCTTCAACGTCGCCGACTCCGCCATCACAGCCGGCGCCGGCCTGCTGATCCTGGATTCGTTCCGGCGCGAGCGGCCATGACCAGTGAAGTCTTACTCGCCAACCCGCGCGGCTTCTGCGCCGGGGTCGACCGCGCCATCGCCATTGTCGAGGCCGCGCTGACCCGCTTTGGACCGCCGATCTATGTCCGCCATGAGGTGGTGCACAACCGTTTTGTGGTGGATAGCCTGAAGGCCAAAGGCGCCATCTTCATCGAAGACCTGGCCGCCGTGCCCGATGGCGCCACCCTCATTTTCAGCGCCCACGGCGTACCCCGGTCGGTGCGCCAGGAAGCGGCACGGCGCGGTTTGACCGTGTTCGACGCCACCTGCCCGCTGGTAACCAAGGTCCACAAGGAAGTCGTCAATCTACACGATGCCGGTTATGAGATCGTCATGATCGGTCACAAAGGCCACCCGGAGGTGGAAGGCACCATGGGTCAGGTCGAAGGCGGCATGTATCGGGTGGAGACGCCGGCCGACGTGGCCGGTTTGACGGTAAGCAAGCCCGAGCGGCTCGCCTATGTCACCCAGACCACCCTATCGGTCAGCGATGCCGCGCAGGTGGTGGCGGCACTGACCGCACGCTTTCCAAAAATCGTCGGGCCCAGGCGGGACGACATCTGCTACGCCACCCAGAACCGCCAGGATACGGTGAAGCGACTGGCGGAACAATGCGATGTGGTGATCGTGGTCGGCTCGCCCAACAGCTCCAATTCCAATCGGCTGCGCGAGGTCGCCGCCCATTCCGGCCGCCCGGCCTACATGGTGGATAACGCCGAGCAACTCGACCCGGCCTGGCTGGAGGGGAAACGGCGCATTGGCCTCAGCGCCGGCGCCTCCGCTCCCGAGGTGCTGGTGGATGGAGTCATCGCCCGCCTGAATGCGCTCGGCGCCGACCTGGTCACGCTCCAGGCCGGCATTGAGGAAAAGGTCAACTTCCCATTGCCCAAAGGGCTGCTGCCGTAAACGGCCAGGGGCCTAACGTAGCGACATCTGCACCGCGAGGGTGCACAGGGTAAGCAGCGTCTGCGGCAGGATGCCCAGCAATAGAATGGCGAGGCCATTGACCGACAACAGCATGACGGCATCACCGGCATGTTGGCCGTAGACCGGGTTCTCGGCCGGCGGGGTGTCGAAGTACATGAGCCAGACCACGCGCAGATAGAAGAAGGCGCCGATCAACGAAAACAGCACGGCGACCACCGCCAGGCCGAT
>JAIMKU010000058.1:0-1782 GCA_020692235.1 Hydrogenophilus sp.
CATACCTGGATTGGAATTGACTCTCCCACCACCAGGATCATCCCGCGCCGCTCCATGACCAGTTGCGACAATACCGGCGGCAGGCCGAGATCGGCCAGTTCCGGAATATTCGCCGAAAGGCGGCGGATCACCATGGCCACGGCCCCGCGCTGGCGGAAGACGTTGACCCGGAAGCGGCCGATACCGCTTGCGCCATAGCCGAAGTTCATCTCCCAATTGGTTTCGAAACGGCGAATTTGCTCCTGGCTCATGATCGAGTAGGCCAGACTATGCACATCCTCAGGACTAAGTTCGGGCGAAGCGATGGGCCGAATCAGCCCCTCGATCTTGATACTGACACGGGCACCCGCCGAAAAAAAACAGGTCGGAGGCCTCCATCCGCGCCATAACCTGGAGCAATTGGGCGATATTCACCACAAAAGCGTCCTCGCGGTTTTGATGATTGGAAAGATAGCATAAAGAGAAACGCCGACCACGGCCCGCCGCGTGCCAAAGCGTTGCCATCGGTGCGCTGGATTTCCTGGCCCGGCTGGCCTAATCTCATCCCCTGAGCCTTGCACGATACTATCCCGAATATCATGGAAACGATTCCCGCGCTGCTAAAGAACCGTAGTCGCCTGTCCGCTTGGCGACACGACCTACACGCCCATCCTGAACTGGCCTTCGAGGAACGGCGCACGGCCGACCTGGTGGCCTCGATACTCACGCTCGCCGGTATCGAAGTCCACCGAGACATGGCCGAAACCGGCCTGGTCGGCGTCTTGAAGGTTGGATCGAGCCAACGCAGCATCGGCCTGCGCGCCGACATGGACGCCCTGCCGCTGCACGAGCAGAACAGCTTTCCCCATCGTTCCCAGCACGACGGTGGGATGCACGCCTGCGGTCACGACGGCCACACCGCGATGCCGCTGGGCGCGGCGGAATATCTGGCCGAAACCCGCCAGTTCGACGGCACGATCCATTTCATCTTCCAGCCCGCCGAGGAGACCGTGGGAGGCGCCCGGATCATGATCGAGGAGGGTCTGCTGGAGCGTTTCCCGATGGATAGCGTATACGGCATGCACAACTGGCCAGGGCTGCCCGCCGGCCAGTTCGCGGTACATAGCGGCCCGGTCATGGCCTGCGCCGACCAGTTCGATATTGTTGTGCGCGGCCACGGCGCCCATGCCGCCATGCCCCATCAGGGCCGCGACCCAGTGCTGGCTGGTGCCGCTTTGATCCAGGCCCTGCAAAGCAGGGTTAGTCGCGACATTGACCCGCTCGATTCGATGGTCCTGTCGATCACCCGCTTCCAGGCTGGCGAGGCCTACAACATCATCCCCGACGAGGTGCGCATCGGCGGCACGCTGCGCGCCTTCCGCAACGACCTGCGTGATACCGCCGAGGCGGCCATGGAACGAATCTGCAACGGCATTGGCGCCACCTACGGCGTAAAGATCGGTCTCGACTACCGACGCGGCTACCCGCCCACGGTCAACAGCGCGGCTGAAGTTGAGGCCTGCCGGCGGGTCGCGGCCAGTCTGGTCGGCGAGGTCAATGTCCATGTCGACCCCAAGCCCTCGATGGGCGCCGACGACTTCGCCTACTTCCTGCACGAGCGGTCCGGCTGCTACGTCTGGATCGGCAACGGCCTGGGCGAAGGCGGCTGCCTGCTGCACAACCCGCGCTACGACTTCAACGACGACATCCTCGCCCTGGGCGCCAGCTATTGGGCGCGGCTGGCGGAACAACTACTGGCAGCGACATGAAAGACACCTTGAAACCTGGCGTTTGCCACACCCT
>JAIMKU010000058.1:1795-1937 GCA_020692235.1 Hydrogenophilus sp.
CCGGACAGCAAAATGGTGCCTGGCCTGTATCCGGAAGCGACCGAATTTCAGACCATGCCGCCGGTATTCGCCACCGGCTTCATGGTCGGTTTCGTCGAATGGGCCTGCCTGCAATCGGTCATTCCACACCTCGACTGGCCAC
>JAIMKU010000058.1:1968-6333 GCA_020692235.1 Hydrogenophilus sp.
GAGCCACGAGGCCGCCACCCCGGCCGGCATGACCGTCACCGCGCGGGTGAAACTGGTCAAGGTCGATGGCCGTCGTCTGGTGTTCGAAACCGAGGCCGACGACGGCATCGAGATCATCAGCCGGGGCCGGCATGAGCGTTATGTCATTGACACCGAGCGGTTCAGCGCCAAGGTCATGAACAAGGGAAAGGGATGAGCGAGACCACCACACTCGCGGGCGGTTGCTTCTGGTGCCTTGAGGCCGCCTTCGCAGCCCTGAAGGGTGTAGAAAAGGTGGTATCCGGCTACCTGGGCGGGACGGTCGAGCAGCCGACCTATGAGCAGGTTTGCAGTGGCGACACGGATCATGCCGAAGCGGTGCAAATCCACTTTAATCCCGCCGTAATCGGCTACCACGACCTGCTTGAAGTCTTCTTCGCGATCCACGATCCGACCACCCTCGACCGCCAGGGCAACGATATCGGCAGTCAGTACCGTTCGACCATTTTCTGGCATACCCCGGAACAAAAGGCCGCCGCCGAAGCCATGATCGCCGAGATCGCCGGTGCTTATTCCAGCCCCATCGTCACCAAAGTCAGCCAGGCAACAACCTTCTGGCCGGCCGAGCCCTACCACCAGGACTACTTCGCCAACAATCCGCGCCAGCCATACTGTCAGCTCGTGGTCGCGCCCAAGGTAGTAAAAGTCAGAGCGAAATTCGCTGAACGATTGAAGTAGGGGAAATTCGCTCGTCTCCCAGTCCGTAGTCGCTGCGGCCGCACGGGCCAAGCCAGCCAATCCAGGCGGCTTTCTAGCGGAAGTGGTGCATATCCTGGCCGATCATCTCCGGCGCCACCAGGGTCACACCCTTTTCCGTCACATAAAAACGCTTCCGGTCTTCTTCGGCATTGACGCCGATCTGGGTACCGTCGGGAATCGTGCAACCCTTGTCGACCACCACGTTCTTGAGCACGACGCCCTGGCCGATGCGGACATCGGGCAAGACCACCGCCCGGTCGAGCGAGGCACCCTCGCGCACATGAACGTTGGAGAACAATACTGACCGACGCACCACTGCGCCGCTGATGATGCAGCCGCCGGACACCATGGAATCGACTGCCATGCCGCGCCGATGGTCGGTATCGAACACGAACTTGGCCGGTGGCAGTTGCTCCTGATAGGTCCAGATCGGCCAATCCCGATCATATAAATTCAGGTCTGGAAGGATACTGGCCAGGTCCAGGTTCGCTTCCCAATAGGCGTCGACGGTTCCCACATCGCGCCAGTAGGGCGGTTCATCCACACCATGGACACAACTGTCGTTGAAACTGTGGGCGAATACCCGATAACCGCTGCGGATCAAATGCGGGATGACGTTCTTGCCGAAATCGTGCTCCGATTTGGCATCGTCGGCATCGTAGATCAATTGCTCATACAGGAACGCGGCGTTGAAGATGTAGATACCCATGGAGCAGAGCGCGACGCCTGGCTTGCCGGGCATTGCGGTCGGTTCGGCCGGTTTCTCGGTAAAGTCGGTTACCCGATGGTCGTCGTCCACGGTCATGACGCCAAAGGCCCCAGCCGCCTCGGCCACCGCCATCTCGATGCAGGCCACGGTCATGTCAGCACCCGAACGCACATGACTGGCCAGCATCTCGCCATAATCCATCTTGTAGACGTGGTCGCCGGCCAGGACCAGCACATACTCGGGCTTGTAGACCCGCAGGATGTCCAGGTTCTGATAGATGGCATCGGCCGTTCCCCGATACCAGGTATCGTCATTCAGCCGCTGGGAGGCAGGGTGCAGTTCGACGAACTCGTTGAACTCGCCGGACAGGAAACCCCAGCCCCGTTGCACATGCTTAATCAGGCTGTGCGCCTTGTACTGGGTCAATACCCCGATACGCCGGATGCCCGAGTTGATACAGTTGGAAAGCGGAAAGTCGATGATCCGGAACTTACCGCCAAAGGGCACCGCCGGTTTGGCCCGCCAGTTGGTGAGATTTTTCAGTCGGCTGCCTCGACCTCCGGCCAGGATGAGCGCAACGGTATTCTTGGTCAGCAGACTAACAAAACGCGGTCGATCTTTTTGCAGCACGGAACGCCCCTTCATTCAGTTCGACGACATCATAAACCCAAGCATGACGATACTAGCCACGCCGCCACTTTCATATATAGTACGGGACAGACAGGTCTGAAATGGCATTGCGCTTATCTTTAATCAAGCCATTCTCGCCCTGCCGATAAAACGATCTTTCCATGTTACAGAAGCCACCTTGAGATCATGTCCCTGACCAGCCTCGAACGCATCCTGCAAGCCCGCCATCACGATCCCTTCTCGTTCCTGGGACTGCATACCGAGGGTGGCACACCTATCTTGAGAGTTCTGCGTCCCCATGCCGAGGAGGTAGTCCTGCTGCTGGCCGATGGCGAAGTGCCCTTGACCATGAAGGACAAACGCGGCCTGTTCGAATGGCGCGGCAAGACGGCGCCGGCCCGGCCCGTCCGTCTGCGCATTCAGGAAGATGGCAAGTCGTTCGAGATTACCGACCCTTATACCTTCTCTCCCTTGCTCGGCGAGCAGGAGCTTTACCTGTTCAACGAAGGTCGGCTATTGGAGGCCTACCGGACCTTAGGCAGCCACCCGGTCAACCATGAAGGCGTCGATGGCGTCAGTTTCGCGGTCTGGGCACCAAGCGCCGAGCGGGTCTCGGTGGTTGGCCAGTTCAACCGCTGGGATGGCCGCAGCCACATGATGCGGGTGCGCGGTGCGTCCGGCGTCTGGGAGCTGTTCATCCCCGGCATGAAGCCGGGCGACCTGTATAAATACGAGATTCGCAACGCCGGCAGCAGCGAGATTCGGGTCAAGGCCGACCCCTATGGCCAATGCTTCGAGGCGCGCCCCGGCACTGCGGCGATCGTACCCCAGCCGTCCGGCTTCGAATGGCATGATGGCGACTGGCTGGAGACACGGGCCAAGGCCGACTGGCTGCATGCCCCGTTCAATATCTACGAGGTCCATGCCGGTTCCTGGCGCCGCCACCCGGACGGCAGCTATTACAGCTACCGGGAACTGGCCGATGCACTGGTTCCTTACCTTCAGGACATGAACTACAGCCACGTCGAGTTCATGCCATTGACCGAACACCCACTCGACGAATCGTGGGGCTATCAGGCCATCGGCTATTTCGCCGCCACCGCCCGATTCGGCTCGGCCGACGATCTGAAATACCTGGTCGATGCCTGCCACCGCGCCAGTCTGGGCGTGATACTGGACTGGGTGCCAGGCCACTTTCCCATGGACGACTGGGCCTTGGCCTGGTTCGACGGCTCTGCCCTGTATGAACACGCCGACCCGCGCCTGGGCGTGCATCAGGACTGGGGCACGCACATCTTCAACTACGGCCGCAATGAGGTAAGAGGTTTCCTGCTCGCCTCGGCCGATTTCTGGCTGCGCGAACTCCACTTCGACGGTCTCAGGGTCGATGCCGTTGCCTCCATGCTCTACCTGGACTACTCGCGCAAGGCCGGCGAATGGCTACCGAATAAATATGGCGGCCGCGAGAACCTGGAGGCCATCGATTTCCTGCGCGAAATGAACGCCATGGTCCATGAGCGCTTCCCCGGCGCCCTGACCTTTGCCGAGGAATCGACCGCCTGGCCGTTGGTGTCACGCCCCACCTACGTTGGCGGTCTCGGCTTTTCGATGAAGTGGAACATGGGCTGGATGAACGACACCCTGAGTTACATCGGCCTCGACCCGATCTACCGCCGTTATCATCAGAACAGTCTGACCTTCGGCCAGCTCTACGCCTATTCCGAAAACTTCATCCTGCCCTTCTCGCATGATGAAGTGGTGCATGGCAAGGGCTCGCTGTTGGGCAAGATGCCGGGGGACACCTGGCGGCAGTTCGCCAACCTGCGCCTGCTGCTGAGCTATCAGATGACCAACCCCGGCAAGAAACTCAACTTCATGGGCAACGAGTTTGGCCAGGGCCGCGAATGGAACGCCGGCCAGGAGTTGGACTGGGGCCTGTTGCAAAGCCACTGGCACGAAGGTGTGCAACGCTGCCAGCGCGACCTGAACCGCCTCTATCGGCAGTTGCCGCAACTGTATGAGCTGGACTTCAGCCACGACGGTTTCGCCTGGATTGACTGCCATGACGCCGACCAGTCCGTGCTCTCCTATTTGCGCCGCGACCGGCAGGGCCGCGCCGTGATCTGTGCCTTCAACTTCACACCCATCCCCCGCGACGGTTATCGCATTGGCTGCCCCGCCGGCGGCCTGTGGCGGGAGGTTTTCAACAGCGATTCGAAATGGTACGGCGGCTCCAACGCCGGCAACGGCGCCGGTCTGCTGGCTGAAGAGCAACCCTGGATGGGCTT
>JAIMKU010000058.1:6344-8031 GCA_020692235.1 Hydrogenophilus sp.
TGGTGGTCCCCCTGCCGCCCCTGGCCGGGATCATCCTCAGCGTCGACTAAAGAAGGCCACTTCGGGCACGATAGCCAACCGCCTCGGGTATACTCGCGCCTGGATCAACCACGCCTCCGCCCGACATGCCCGCGACCTCAACCTGGCAAGCCCTCAAGACCCACCGCAAGACCTGGAACAAACTTCATCTGCGTGACCTGTTCGCCCAAGACAAAAAACGCTTCGAGCGCTTCTCACTCAGCCTCGACGACCTGCTGTTCGATTATTCCAAGAACCTGGTCACCGCCGAGACCATGAAGTTGCTCATCCGCCTGGCCAAGGAAAACGGCGTCGAGTTGATGCGCGAGGCGATGTTTGCCGGCGACCGCATCAACCTCACCGAAGGCCGCGCCGTACTGCATACCGCGCTGCGCAACCGATCCGAGCGGCCGGTTCTGGTCGATGGCCACGACGTCATGCCGGACGTGCGGCGTGTGCTGAAGCAGATGCGCGGCTTCGTCAACCGGGTCCGCTCGGGAAAATGGCTGGGCTATAGCGGCGAGCGCATCACCGACATCGTCAACATCGGCATCGGCGGCTCCGACCTCGGCCCGGCGATGGCCTGCCAGGCGCTGACGCCGTATGCAAAAAAAGGGCTGAACGCCCACTTTGTCTCTAACGTCGACCCCAGTCATCTGACCGAGGTGCTCAAGCGGGTGAAGCCGGAGACCACCCTGTTCGTCATCGCCACCAAGACCTTCACTACCCAGGAAACCATGGCCAACGCCCAGGCCGCGCGCGCCTGGTTCCTGAAAGCAGCGAAAGAGAAAGCGGCCGTGGCGAAACATTTCGTCGCCGTCTCCACCAACGCCGCCGAGGTCGCCCGGTTTGGCATCGACCCCAGCAACATGTTCGGCTTCTGGGACTGGGTCGGCGGCCGCTATTCGCTCTGGTCGGCCATCGGCCTGCCCATCGCGCTGTACATCGGCATGGATAATTTCGAGGCGATGCTGGCCGGCGGCTTCGACATGGACGAGCACTTCCGCAGCGCGCCGCTCAACAAAAACATGCCGGTGGTCATGGCACTGATCGGCCTCTGGTACAACAACTTCTGGGACGCGCAAAGCTACGCCGTGCTGCCCTACGACCAATACCTGGCACGCTTTCCTGCCTATCTGCAACAACTGGACATGGAGTCCAACGGCAAGTCGGTCGGCCGCGACGGCCGACCGGTCAAGGTCTCCACCGGGCCGGTGTTGTTCGGCGAGCCGGGCACGAATGGGCAACATGCCTTCTACCAGCTCATCCACCAGGGCACGAAATTGGTGCCGTGCGACTTTCTGGCCGCGGCCGAGAGCCCAAACCCGGTCGCCGACCAGCACGCGATTCTGCTCGCCAACTTCCTCGCCCAGACCGAGGCGCTGATGAAGGGTAAAACCGCCGCCGAGGCGTACGCCGAACTGACCGCCGCCGGACTCGCCAAAGGCGAGATCAAGGAGCTGCTGCCACACAAGGTATTCCCCGGCAACCGGCCGACCAATTCGATCCTCTACCGCAGGCTGACGCCGCGCACCCTGGGCCGGCTGATCGCCCTGTATGAGCACAAGGTATTCGTCCAGGGCGTGATCTGGAACGTCAACTCCTACGACCAGTGGGGCGTCGAGCTAGGTAAGCAACTGGCCAAGGCCATCCTGCCCGAGATCAAGAC
>JAIMKU010000059.1 GCA_020692235.1 Hydrogenophilus sp.
CCAGCCGCGCATCCAGGTCGGATGGAACCGGCCAGCGCAGGCGTGGATCGCGGACGATGGCGCCGCTGAAGCGTTGACCCAGCAAGTGAGGGATGAGGCCTCGGCGGACGGTTTCGACTTCGGGTAATTCAGACATGGTGTCAATAGCTGCTTCTCAGGGGCCGGGGCTTCTGCATAATGCACGAATCATGCCCGTCTTACATCTCATGCCCGCCAAATTCGCCATCCTCGTTTTGACCCTATTCTCGCTTGGCGCCTGCGCCCAAGCGCCTGCCGTCAAGGTGGCCGCCACGAAAGCGGCGGCCGATCCGGCCAAAACCGTGCGACCCTCGGCGCTGACCGGCCAGGTGTTATACCAATTTCTGCTGGCTGAAATCGCCAGTCAGCGCGGAGATCGGAAACTGGCCGCCGAGGCCTATGCCGACCTGGCGCACAAAACCAAGGACATTCGCGTGGCACGGCGAGCGGCCGAGCTGGCCATCTATGCCAACGACATGGTCAGGGCGGTCGATATGGCCCGCCTATGGACGGTGCTGGAGCCCAAATCCGCTAAGGCCCGGCAGCTTCTGATTTCCAGCCTGGTCAGCCTGGACCGGCTGGCGGAGACCAAACCACAGTTAGAGGCCTTGCTGACCATGGGAGATCAGTCGGTCGGTGAGGCCTTCCTGCAACTTCACGGTTTGCTGGCGCGCAGTAAGAACAAGCCGGCCGTGCTGAGTCTGGTCAAGGAATTGGCCGCAGCGTATCCGTCGGTCCCCGAGGCCCATATGGCCGTCGCTCAAGGCGAGATCGCGGTCGGCCAGAATGACCGGGCCTTGGTTGAACTGGATGCGGCCCTGCGTTTGAGCCCCGGTCTGGAAAATGCGGCGTTGCTCAAGGGACAGGTGTTGTCGAGCCAGGGCGACGACCGGCCGATGACCTACTGGAAGACGTTTCTGACGGAGCACCCGGAGGCCTCGCGGGTCAGATTGCTCTATGCCAGGGGACTGACCAAGGCGAGCCGGTTCGAGGAGGCCAGGAGCGAGTTTGGGACCTTAATCAAAAACGCCCCCAATAGCGCCGAACTGCATCTGACGGTGGGCTTGCTGGCGATGCAAATGAACGATCTGGATGGTGCGGAGCAACAATTATCACAGGCCTTGGCCTTGGGTTATCCGGACAGGGGGCTGATCCATATGTATCTCGGTCAGGTCGCCGAGACTCGCCAGCGCTACGACCTGGCCCTGGACTGGTATCGCAAGGTGACCGCCGGCCAGCATGTGCTTCAGGCTCGGCTCAAAGTGGCGCTGGTGCTGGCCAAGCAGAAAAAGGTGGATGAGGCCATGGCGTCGCTCGAACAGTTCGAAACGAGTGGCGAGGTGGACAAGAATAAAGTCGCGCAGACCAAGGCCCAGATATTGCGCGAAGCCGGCCGCTATCGGCAGGCCATCGATGTCCTGAATCAGACGCTGGCGAAAACGCCGGATGTCGGCGAGCTGCTCTATGACCGGGCGATGATAGAGGAAAAGGTCGATCAACTGGCCGAGATGGAGGCCGATTTGCGCCATGTGATCGAGTTACAGCCGGATTCGGCCCATGCCTACAATGCGCTCGGTTATACCCTGGTCGATCGCACGGATCGGGTGGAGGAGGGCATCGCCTTGCTGGAAAAAGCGCTCAAGTTAAGCCCGGACGATCCGTTCATCCTCGACAGCATGGGCTGGGCCCATTACAAGGCGGGTCGGCTGGCCGACGCGGTGGATTGGCTGCGCCGCGCCTATAGCGGCCGTGCCAATCCCGAGATCGCTGCGCATCTGGGCGAGGTGCTCTGGCAAAAGGGCGCGAAGGATGAGGCCAAAAGGGTTTGGCAGGCGGCGGTCAAGGCCGATCCGGACAACGACCTGTTGCACAAGACACTGTCCCGCTTCGGGCAATAAGTGATGATGCGCCGGCTGCTGCTGGGCTTGGGGCTGGTGCTGATGGGTTGCGCGGCGCCGGTCGGCCTGAAGACGGTCGATTCGTATCAGTCCTTGCCCACCGCCGAGCCGGCCATGCAGTTTCGTCTGACCGGTCGCATCTCGGCCAAGACCCCCGAACGGATATTTTCCGGGACCCTGTCCTGGACCCGCGTGGCCGCCGAGGAAACCTTGCTGCTGTCAGGCCCGCTGGGCCAGGGCGCGGCAGAAATACGGCGCCAGGGCGACCATGTCATGCTCAAGACGGCGGCCGGCGATCCGGTGGTCGAGGATAGTGACGAACGCTTGCTGGAACGGGTTATAGGACTGCACTTGCCGCTCGATGGCCTGGTCTGGTGGTTATCCGGTCTGCCCCGTCCCGGCGTGGAGTTCAAGGCCGGCTTGGATCGAGACGGCCGGGTCGAGCGTCTCGATCAAGACGGTTGGCATATCGAGTACAGCCAGTTTCGCCGTTACGGCGAAACTTGGCGGCCGGGCCGTATTTTCGCCAATCGGGGTGATGCCCTGGAGTTTCGGTTCGCAGTCGATAGTTGGGAAGCGCCGTGACCGGTGCCGAACAGGCCTATCCGGCGCCGGCCAAGCTGAATCTGTTCCTGCACGTGGTGGGCCGGCGGCCGGATGGCTACCATCGGTTGCAGACGCTGTTTCGCTTTCTGGATTATGGCGATGAGGTGCGCATCAAGGTGCGCGAGGACGGCGTTCTCCGGCTGCTCAATCCCTTGCCGGGCATACCGGCAGAGCGGGATTTGTGTTTCCGCGCGGCGCGGCTGTTGCGGGAATGCACGGGATGTCGGCTGGGGGCCGATATAGGTTTGGTTAAACGTCTGCCTATGGGCGGCGGCTTAGGTGGTGGCAGCTCCGACGCGGCGACCGTGCTCATGGCACTAAATCGGCTTTGGCGGCTCGATCTGCCACGCCCCGAACTGCAACGGCTGGCCCTGCGCCTGGGCGCAGACGTGCCGGTTTTTGTCTTTGGCCGCAGCGCCTTTGCCGAGGGTGTGGGCGAGGAACTGCATTCGGTGACCTTGCCGCCGGTCAGTTATGTCGTCCTGATCCCCCCCGTCCAGGTCGCTACGGCAGAGATTTTTGCCAATCCGGGATTGACACGAAACACGCCAGAGATGAAAATCCCGCCCCTCCCAAAGGGTTGCGGACGCAATGACCTGGAGCCGGTGGCGATAGCCGCCTATCCGGAGATCGGCGAGCACCTCGAATGGCTGCGCCAATACGGCGATGCCAGGATGACCGGGTCCGGTGCCTGCGTGTTTGCGGCCTTCCCGGATCAAGGCCAGGCCAAACAGGTGTTTGCGGCCCGGCCTGAATGGATGCAAGGTTTTGTGGCGGACGGTCTTGATGTGCATCCGATGTACGTCGAGGCTTGACCGCCAAAAGTTGGGGAGTCGCCAAGTGGTAAGGCACCGGATTCTGATTCCGGCATTCGTAGGTTCGATCCCTACCTCCCCAGCCATCATGTCAAGCGTGTGGCTTGGGCTGCGCGCTTTTTTTGTTTTTTTGTCAATTGGTATGTGCGGAGCACGTCGTGGCTTACGACAGCTTGATGATATTTACTGGCAATGCCAATCCCAGGCTTGCCGAGGCGGTGGCCCGCAGTCTGAGCATCCGGCTGGGGCGCGCCGAAGTGGGCCGCTTCTCCGATGGTGAGGCGGCGGTCGAGATATTAGAGAACGTTCGCGGCAAGGACGTGTTCGTGCTCCAGTCGACCTGCGCTCCCACCAACGACAACCTGATGGAAGTGATGCTGATGGTGGACGCCCTGCGCCGGGCCTCTGCCAGCCGCATCACTGCGGCTATCCCATACTTTGGCTATGCCCGCCAGGATCGCCGGGTACGCTCGGCCCGGGTGCCGATCACGGCGCGGGTAGTGGCGGATATGCTGACTGGGGCCGGTGTCGATCGGCTGTTGACCATGGACCTGCACTCTGACCAGATACAGGGCTTTTTCGACATCCCGGTGGACAACGTCTACTCCACGCCCATACTGATGGGCGACATCTGGAAGCAGGATCACAACAATCTGATGGTCGTGTCGCCCGACGTCGGCGGCGTGGTTCGGGCCCGAGCCGTGGCCAAACGGCTGGATTGCGACCTCGCTATCATCGACAAACGCCGGCCCCGGCCCAGCGTGGCCAAGGTGATGAACATCATCGGCGAGGTAAAAGACCGCACCTGCATCATCATGGATGACATGGTGGATACCGCCAATACCCTGTGCGAAGGCGCCGCCGCGCTCAAGCAGCATGGCGCAAAATGGGTAGTGGCCTACATTACTCACCCGGTCCTGTCGGGGAGCGCGATCGAACGGATCGACAGTTCCCAACTCGACGAACTGGTGGTGACCGATACCATCCCCCTGCGGGCCGATGCCGTGGCCTGTTCGCGGATTCGCCAGGTATCGGTGGCCGAACTGCTGGCGGAGACGATCCGCCGGATCAGTAACGAGGATTCGGTTAGTTCGTTGTTCGTGGAGTGATGAACAACGGGTGACAAAGTGACAGGATCGCGGTGATGAGTTGGTTTTCGTCACTAGGCCATGTGTAACTTTGTCGCCGTATTAGCACCGCCTGGTCGCGGGCGGTTTTTTTGTTTATTTGGAGAAAAAAATGAATCACATCGAAATTAACGCTGCCAAGCGTGACGGACAAGGTTCGGGTGCGAGCCGCCGCCTGCGTCATGCCGGTCGTGTACCTGGCATCGTTTACGGTGCGGGCAAGGCGCCACAAGCCATAGACATTGGACACCACGAGTTGGTCCTGAGTCTGCGTCAAGAGTCCATCCATTCTTCCGTGTTGACGCTAAACCTCGACGGCGATAAGCAAACCGTGCTGCTCAAGGATGTTCAAACACACCCGTACAAGCCACAAATACTGCATATCGACTTTCAGCGCGTCGATGCCAGCCACAAGATTCACACCAAGGTGCCGCTGCACTTCGTCAATACTGAAATCAGCCCCGGCGTGAAGCTGGAGGGCGGCGTGGTCAGTCACGTCATGACCGAGATTGAGGTGACCTGTCTGCCTGCCGATCTACCCGGATTCATCGAGGTCGATTTGCAGGACCTGGCCGTCGGTCATTCGGTGCATATGTCGCACCTGAAACTGCCGGCCGGCGTCGAGTCCGTCATGTCGCATCGCGGCGAAGACCCGACCGTGGTAACCATACTGGCCGCCAAGGTCGAGGTTGCCGAGGAGCCCGCCGCTGCGGCCGTGGGCGAGACGGCCACGGGCGAGACCCCAGCCGCTGTCTGAGCGGTTTGACCGATGCCGGCGGCCCCGCGCCTAGTCGTCGGCCTGGGGAATCCTGGCGCCGAATACTCCGAAACCCGGCACAATGCCGGGTTTCGGTTTTGTGAGCGCCTGGCCTGCCGGCTTGGCGTGACCCTGGTGCGCGAGTCGCGGTTTCATGGCCTGGCAGGCGCATCGCGCGAGGCCGGCGTCTGGCTATTGTTGCCGCAGACGTTCATGAATCGTTCGGGCCAGTCGGTCGGCGCCCTGGCCCGGTTCCACAAGATAGCCCCGGCTGAAATCCTGGTGGTCCACGACGAACTGGATATTCCTCCCGGCCAGTTGCGGCTGAAGTTCGGTGGCGGCCTGGGTGGCCATAACGGCCTCAAGGACATCACCGCCCATCTGGGCAGCCAGGATTACTGGCGGTTGCGGATCGGCATCGGCCATCCCGGTGACCGCGACGAAGTGGTGAATTACGTATTGAAGCCGCCGCGCAAGGAAGAAGCGGCCGAAATCGAAGCGGCCATGGAGCGGGCGCTGGACCTCTGGCCGCTGATTGCCAAGGCCGAGTGGAACGCGGCCATGCAGCACACCAACGCGAAAACAACCAAGCAGGAAACCAAATCATGAAATGCGGAATCGTCGGGCTGCCCAACGTAGGCAAATCCACGCTATTCAATGCCCTGACCAAGGCCGGCATCGAAGCGGCCAACTATCCGTTCTGCACCATTGAGCCGAACGTCGGCATCGTCGAGGTACCCGATCCGCGTATCGATGCGCTGTCCGCTATCGTCAAGCCGCAACGGGTACGGCACGCCATCGTCGAATTCATCGATATAGCCGGCCTGGTGGCGGGTGCCAGCAAAGGCGAAGGCCTCGGCAACCAGTTCCTTGCCAACATCCGCGAGACCGACGCCATCGTTAATGTAGTGCGCTGTTTCGAAGATGAGAACGTGGTCCACGTCGCCGGTCAGGTCGATCCGGTCTCCGACATCGAGGTCATCATCACTGAGTTGGCACTGGCCGACCTGGCCACGGTCGAGAAGGCGCATCACCGCGACAGCAAGAAGGCCCGCGCCGGCGACAAGGAGGGCATCAAACTGGTCGCCCTGTACGACAAGCTGCTGCCGCACCTCAACGAGGCCAAGCCGGTACGCAGCCTGAACCTGTCGGAGGACGAGAAGACGCTGCTGGCGCCGCTTTGTCTGATGACCATCAAGCCGGCGATGTACGTGGCCAACGTCGCCGAGGATGGCTTCGAGAACAATCCACACCTAGACCGTCTGCGCCAGATCGCCGCTGCCGAGGGTGCGCCGGTGGTGGCGGTGTGTGCCGCCATCGAGTCGGAAATCGCCGCCCTTGACGAAGCCGACAAGTTGGAATTTTTGGAGTCGATGGGCCTGCGCGAACCCGGCCTCAACCGTCTGATCCGCGCCGCCTACGACCTGCTCGGCCTGCAAACCTATTTTACCGCTGGGGCAAAAGAGATGCGGGCCTGGACCATTCACAAGGGTGACACCGCCCCGCAGGCGGCCGGCGTGATTCACACCGACTTCGAACGCGGCTTCATCCGCGCCCAGACCATCGCCTATGAGGACTTCATTGCCTGCAAGGGTGAGCAGGGCGCCAAGGAAGCCGGCAAGATGCGTTCGGAAGGCAAGGAATACGTGGTAAAGGATGGCGATGTGCTGAACTTCCTGTTCAACGTCTAAGTAGTCGCTCTTTTTGTGTTTGACAAGCCGGGGTATGGACAAGCATAATCACGCGCTTTCCCGGAGGGGTTCCCGAGCGGTCAAAGGGATCAGACTGTAAATCTGACGGCTCTGCCTTCGAAGGTTCGAATCC
>JAIMKU010000009.1:0-9135 GCA_020692235.1 Hydrogenophilus sp.
GCTGCCGCCTTGCGCTTGAGCAGCGCATTCATCAGGGTGGATTTGCCAACGTTGGGGATGCCCATAATCATCATCCGCAGCGGCTTGGTGTTGTCGCTGCGATGAGGCGCCAGGGTACGGCACAGGCCAGGTATTCTGGCCACATCGGCAGCCTTCTTGGCCGACAGGGCCACCGCCTTCAGGTTCGGCTGACGCTGATAAAATGCCAGCCAGGCCTGGGTCGCCGCCGGATCGGCCAGATCGGCCTTGTTGAGCAGCTTCAGGCAGGGCCGTTGACGAAACAGGCGCAGCTCTTCGATCATCGGATTACGGCTGGCCTCGGGCAGACGCGCATCCAGCACCTCGATCACTACGTCGGTGCGGGCCATGGTCTCGGCGGCCTTCTTGCGGGCCGAGGTCATATGCCCTGGAAACCATTGGATAGTCATCGATCTCAACCGGCCACGACAATACGCTGACCTTGGCATTCCACCACCTGGCCGGCCCGTATCTTGGCGGTTTTGCGGCTTTCGGGCTGACCATCGACAGTCACGGCGCCCTGCGCCACCAAGGCCTTGCCCTCGCCGCCACTGCTCGCGATACCGGTCAACTTGAGCAGATTACAGAGTTCGACGTAGTCCCCTTTCAAACTGAATTCCATGGTTCCCACTCGCTTTTTTTCCAGGCGCGAAGGGTACTCCGGGAACCCCGGCAAACCAATAGCATCCGGCACGATGCGCGTTCTGGAACTTCGTTAACCATACCGGGTCCACATGGGGCGTCCGAATAAAGTGGAAGAAGTAGAATACCTGCGCATCGGGCACACCAGGCAACCCTCTTTTTAAAGCGAAAATAATGTATATGGTAAAAATTCTTGTCGCGCGATTGTTTTTATTGACCATCGCGGTGTCTTTGTCGCCCCTATCTGTGGTCTGGGCAGCGGATAGCCTGCCCAATATTCATGACGTCTACGCCGCTGCCAAGGCCGGGCAACTCGACCAGGCCCAGTCCATGGTGGACAAGGTGCTGGCCGCCAAACCGAACAGCTCCAAGGCGCATTTTGTAAAGTCCGAGATTTGCGCCAGCCAGTCGGATATCAATTGCCTGCGCAGCGAACTTGGCACCGCGAAACAAATCGACCCCGGTCTGGCCTTTGCCAACCCTGCCTCAGTCAAGAAGCTGGAGAACCTGGCCTCGGGCATCGCCGCCGGTCGAGTCGCCGAAACCCGGCCGACATCGGCTTTCCCCTGGGCCTGGCTGCTGCTCGGGCTGGGCGTCGCCGCGCTGTTCTGGAAGGTGGTTCAACTGCAAACAAGCGCGCGACTCAGGGTAATTATCCGGTTTACAACGGCGGCCCGGTCTCGCCTACCGCCCCTGGCCCCGGTATGAGCGGCATGGCGCCCGGCTATGGCACGCCAATGCAGACTGGCGGTTTGGCTTCGACCCTGGGCAAGGGTCTGGCAGCGGGCGCGGCACTAGGGGTTGGCATGGTGGCGGGCGAGGCTATTGCGGGCAGTCTGCTGCACCGCGGTCAAGGCACCCCGGCCCTGGACGCCGCGACGAATCCGTTGACTCCAGACCTCGGCGGCTCTGATTTCGGCATCGGCGGCAGCGACAACTGGGATAGCTCCGGCGGTCTCGATTCGCTTGGCGGCTCCGACTGGTAACATAAAACAATACTGGGCGGCGGCGATGGGCCACCGCCCCGCCAATTTTCAATCAATCGGTAAAGGCCCGGACTCCAAAAATGAAATCGCCTTATCTGCCGATTTTGCTGGCACTGATAATCGGTACCCCGGCCTATGCGCTAAACGTCGCCCCAGCCGACCCCGCTTGCGCAAAGTTGAATCTTGCCGCGCCGCTGACCCTGCCGGATGCCATCCAAGAGGCCTTTTGCCAGAACTCGCAAACCCGGCAATGGTGGGCCACGGTCGGCAACCAGCAGGCCCAATTGCGCGAGGCACAGGCCGCCTATTGGCCGCAGTTGAGCGCGCAATATCAAGCCAACAAAGACTGGAGCCAAAGCGGCGGCAGTTCCAACAACACGGCGCCACAATCGGTCAACCTGAGCGCATCCTATTTGCTGTACGACTTTGGCGGCCGCGATTCGGCGGCCAGGTTGGCCGAGGCACAATTGCAGGCGGCCATCGCTACGCGGGATGACAACCTAAATCGGTTGCTCTACTCGGTCGCGCAGGCCTATCTGGATGCCTTGCTGGCACAAGAGTCATTAAGGGCCACACTGATTTCAGAGGCGTCGGCACTCGAAGCGCTTAAGGCAGCCGAAATTCAGCTATCGGTCGGGCGCTCGATCCCAGCCACCAAGTTGCAAGCGCAAACCGCCCACTCCCAAGCCAAATTGGCCCGCATCAAGGCCGAAGGTACGCGGGTGACCAGCCTTGCGACGCTCGCCAACCAGATGGGGATGACGCCTGAGACGCAATTCGATCTGGTGCCATGGCGGGTCGATAATCTGCCAGACCAGTCCGGTGCCATTACCAAACTGATGACAGACGCCATCGCATCCAGGCAGGATTTGCGCGCCACACAGGAACAGGTGAAGGCAGCCAAGGCTACGGTCGCTTCGGCCAGGGCGCAAGGACTCCCGACCGTCGCCCTCGGTGCCTCGATTGGCCGCCAGTTGGGAACCAGCTACCCGCCGGCCAACTCACAAAGCATCGGTCTGACGATTTCAGGCCCGATCTTCACCGGCTACAGGGATACCTACCGCATCCGCGCCGCCGAGGCCGGACTTGAAGCCGCGCAGGCCCAGGAAGCCAGTCTCGCCAATCAGATCAAACTCGACGTCTGGACGGCCTACCAGAGTTACCAGACCAATACCGAGGCACTGACCGCCGCCCACGACGCGGTGATCTCCGGTGCAGAGAACGAACAGCTCATGTTGGGCCGCTTCAAGACCGGTGTCGGCATTATGCTCGATGTCTTGTCCGCCCAGGCCAGCGCGGCTAGCGCCCGGCAACAGCAGGCCAGCGCCGAACACGATTACCTGCTCAGCAAATTCGCCTTGGCCCTTGCGCTGGGCCGATTGAACTCCGAACCACTGCCTTACACGGGAGAATAACGTGGCGTTTCCTTACCAGAAAACCACCATCGTCATCGTTACGTTGGCACTCGTTGCCGGCCTGGGCTACTACTTTCTGAAGCCGAAAAAGCTCGACCCGGCGGAGCGCTATACCACGGTAACGGCCCAGCGCGGCGAGATCGTCCAGCGGGTATCCGCCAATGGCACGCTCAATCCCATTACCCTGGTCAGCGTCGGCACCCAGGTATCGGGCATCGTCAAACACATCAATGTCGACTTCAACAGCAAGGTCAAGGCCGGCGATGTGCTGATGACCCTGGACCCGTCGCTGCTCAACGCCCAGGCCGATCAAAGCCGGGCCAGCGTCGCCAGCGCGCAATCCGCGCTCGACCTGGCCCGAGCCAATGCAGCGCGCAGCCGCACCCTGTTCGACAAGACCTATATCTCCAAACAGGACCTGGACCAGGCAGTACAGTCCGAGGCCGCGGCCGTTGCCGCGCTCCGCCAAGCCCAGGCCCTGGCGCGCAAGGACCAGACCAATCTGGGCTACTCAATTATCCGTTCGCCCATCTCCGGCGTGGTCGTGGCGCGTCAGGTCGACGAAGGCCAGACCGTGGCGGCCAGCTTCCAGACGCCCGAGTTGTTCAAGATCGCTCAGGACCTGTCCAAGATGCGCATCTACGCCAGCGTCGCCGAGGCCGATGTCGGTGGCATCCAGACCGGCCAGAATGCGCGATTCACGGTCGATGCCTTCCCCGGCAGGACCTATGAGGGGGGCGTCAGCCAGATTCGCCTGAACCCGACCACGGTACAGAACGTGGTGACCTATACCGTCGTCATCGACGCCACCAACCCAGGCGAGCTGCTGCCCGGCATGACCGCCTATGTCAACATCCGGACCGCCGAAAAAGCCGATGTCCTCAAGGTACCAAACGCCGCGTTGCGCTTCAAACCGGCCAATATTTCTTCGCTGAAGACGGCCGGCAAGCGACCTGGCGCAGCCGCTGGGGCCATGACCGGCACTGTTTACAAGCTCGGCGATAGCGGCCTGGTACCGGTGCCGGTGACGCTCGGTATGACCGATGGCAAATTTACCGAAATCGCCTCGGGTAATGTGAACGAGAATGACCGGCTGATCACCGAGGACAAGACCCCGGACGCCAAGACCGGCCCGAGCGGCGGCACGCCATTGATCGCGCCGCACAGGCAGCCCCGCAGGTGAGCAGGACGTGAGCGACATCATCCGTCTGGCCGCGATTAAGAAGGTTTACGACACCGACGCCGGCCCGGTACCGGTACTCAATGGACTGGAGTTGTCCATCGCGCCGGGCGAGTTTGTCACCATCATGGGACCATCCGGCTCGGGCAAATCGACCCTGATGAATATCCTGGGCTGTCTGGACACGCCGACATCCGGCGAATACTGGCTCGACGGCGAGAACGTCGCCAGCCTGGACGAGGATCGACTGGCCGAGGTGCGCAGCCGGGTGCTGGGTTTCGTGTTTCAGGGCTTCAACCTGCTACCCCGGATCGATCTCAAGGCCAACGTCGCACTGCCCCTCGTCTACCAGTGCGTCGCCAAGGCAAAACGTCTGCAACGCGCCATCACCGTACTGGAACGAGTCGGTCTGGCGCGTCAGGTGAACTCGCTGCCGCCCAAGATTTCCGGCGGTCAGCAGCAACGGGTCGCCATCGCCCGCGCCCTGGTCACCCAGCCCCGCGTCATCCTCGCCGACGAACCGACCGGCAACCTGGATACAGTCACCGGCCAGGAGATCATGACCCTGTTCCAGGACATCAATAAGGAAAGCGGCGTCACCATGATCGTAGTCACCCACGATGCCAGGGTCGCGCATTATGCCCGGCGGCTGGTCTATCTGCGTGACGGCCTCATCACCTATGATGGTTCGGCGGCCGATTTTCAGGAGGCGCTGGCATGACACTCTGGCTATCCATGCTGGGCGAAGCCCTCCAGGCCATGTCCGCCAACAAGCTCAGGACCTTCCTGACCGCGCTCGGCATCATCATCGGCGCCGGCGCCGTGGTGCTGATGGTGGCGCTCGGACAAGGCACCCAGACGGCCGTGACCAAATCGATCTCGGCCCTGGGTTCCAACCTGCTCATCGTCCGCTCCGGGTCGGCCCAGCAGGGCGGCTTCCGGGGTGGCGCCGGCGGCTTGCCTACCTTAAAGACCAGCGACGCCCAGGCCCTGCTCGATCTGACCAGCCTCAATACCGCAGCCCCCGTGGTGCAACAGGGCGCCCAATTGGTATACGGCCCGAACAACTGGGGCACCCAGATCGTCGGCTCCACCGATGCCTATCTGGACATCCGCGACTGGACCCTGCAAAGCGGCCGGCCCTTCACCGACACCGAAATGAATTCCGGCATGCGCGTGGCCATCCTGGGCCAGACCGTCGCCGAGCAATTATTCGGCAGTGCCGACCCGATCGACCAGTCGGTCCGCATCCAGAAATCACCCTACCAGGTCATCGGAGTGCTGGCCCAGAAAGGCCAGTCCATGGCTGGCAGCGACCAGGACGACACCGTGCTGATCCCGCTGGTGACCGCCCAGCGGCAACTGGTCGGCTCCCAGTTCAAGGGGACGGTGTCGATGATTATGGCCAAGGCCAATTCGGCGCAACAGCTCGCCAGCGGCGAGGCGCAGATCGCCGATCTGCTGCGTCAACGACACCGCATCGCCGAAGGCGCGGATGACGATTTCAGCGTCACCAACATGGCCTCCATCGCCAGCACCATGGCGCAGATAACCGGGATGCTATCCATCCTGCTCGGTTCCATCGCCGGGATTTCGCTGTTAGTCGGCGGCATCGGGATCATGAACATCATGATGGTCTCGGTCACCGAACGCACCCGCGAGATCGGCATCCGCATGGCCATCGGCGCCTCGCGCAAAACGGTATTGCTGCAATTCCTGCTGGAGGCCGTGATCATCACCACGACCGGCGGCCTGATCGGCATCCTGATCGGGGTGGGAGCGGCGCTGGGAGTACAACGTTTCGGGGGAATCGCGGTGGCGATCACGCCGCAGCCGATCCTGCTGGCCTTCGGCGTGTCGACCCTGGTCGGCCTGTTCTTCGGGCTCTATCCGGCGCGCAAGGCCTCGATGATGAAGCCGATCGAAGCGCTACGCTATCAATAAAGCCTTAGGCCGGGAACACGCCGGTCGAGAGATAGCGGTCGCCCCGATCGCAGATGATCGAGACGATAACCGCATCCGCCACTTCCTTCGAGAGTTGCAGCGCCGCCCACATCGCGCCGCCGGATGAAATACCGGCGAAGATGCCCTCCTCCCGCGCCAATCGGCGGGTGGTCTCCTCGGCCTCGGACTGTCCGACATAAATTGTCCGGTCGATGCGTTTGAAATCGCAGATCGCGGGTAAATACTCCGGCGGCCATTTTCGGATACCCGGTATCTGGGTGCCCTCCTCCGGCTGCACGCCGATGATCTGGATTTTCGGGTTCATCTCTTTCAGATAACGCGAGCAGCCCATGATGGTGCCGGTGGTGCCCATGCTGGAAACGAAATGGGTGATCCGGCCGGCCGTGTCGCGCCAGATTTCCGGGCCGGTGGTCTCGTAATGGACGGCTGGGTTATCCGGGTTGGAGAACTGATCGAGCATAATGCCCTGACCATCGGCGACCAGCCGGTCAGCCAGATCGCGCGCTGCCTCCATGCCGCCGGCCTTGGGGGTCAGCATGAGTTCGGCGCCAAAGGCGCGCATGGTCTGGCGGCGCTCGATGGAGAGGTGTTCGGGCATGACCAGTATCATCCGGTAGCCCTTGATGGTCGCCGCCATCGCCAGGGCGATGCCGGTGTTGCCGCTGGTCGCCTCAATCAAGGTATCGCCGGGCCTGATCTCACCCCGCGCCTCGGCCTTGGCGATCATCGCCAGGGCCGGTCGATCCTTCACTGAACCGGCCGGGTTGTTGCCCTCTAGCTTGGCCAGAACGACGTTGGTGGTCTGCCCCGGCAGCTTCTTCAGGGACACCAGCGGGGTGTTGCCGACGAAATCCTCGATGGTTTTAAACATGTCAGTCCTTCCCGAACAGGTCCCGGCTATAGACCTTGTCGGCCACGTCGCGCAGGTCCTCGGTGACGCGGTTGGCGACGATGACGTCGGCGAGGCGCTTGAACTCGGCCAGGTCGTTGACCACTCTGGAGCGGAAAAACTCCGCTTCGGTCAGCACCGGCTCATAAACGATCACCTCGACGCCCTTGGCCTTGATCCGTTTCATGATGCCCTGGATGCTCGATGCCCGGAAATTATCCGAGCCGCTCTTCATAATCAGCCGGTGGATGCCGACGATCCTGGGCTTCAACTTGAGAATGCTGTCGGCGATGAAATCCTTGCGCGTACTGTTAGCTTCGACGATGGCGCGGATCAGGTTCTGCGGCACCTCCTGATAGTTGGCCAAGAGTTGCTTGGTGTCCTTGGGCAGGCAGTAGCCGCCATAGCCGAACGATGGGTTGTTGTAGTGCTCGCCAATACGCGGGTCGAGACAGACGCCCTGGATGATGTGCTTGCTATCCAGGCCATGGATGGCGGCGTAGGTGTCCAGTTCGTTGAAGTAGGCCACCCGCATGGCCAGGTAGGTATTGGCGAACAGCTTGATCGCCTCGGCCTCGGTGGAGTCAGTGAACAACACCGCTATGTCCTGTTTGATCGCGCCTTGCCGGAGCAGATTGGTGAAGGTCCGAGCACGCTCGGATTGCTCGCCGATGACGATGCGCGAGGGATGCAGGTTGTCATACAGTGCCCGGCCCTCGCGCAGGAATTCCGGTGAGAAGATCAGGTTTTCGCAGTTGTACTGTTGCTTGAGCTTGGTGGTGTAACCAACCGGCACAGTGGACTTTAGGATCATCACCGCCTTCGGCTCGATCGCCTTGACGTCGCGGATGACCGCCTCGACCGTGCGGGTGTTGAAGTAGTTGGTCTCGGGGTCGTAGTCGGTCGGGGTGGCGATAACGACATAGTCGGCCCCGGCGTAGGCATCCTGCTTATCCAGCGTGGCGCGGAAGTTGAGCGGCTTGTTCTGGAGATAGTCCTCGATCTCGACGTCGACGATGGGCGACTCTTTGCGATTGAGCATGGCCACCTTGTCGGCGACGATATCGAGCGCCACCACTTCGTTGTGCTGGGCTAGCAGGATGGCATTGGAGAGCCCGACGTAGCCGGTTCCGGCGATGGCGATTTTCATGGTTTCGTTTCCACAACGGTTGTCAGTTCGGCATTGATTTTTTGCAATGCCGCGACCGGGTCGGCGGCCTGGGTGATTGGGCGGCCCACCACCAAGTAGTCGGCGCCGGCCCGGATGGCTTGAGCGGGGGTCAGGATGCGACTCTGATCGCCGATCTCGCTGCCGGCAGGACGAATGCCCGGCGTCACCAGCAGGAAATCGGGGCCGATCTGCCGCCGCAGCAAGGTCGCCTCCTGAGCCGAGCAGACCACGCCATCGAGGCCGACTTCGTGGGCCAGCCGCGCCAGCCGCTCGACCTGGACCGCCGGCTCGACATCGAGCCCGCCCTGGCAGAGGTCAGCGCGGCTTAGGCTGGTTAACACGGTGACCGCGATCAGCTTGGGTGGGGTTGCCATTTCAGCCACCGCCTCGCGCGCCGCCTGCATCATCTTGACACCGCCCAAGGCATGGACATTAGTCATCCAGACGCCGAGGTCGGCCACCGCGCGACAGGCCTGGGCAACGGTATTGGGAATGTCGTGGAACTTCAGATCGAGGAAGACCTTGAACCCGAGCGTGGCCAGCTTTTCGACCAGCGCCGGACCAGCGCGCACGAACAGCTCATTGCCGACCTTGAGCTTGCACTGATTGGGGGTGAGCCGTTCGACCAGGGCCAAGGCATCGCCGGCATTGGCGAAGTCAAGTGCGACTATGACACGCGGATCGTCATTCACTTTCTTTTCTCTCCGGGGCGATACCTTCCCAGGCCGCGCAGGCCGGGCATTGCCAGAAGAACTGGTGGGCCTTGAAGCCGCAGTGAACGCACTGGTAATACGCGATTCGGCTGACCTGGCGATGCACCAGGTCCTGGGTCATCTTGATTTCGAGATCGGCACCGGCGCCAACGCTGC
>JAIMKU010000009.1:9183-49027 GCA_020692235.1 Hydrogenophilus sp.
CCGCGCCAGCCAACCTCTCGGCGGCGGTCCAATCCTGGCTTTCGGCCACACTATTGAACAAGATATGAAACAGGTCTGCGCTCGGCTGGCGTTCCAGGTAACTTTTCAGAAGTTCGACCCCCTCCAGCGGTCGGCCCAATCGCCGATAGGCATTGAGCAGACGTTCGGCGACCACCGGCAGATAGGCCACATTCTGCTGTTCAATCCGCCGCCAATGGTCGATGGCGGATTGGTCATCGCCAACCTGAGCGGCGAGGTCGCCATGCAACTGACTGGCCCGCACCGCCTTGCGGTTGATGCCAAGTGCCTGATCGAGATGCCGGCGGGCCGCGTCCATATCCTTGCGCAGCATCTCGTTCAAGGCCAGTTCGCAGTAATAGTGCGCGGTATCGGCCTTCTGGCAGGGACTGCCCGATTTCTCCAGGCGCTCGGCAATGGCGATGGCCTGTGGCCAGTCCTTCTCCAAAACGTAGATATTCAGTAAGTTGCGCAGCGCGTCCAAGGCATGAGGGCCGGTCTCCAGTTTCTTGAATATATCCTCGGCCCGGTCCAGCAGGCCGGCCTTGAGGAAATCCTGACCTAGTTCATACAACGCTTTCAGGCGCTGATCCTGCTTAAGGTTACTTCGGTCGACCAGATTCTGGTGGATGCGGATGGCCCGCTCGATCTCGCCCCGACGTCGAAACAGCGCGCCCAGGGCGAAGTGCAATTCCAGGGTATCGGGGTCGAGCCGGGTAACCTCAAGAAATGCCTCAATGGCCTGATCCGGCTGCTCGTTGAGTAGGTAATTCAAGCCTCGGAAGTAGGAGATGGGGATAACCCGCGACTCATTGACCACCTGGCGTATATCGACCCGCGCGGCCAGCCAGCCCAGGGCAAAAAACAGCGGTATAACCAAAAGTTGCCAGGTCTCGAACTCCATGGCGGTCAGCTCGGTTTGGCCGAATCGGTCTGGCCCGCCGCACCGCGCAGGCGGCGGATTTCGCGCCGGTTTTTGAATAGATGGCGGGAGCAGCCAAGCAGACCTAGCAGCATCCCCAGGGCAAACGTAATTAGCAGCACCAGGGAAAGCGGCGCCTGCCACTCCAGGCCCATAGGATAACGAACGCTGACCGTTTCACTGTTCTTGGCCGCGAAGCCAAGCAGCAACAAGAACAGAAAAATTTTCAGCGATAACGTCAAAAAACGCACGGTGGACTCGTTTTGGGAATGGCCGGATTGTAACGCCCCGGCCAAGAAAAAAAATAAGCGGCGCCGGTTGCCCGACACCGCCGATTACCGCCTTGTGGCGGATCAGTCCTTGAAATCGACCCGGTCGCGCAATTCCTTGCCGGCCTTGAAGTGCGGCACATGCTTGCCCTCCACCATCACCTGTTCGCCAGTCTTCGGATTGCGGCCAACCCGGGGCGGACGGAAGTTCAGGCTGAAGCTTCCGAAGCCACGGATTTCGATGCGATTCCCGTCCACCAGGTTTTGCACCATGGCATCCAGGATGGTCTTGACCGCCAGCTCGGCATCCGCGGCAACCAGGTGCGGATTACACTCTACCAGCCGGTCGATCAACTCCGACTTAGTCATAGCCGACAAAACCAGAAGCAATCAGGACTCGGCGTTCTGGTCGTTCAGCTTGGCCTTGAGCAAGGCGCCCAGATTGGTCGTACCAGCGGAATGACCGCCAGAAATCTTCTGCATGACCTCGGCCTGCTCAACCGCATCCTTCTGCTTGACCGACAGGTTGATCTGACGGTTCTTGCGGTCGACGTTGATAATCATGGCCTCAACCTTGTCGCCTTCCTTCAGGTGGGTGCGAATATCCTCGACCCGGTCGCGAGTAAGTTCGGAGGCGCGCAGGTAGCCGTCCATCTCGCCGCCGATGTCGATCACGGCGCCCTTGGCGTCGAGCGACTTGACGGTGCCGGTAACGATGCTGCCCTTTTCATGGCTGGCGATGAAGGCGTTGAACGGATCGCCGTCAAGCTGCTTGATACCCAGGGAGATGCGTTCCTTATCGGTATCGATGGCCAACACGGCGGCTTCCACTTCCTCACCCTTGTGATAATTGCGCAGGGCCTCTCCGCCAGGCACGGACCAGGACAGGTCGGATAGATGCACCAGACCGTCGATACCGCCGGGCAGGCCGATGAACACGCCGAAATCGGTAATCGATTTGACCTGGCCGGAGACCTTGTCGCCCTTCTTGAAGTTCATGGAGAAATCTTCCCATGGGTTGGCTTTGCACTGCTTCATGCCCAGGGAGATGCGGCGACGTTCCTCGTCGATATCCAGGACCATGACTTCCACCTCGTCGCCCAGCGAAACGACCTTGGACGGGTTGACGTTCTTGTTGGTCCAGTCCATCTCGGACACGTGGACCAGGCCTTCGATGCCCGGCTCGATCTCGACGAAGGCGCCGTAGTCGGTAAGGTTGGCCACCTTGCCGAACATCCGGGTGCCGGTGGGGTAACGACGGGACAGGCCGACCCACGGGTCTTCGCCCAATTGCTTGAGGCCTAGGGAAACGCGATTCTTTTCCTGATCGAACTTGAGCACCACGACGGTGATTTCGTCGCCGACATTGACCACTTCGGTCGGGTGCTTGACCCGGCGCCAGGCCAGGTCGGTGATATGCAGCAGGCCGTCGATGCCGCCCAGGTCGACGAAGGCGCCGTATTCGGTGATGTTCTTGACGATACCCTTGATGGTGGCGCCTTCCTTTAGGCTGGCCAGCAGGGCCTCGCGCTCAGCGCCCATGCTCTGTTCCAGCACCGCCTTGCGGGACACCACGACGTTATTGCGCTTGCGGTCCAGCTTGATGACCTTGAATTCGGATTCCTTGTTTTCGAACGGCGTGGTGTCCTTGACCGGACGGACATCGACCAGCGAACCGGGCAGGAAGGCGCGGATGCCGTTACACATGACGGTCAGACCGCCCTTGACCTTGCCGTTTATCACGCCCTTGACCACGCGGCCCTCTTCCATTGCGGCTTCCAGATCGAACCAGGCGGCCAGGCGCTTGGCGCGGTCGCGGGACAACTTGGTGGAGCCGTAGCCGTCTTCCATGGACTCGATGGCCACTTGCACGAAATCACCGATCTTCACATCCAGTTCGCCGCGGTCGTCCTTGAATTCCTCGATTGGAATCAGGCTCTCGGACTTGAGGCCGGCATTGACGGTAACGAAATTATCGTCGATGGCCACTACTTCGGCGGTGATGACCTCGCCGGAGCGCATTTCCTGCTTGGCGATGCTTTCTTCGAACAGGGCGGCAAAACTTTCCATGGGGGATGAGACGGTAGAGGTTGCAGTGGGCATGAATGAAAGGAACCTAATCAATTTCCGTATCGCCCGACCAGCGGGTTCACGGGGGGGTTAGTTAAAAAAAACGCCAAGCCCGGACCATTCCGGGTTCAGCCTTGGCCGGCCTCGCGGTACCAGCCAATGACCTGATTCACGGCGTGCGTGATGGTCATGTCGGTCGTTTCCAACAAATGGGCACCGGCCTCTAAGCGCAGTGGCGCGGCGGAACGGTTCGCGTCGCGCGCGTCGCGTTCCCGCAGGTCCTGCACAAGGGCCGGCAGACTAGCATCGAATCCTTTTTCGATCAACTGCTTATAGCGTCTTTTTGCCCTTTCCTCGGCCGTGGCGGTCAGGAACACCTTGAGCCGCGCATCGGGAAACACCACCGAGCCCATATCACGGCCATCGGTGACCAGACCGGGTGCTTTGCGGAAGGCGCGTTGCAGTTCCAGCAAGGCCGCGCGCAAGTCCGGCAACGCGGCAATCTGCGAGGCCGCACGGCCCGCCGCCTCGGTACGGATGGCATCGCCGACCGGCTGGCCGTCCAGATAAACCTCGGCACCGTCGAAACGCAGGTCCAGCACGCGGGACAGCGCGACCAGGGCCGGCTCGTCGTCCAGGGCGACGCCCTTGTCCATGGCGGCGTAAGCCGTCACCCGGTAGATAGCGCCGCTATCCAGGTAATGGAAGCCCAGCTCGCGGGCCACCAAGGCCGCCACCGTGCCCTTGCCGGAAGCCGAAGGGCCGTCGATGGCGATGACTGGAATGGTGCAGGCGGTGCTCATGGTTTACTGTCTCAACTGGTTCGCATCAGCCCACGTTCACCGGCACCAGCACCATCGTGTCGTTGCCGAAGATGTCGATCACTTTCACCGCGACGGTGTAGCGGCCCGCTTGGGTGTAGGTGTGCGGCGCGGAGATGAATTCCAGGTCGCGGTTCTTGCGCGTGCGGAAGCTCTGCCATTCGTTTTCGAAGATGTAGCCACCGGTCCAGCGTTCTTCAAATTCGGTTAACTCGCCTTGAGCGGCCTCGATACCGGGCAAGTGGCCCTCAGTTCCCATGTTCACCGCCACCTTGATGATTTCCTTCTTGCTTTGGTAGTCGAAGTCCACCGCCCAGTAGTCCACCCAGTCGGCCCAGTGTTTGGTGAGCGTCTCGCGCGTGACGACGCCGTCCTTGTTCTTGCTCACCTTGATGAGATGGCCCTGTTCGCACACGACTTCGCTCTTACCGTCCTTGAGGCTCGCGGCGGCGGCTTCCGCCGCGCCTTGGGTGTAGTAGACGGAGAAATCGGTCAGCTCGATCTGGAGCGTAAACTTATCCTTCTTGGCATAGCGCGGCGTGGCCTCGATGAAGCTGATGTCGAAAAACACCACCTGGCCTTTTTCCACCGCGCGCTTGTCGAACACCTCGGGCGGAATCTGCTTGGGCGTGAGGTCGATGCCTTTTTGCTTCGCCTCTTCCAGCACGGCGGGGAACAGGCCCATCTCGAATTCGAAGGCCAGCATGTCCACGCGCGAGGCGCCGCGCTTGCGGCATTCGGTGATGATCTCCTCGACGAACAGCCGCCCCACCGGCAGGTTGATCGGGCCGATGACAACCAGTCGCCCGGCATTTTTGCCGTGGAAAAAAGGCTCGCCCTCCAGCGGCTCGGCGCGGTACGCGCGCAGGATCAGGTCGCGGAACTCACGCTCTTTTTGCGCCAACATTGCTGCTCGCCTTTGCTCACGCGTCAAAACTTTCCCGTCATGCCCGCGAAAGCGGGCATCCAGTTCTTCGAGTTCTGGATTCCCGCTTGGCCGCAAGCTCGAAACTTCGCTGCGCTCGTTTTCGCGGGAATGACGATCAAATGAGAAGTTCACGCCCAGATAGGCTTGGCGCTCGTAGCGCCCGAGGTTCAACACCTCGAAGGCGCGGAACGGTTTGCCGGATTCCTTCAACTCGCGCTGCACGCCGATCAACCGCTTGCGCGTGGTGTGGATGCCGAACTTGCCGAGGTCGGTGGCAATCCACTTGCGCCCCAGCTTCTCCGCCACCGCAGCCGTGGTGCCGGAGCCGCAGAAAAAATCGGCGACTAGGTCGCCTTCGTTGCTGCTGGCTTTGATGATGCGTTCGAGCAGTGCTTCGGGTTTTTGGGTTGGGTATCCGATACGCTCTGGACTATTACTCATGCTACCTGTTTCCCAAAGGGAATTTTCTAGCACTTCTTCTCTTATCTCATACACAATTCTCCCAAATTCATCTCGAACCATATCAGCCTTCTTTGTCACAGGATTGAATTTTCGCTTAGCCTGTTTTGATTGACCGTCTTTTCTTTCCTTCAGTAGATGATTAAAGACAAAATTTTCTGTTTTTGAGTAAACAAATAATGTGTCCGACACTTGATGAAATTTCTTAGAGCGCGCTTTAAGCCCCCCTGTGTCAGGATAGATGTCGCCTCCTGTGTGAGGAGTGAGTAGACAAATCGGGGGCATGATGCTGGTGGAGATGATCTGGTTGGGGGAGGGGAACAGGCATGAGCCCGTAGGGCAACTGGATGTTCGCCTCTCCCAACCAGACACCGCCGGCCCGACTGGAATGGAATACAGATGAAACTCTATCCTCAAGAACTGAAAGACCGCCTGATCGTCCGCATGCTCGCGCCTCACAACGAGTCCGTGCCGGCGCTGGCTCGGGAGACGCAAATTCCCAAAGACACCCTCTACGGTTGGAGAAAGATCGCCTTGGGCCAGGTCACCCCCGGTCCAGCGGAAGCGCCGTCGCCCGTCCCCCTGAGCAGCGACGAAAAATTCGCCATCGTGCTTGAAACCGCACGACTGAACGCACACGAACTGGGCGAGTATTGCCGCACCCAAGGCCTCTTCACCCAGCAGGTGCAGGCTTGGCGTGAACGTTGCACCGCCGCCAATGCCCGCGGACCCAGCCGGGCCGAACAGGCGCAGAGCCGCGAGCAGGCCCATGAGATTCGTCAACTGCGGGTCGAGCTGCTGCGCAAAGAGAAAGCCTTGGCAGAGGCCGCCGCCCTGCTCTTGCTCCAAAAAAAAGCCCAATCCTTGTGGGGCGAGGACGAGGCGGCAAGATCGCGCTCACGGAGCGTCAGCAAATGACCACCTGGATCGATCAGGCCTGCGTTGCCGGTGCCCGACGTGACCGGGCGTGCGCGGTACTCGGGTTGACCTCGCGCAGCGTACAGCGCTGGCAGTCGGACGGCGGGATCAAGGCCGATGGCCGTCAGGCGGCGGCCCGGGGGCGCACCCCGGCCAACGCCCTTTCGGCCGAAGAGCGGGCGCGGGTTCTGGCGGCCGTCAACCGTCCCGAATTCGCCGACCTGTCGCCCAAGCAGATCGTGCCGCATCTGGCTGACCAAGGGGAGTACCTTGCGTCGGAATCCACGGTCTACCGCCTCTTGCGCGCCGAGAAGCAACTCGCTCACCGAGGCAAGGCCAAGGTGGCCACGCGCCGTCGGCCGTTGCCCTGGGTGGCGACCGCCCCCAACCAGGTCTGGACCTGGGACATCACCTACCTGGCGACGACGGTGCGGGGCACCTTCTTCTACCTCTATCTCATCCTGGATATCTTCAGTCGCAAGATCGTGGGGTGGGAGGTTCATGAGCAGGAATCCGCCAGCCAGGCCGCCCGCCTGTTTCAGCAGACCTATTTGCGCGAAGAGGTGGACAGCGCCGCGCTGACGTTGCACTCCGACAATGGGACGCCCATGAAGGGGGCCACGATGCTCGCGACCTTGCAACGCCTGGGCGTGGTGCCTTCGTTCAGTCGCCCCTCGGTCAGCAACGATAATCCCTACTCGGAGTCCTTGTTTCGCACCCTCAAGTACACCCCGGCCTACCCCGATAGCCCCTTTGAAAGCCTCGCGACGGCCCGGGCCTGGGTAGCAACCTTCGTGCCTTGGTACAACGAGCGACACACGCACAGTGCGATCAAGTTCGTGGCCCCAGGACAACGCCACCGCGGCGAGGACCCTGTGTTGCTGCAGGGACGGGTCAAGGTCTATGAGGCCGCGAAAGCACGAAATCCAAACCGCTGGTCTGGCAAAACCCGCAACTGGGATCCGGTTGGCCCTGTGTCCCTGAACCCTGGAAGACTACCGGCTAAAGAGGCGATCAACTCAAACAATTATTCATAGCTAATGCGACAACTTACTTGACACCTACCGCTCTCCACCGCTTCGCGTTGCGCGAAGTAATATTGGAATGGCGAGAGCGTGCCGTCGGCCTGCTCGATGAGGTGCTCGGTATCGAACCACCAATGCAGCAGTGACTTCGACGTTGCCGAAGCACTCTGATATCCAGCATCCCGCCAAGCCTTGACCTCTTCGCGTATCTTGGCCACCAAAGGTGGCAACAGTTTTTCATACGCGACCGCTCGCATTTCCTCGTCTACGGGGAACCAGCGCTGCTCGGGTTCGAGCGTGGCGTACGGCGAAGAGGGGAAATCCGGGTGCAGAGACATCGGCTTATTGCGCGATAGACTTGAACACGTCCCAATACGTTGGGAAGGTCTTGGCGGTGCATTTCGGGTTGTTGATCCGCACCGGCACGCCGCCCAGGCTGATGAGCGAGAAGCACATGGCCATGCGGTGGTCGTCGTAGGTGTCGATGACCGCGTTGGCCGTGAGTTTGGCTGGCGGCGTGACCCGGATGTAGTCGGCGCCCTCCGCCACCGTGGCGCCGACCTTGCGTAGTTCGGTGGCCATGGCGGCGATGCGGTCGGTCTCCTTGACCCGCCAGGAGGCGATGTTGGTCAGCGTGGTGGTACCGTCGGCGAACAGGGCCAGGATGGCCAGGGTCATGGCGGCGTCCGGGATGTGGTTACAGTCGAGGTCGATGGCGCCGAGCCGATCGGCGCAGGCGAGGCGGCTCTCGACCCAGTTGGGACCGAAGCTGATCTCGGCGCCCATGCGGGCCAGGGCCTCGGCGAAGCGGACATCGCCCTGAATGCTGTCGCGGCCAATGCCTTCAACCCGCACCGGGCCGTGGCCGATGGCGCCGGCGGCCAGGAAATAGGAGGCCGACGAGGCATCGCCTTCGACCTCGATTGCGCCGGGACTTTTATACGTGGCGGCAGGTACGACGAAGCTCGCCCAGTCGTCGCGCTTGACCTCGACGCCGAAGCGCCGCATCAAATTCAGGGTGATCTCGACATAGGGTTTGGAGATCAACTCGCCATCCACAACGATCGTCACCTGCCGGCCGAGCAAGGGTGCGGAGAGCAAAAGGCCGGTGAGGTACTGGCTAGAGACGTTGCCTTTGACCCGGATTTCGCCATCGTTCGGCGTCGGCGCGAGGATGTGCAGCGGCGGATAGCCGGCGTTTTCCAGGTAGTTGATCTGGGCGCCGGCCTGGCGCAAGGCCTCGACTAGGTCGCCGATGGGCCGCTCGTGCATACGCGGCACGCCGGTCAGGGTGTAATCGCCGCCGGCTAGGGCGCAGACGGCGGTGAGCGAGCGAAAGGCGGTACCGGCGTTGCCCAGGAACAGATTGGCATATTTGACCTGGAAGCGGCCGGCCACGCCCTCGACCCGATAGTCGTCGCTGCCTTCATGGCGGCTCCAGTTCACGCCCAGATGTTTCAGTGCCTCCAGCATCACGCGGGTATCGTCGGAATCGAGCAATGCCTTGACCTCGGTGACGCCTTCAGCCAGAGCGGCCAGCAGCAGGACGCGGTTGGAGATGCTCTTGGAGCCGGGCAGGCGTACCGTACCGCGAGCGCCATGGGCGGCGGGCAGGTCGATATGGTCAACAGTGGTCATTCGTCGTCTTCCAGGTTAGTGCCGCCGGGCGCCCAGTTAGCGCGCGCCCGGCTGGCCCGGATAAAGGTATCGAACAAGGTCTGGCCATCGCCGGCCAGCAGTGCGTCACGCAGGCACAAGAGCCGGGAGACATAGGCATCCAGCTCGGCCGCCAGCGCCTCGCGGTTGGCCATGGCGATGTCACGCCACATCTCGGGCGAGCTGGCGGCGATCCGGGTGAAATCGCGAAAGCCGCTGCCGGCATGGCGAAAGTAGACCTCGGCCTCGGGCCGGCCGGCCAGTTCGTCGACCAGGGCGAAGGCGGCCAGGTGCGGCAGATGACTGACGGCGGCAAAGATGCGGTCATGTTCAGCGGCGGTCATCTCCATGATTCGTGCGCCACACGCCCGCCACAGATCGGCCACCGCAGCGACGGTCGCGGTGGAGTTTTCCGGCAGCGGCGTGAGGATGACGTTACGACCGTCGTAGAGGCCCGACTGGGCAGCGGCGGCCCCACTCTTCTCGGCACCGGCGATGGGGTGGCCGGGCACGAATTGCCCGATTCGGCCGCCCAGACCGCGCCGGGCGGCGGCGATGACGTCCTGCTTGGTGCTGCCTGCGTCGGTCAGCACGGCGTTGGCGGCAAGATGCGGCGCGATGCGGACGAAGGTCTCGGCCATGGCGCCCACCGGCATGGCCAGCAGGATGCAATCGGCACCGGCAACCGCCTGTTCCGGGCTGGCCGCAATCTCGTCGATCACAGCCAGCGACCGGGCTTGCTCCAGATTGGCCCGGCTGCGGCCAAAGCCTACCACCCGCGCCACTCTGCCCGCCCGTTTCAAGGCCAGCGCGAACGAGCCGCCGATCAGGCCGATGCCCAGTACCGCCAGTCGCTTGATCTCTGTCCCGGCTGCTTGGCTCACTTGCCCAGCACCTCGGCCAGCGCTGCCAGGAAACGGGCGTTTTCGCTTGCCAAACCGATGCTGACCCGCAGATGTTCGGGCATACCGTAACCGGCGATCGGCCGGACGATCACACCGCGTTCAAGCAGGGCCCGGTTGACGGCAGCGGCATCGCCCACCCGGCAGCAGATGAAGTTGCCGTGCGACGGGATGTACTCGACACCCAGGCCGCGCAGACCTTCAGTCAACTGGACCATGCCGGCCGCATTAATGGCCAGGCAGTGTTCCAGAAAGGCCATGTCCGCCATCGCCGCCACGGCGGCCGCCTGAGCCAGGCTGCTGACATTGAAGGGCTGCCGCACGCGATTGAGCAGGTCGGCCATTTCCGGCGCGCACAGGGCATAGCCGACCCGCAGGCCGGCCAGGCCATAGGCCTTGGAAAAGGTGCGGGTAATAATCAGATTGGGGTATTGGGCGAGCCAGGCCAGGCTGTCGCCACGCAGGTCGGCGGCCAGGTATTCGTAATAGGCCTCGTCCAGCACCACGGCAACATCGGCCGGCACAGCGGCGAGGAAGGCGGCCAGATCGGCAGGCGCGGCCAGGGTGCCGGTCGGGTTGTTGGGGTTGGCGATGAACACGATACGGGTATCGGACGCGATGGCCTTGAGCATGACCGGCAGGTCGTGGCCCCAATCACGGGCCGGCACCTCAATGCCCCGTGCGCCGGAGGCCTGCACCGCGAGCGGGTAAACGGCAAAGGCATATTGCGAATAGACGGCGCTGGCGCCGGGCGCCAGGAAGGCGCGGGCGGCCATTTCCAGGACGTCATTGGAGCCATTGCCGAGGACGATCTGCTCGCGCGCCACGGACAGGCGTTCGGCCAGCGCCGACTTCAGGCCATAGCCGTTGCCATCGGGATAACGGGCCACTTCCAGCAATGCGTTCTCGATCGCCGCCAGGGCGCACGGACTGGCGCCGAGCGGATTCTCGTTGGAGGCCAACTTGACGATGTCGGCCTCGTCCAGGCCCATTTCGCGGGCCACCTCGGAGATCGGTTTGCCGGGTTGATAGGGGGCGATGGCGCGGATATGCGCGGGGGCGCGATCAATCGGTGACATGGCTTAAAGCGCGCTCGGATAGGCGCCCAGCACCTTCAAGGCCAGTGCATGGCCGGCGGCCGCGTCGAGCGCCTCGGCCACTCTGGCGTCCTGACGATGGCCTTCCAGGTCGATGAAGAAGACATATTCCCAGTTGCCGCTCTTGGCCGGGCGAGACTCCAGCTTGCTCAGGCCGACCCCCAGACGGGCAAAGGGTTCGATCAACTCCATGAGCGCTCCGGGTTTGTTCCTGGCGTAGACGGCCAGCGAAGTCTTGTCGCTGCCGGAGGGAGCTGGCGCCGCCGAGCCCTGGCCGATGACCAGAAAACGGGTGGTGTTGCCGGCCACGTCCTCGATGTCGGCGGCCACCACGGTCAGACCATAACGGTCCGCCGCAATCTCGCCGGCGATGGCGGCGGCATCGGGCTGCTCCGCCGCCAGCCGGGCCGCCTCGGCATTGCTGGCCACCGCGACCCGTTCCACGCCGGGCAGATGAGCGGCCAACCAGCCGGCACATTGGCCAAGCGACTGGGCGTGGGAATAGATCACGCGGATGCCATCCATGTTGCCTTCGCGCCGCAGCAGATTCTGACGCACCCGCAACATGACCTCGCCGCAAATCGTCAGCGGCGTGGTCAGCAGCAGATCGAGCGTGCGGCCGATGGCGCCTTCGCTGGAGTTCTCCACCGGCACGATGCCGTATTGGGCCTGTCCCTGCTCCACCGCGCGGAACACCTCATCAATGCCGGCCACCGCCATGCCCTGGGTGTCCCGGCCAAACTGCTTGATCGCCGCCGCCTCGGAGAAGGTGCCCTGCGGGCCGAGATAGGCCACGGTCATCGGTTGTTCAAGGGTTCGGCAGGCGGACATGATCTCCTTGAACAGCCGTTCCACGGACTCGTTCGGCAACGGTCCGCCATTGGCGCTATGGAGACGGCGCACCACCTGGGCCTCGCGTTCGGGTCGGTAGATGGGCGCGCCATTCTTGATGTGGCCGACGGACTGGGCCAGCCGGCCGCGCTGGTTGAGCAACTCCAGCAGTTGGTCGTCCAGGGCGTCGATCCGGCGACGCAGTTCGATGAGTTCCTTGTTCATCCGTGTTGCTGTTCGAAAGCGTCCATGAAGTCCATCAGGGCCTGCACGCCGTCCAGCGGCATGGCGTTATAGATTGATGCGCGCATCCCACCCACCGACTTGTGCCCCTTGATCTGCAGGATGCCGTGCTGCCTGGCCTGTTCGATGAAGGACTCATCCAGCTTGGGGTCGCGCAGTGTGAACGGCACATTCATGCGCGAGCGGCAGGCCGGTTGCACTGGGTTATGGTAGAAACCGCTACGGTCGATCATGGCGTAGAGCATCCGTGCCTTCTCGATATTGACCTGTTCCATGGCCGCCAGGCCACCCTGACGAATCAGCCACTTGAATACCAGGCCGGCCATATAGATGGCGAAGGTCGGCGGCGTATTGAGCATGGAATGCTGCTCGGCCTGCACCGCATAATCGAGCAGGGTTGGCGTGCCTGCCGCCACCTTACCCAACAGGTCCTCGCGGACCACGACCAGGCAAACGCCGGCCGGACCGATATTCTTTTGCGCGCCGGCGTAGATCAGGCCGAAGCGCGACACGTCGATGGGCCGCGACAGGATGTGCGAACTCATGTCCGCCACCAGCGGAACGCCTTTCGGCAGAGCGGAGAAATCGAACAACTCGACGCCGCGGATGGTCTCGTTGCTGCACAGGTGCAGATAGGCCGCATCTGGATTCAACTTCAGATCGGAGCCGGCGGGAAACGAGGTGAAACCGTCCGCCTCGGTCGACGCCGCCTGATGCACCGCGCCGAAGCGCTGGGCCTCCTTGTAGGCCTTCTTGGACCAGTCGCCGGTGACAATATAATCAGCCGAGTCGCCCGCCAAGAGGTTCATCGGCACCTGGGCAAATTGCAGGGTCGCGCCGCCTTGCAGAAACAGCACCCGGTAATTGGCCGGGATGCCCAGCAAGGTTCGCAGATCGGCCTCGGCCGCTTCCAGAATGGTGCCGAACTCCTTGCCCCGGTGGCTCATTTCCATGACCGACATGCCGCAGCCGTGCCAGTTCATCAACTCGTCACTGGCCTGCTCCAGCACTTCGCGGGGCAGGACCGCCGGCCCGGCGCTGAAATTGTGGATTCTTTCCATGATGCCCCTAATGGTTGCTCAATGATCTGTGGCCTTGTTCGTCGCGGCCGCATTGTCAAATGCGCCATTCTATCCAATCTGCCGCCGCTGCGGGCGGGTGCAGAGCAGCCCTTACTCCCTGCCGGAGCGCCAGATCGACCAGAGTATTCCGATGCTGTTGAAGAAGGCGATCAGAAAACCCAACAAGCCGAACAGCGGCAGGCCAAACAGTTCCGGGCCGCCCTTGACGGTCATGACGATGGACGAACCGACAATCAGCGACGCAGTGAGCACGCCCATGGTCATGCGATTGGCGGCGTGATTGACTTGCTGACCGAAATGGTCGAGCCGCTTCAGATCGAGATCGATACGGATACGACCGCGCCGGGCCTGGCGCAGCAGCCGGGCCAGGTCTCTGGGCAGGCCGGTGACCATCTCGCCGATCTCGCGCAGTCCGCGCCGGGCCCGCAGGTAGATTGCACCGGGCGAATAACGGGCCTCCATCACTTCGAGTACAAACGGCTCCAAGTGATCGACCATATGAAAATTCGGGTCGAGCTGGTGGCCGAAGCCTTCCAGAGTAATCAATGCCTTGAACAGCAGCGTGAGGTCGGGCGGGACCGCCAGATTGTTTTCCCGCAACACGGCGGTCACATCGGACAGCAGCGGCCCGATGCGGATTTCTCGTAGCGGCAGATCGTCATAACTAAAGATGAGATCGGTCAGGTCGAAGGCCAGCTTATCTTCGTCGATCTCGGCGTCGCCGGCCCAGAGCGTCAGCACGTTGAGCAACGCCTGTTCATCCTTCTTGATTAGCGCCCACAGGAAATCCGTGATTTGCCCGCGCCGGGTCTCGGTCAGCCGGCCGACCATGCCGAAATCCAGGATGCCGACCCGATTCCCCGCCAGGAAGATGACGTTGCCCGGATGTGGATCAGCGTGGTAATGGCCATGCACCAGGATCATCTTGAGCACCGCGTCGGCGCCGCGCGCCGCCAGCAGCCGCATGTCCATGCCGGTGCTGACCGCAGTGCTCAGATCGGTGGCCGGTATGCCCTGCAACTCCTGTTGGACATTGACCATTTCACCGCAATAGTCCCAGTAGACACGCGGAATTACGACCGTGTCGTCGTCCTTGAAATCGCGCGCGAAGAGGACCAGATTACGGGCCTCCTTGGCCAGGTCCATCTCGTTCATCAAGGAATGCCGCAACTGGCCGACGATCTGCACCGGCCGGTAACGTCTGGACTCGGGCATCTCGGACTCGATCAGGCGCGCCAGGTGAGTCAGGATGCGCAGGTCCGCTTCGACCTTGGGCACGATGTCCGGCCGGCGCAGCTTCAACACCACCGGGGAACCGTCCTTGAGCCGGGCCCGATGCACCTGGGCGATGGAGGCCGCCGCGAAGGGGGTGGTCTCGATGGCATCAAACACCGCTTCCAGCGGCTGACCGTACTTAGCCTCCAGGGCTGGGCGCAATAGGTCGAACGGCACCGGTGGGACCTTGCTGTGCAGTTGTCCGAATTCGGCGATCCAGGACAGTGGAAAGACATCCACACGAGTGGCCAGTATCTGACCCAATTTGACGAAAGTGGGACCCAAATCGATCATGGCCATCCGGATACGCACCGGCAGATCAAGTTTGGTAATCTCGTCGGAGACGCGCCAATGCAGCAGCCTGCCGGCCCGTTCCAGCATCTTGGCCAGACCCAGCACGCGCACCACATCGCCCCAGCCGTAGCGAATCAGGACTGAAGCGATCTCATGCAGGCGCGGCAGGTCCCGCACCATGGAAATGGTTTCCCGGAGCATGCGGGTCAGCCGCGCTCAGGCTTTTCGGCTATCGAGCGCATCGGCCAGGCCATGCAGTATGCCGGAGGCCACGGCCGACAGACGACCGGCGGCCTCTCGGGCATCGGCGCCGGCATCACGCGCCGCCGCACCGGCGACCTGGCCGAAATCCCGACCCAGCACGGCCAATACTGCACTTATCTGTTTACGCGTATCGCTGCCATTGCGGCTCAAGTGTTCGCTCAGCCGGGTGAATTCTTCCTTGACCACGCCCTGGCTCCTGCCTCCGACCTCCCTCAAGGTGCCGAGCAGGTCGGATTCGAGATTGCGCACCGCATCGTAGGCCTCGCGCAGGTCGGAATCGGCAAACCGGCGACCTTGATCCCAGCCTTCCTCCACCGCCACCCGTAGCGCGTACAGGCTCTTGCCAACAGCTTCATCAAGCCCAGCGACGGCAGTCTTCAACGACGCGCCGGCATTGCCGGCATGGGCGCCATACCCCTCACCAAGGCCAGCCAGGGCCGACTTCATGACCCCGACGATGGCCTTGGGATCGGTCTTGCGCTCCATTACGGCAGTCAGCACCAGACTACGTACCTGGTCCCGCAAATCGCCACCTTGGCTAGCGGCATCCCGCGCTGGGGAACGGACTTCGTCATATTCGTCGGTCATGGCAACACTCCTTGGTTATCACGCCTTGCGGCTCAAACTGCATCTTATGGTAATAGTAGACAACCCCACGCAAAAATGGCCTAATCAAGAAGTTCATCAGCAATCCCAGTACATGCGAAACCTGCCCGCCTTCATCTTCTGCACCATCGCTCTCTGCCTGTTCATCCGGACCGCATCGGCCGACGAGGGTGGTCTCATGGACACCATGAAGAAGCAGGCCGAGCCGTTGCTGGTGGCCATGGGCTTGCTGGGCACGCCCTACAAAATGGGTGGAACCGATCCCAAAAAAGGCGTCGATTGCAGTGGACTGGTCCACTACGTCTACAAACAATCCGCCGATCTCGACCTGCCCCACAGCGCCAAGGCGCTCAGCCAGAGCGGCACGGCGGTGAAAAAGGCTGAGCTACAACCGGGCGACCTGGTCTTCTTCCACACCCTCAAGAAGCATTTCTCGCATGTCGGCATCTACGCCGGCGACGGTAAATTTGTCCATGCAAGCAGCCGCGAAGGCAAGGAAGTCATAGTCTCCAGCATCGACACCCATTACTGGGCCAAGCACTTCGACGGCGCCCGCCGACTCCAGTTGGACACACAGATCAGGTAGCCTTAAGGCGCCGGATTCATATAGCGCAGGTGCAGCGCCTCGATCTCGGCCAGAATATCCTCCGTCAGTGGTTTCCCCCAGGCGCCCAGGTTCTCCTTCAGTTGCTCCATACCAGTCGCGCCAATGAGCGTGCTGGCCGTAAACCAGCGCCGATAGACGAACGACAGTGCCAATTCGGCTGGCGTCAGTCCATGCCTGCGGGCCAGCGCCGCATAGGCCGCCACGGCCGGCTGGACGTTGGGTTTCTCGTAGCGCTGGGCAAAACCCTTGAAGTGGGTGACCCGCCCTGGCGCCGTTGGGTCGTCCAGATATTTGCCGCTCAGGTGACCGAAGGCCAGCGGCGAATAGGCCAACAGGCCGACCCGCTCCCGGTAGGCAATCTCCGCCAGGCCAAATTCAAAACTGCGGTTAATCAAGCTGTAGGCGTTCTGGATCGAGACCACGCGGGGTAAACCGTGTGTCATAGCCAGGCGCAGAAACTCCATCAGCCCCCAGGGATGCTCGTTGGACAGGCCCACATAGCGCACCTTGCCCTCCCGGACCAGCTCGGCCAGGGCTTCAAGCTGCTCGCGGATGGTCACAGCGGCCATTTCCTGCGTCGGATCGAACTGAAACCGGCCGAACATGGGCACGTTGCGGGCTGGCCAGTGGATTTGATAGAGGTCGATATAGTCGGTTTGCAGGCGTTTCAGCGAACCCTCGATGGCCTCCCGGATATTGGCCCGGTCGAGCGCCTTCGGCCCGCCCCGTATCCACGCCATCGAGCGGTTCGGTCCGGCCACCTTGGTGGCGAGGACGACCTTGGCGCGCGGCTGGCGCTTGAGCCAAGTACCAACCAGGGTCTCGGTCCGGGTGCAGGTCTCGGCCTTGGGCGGTACCGGGTACATCTCCGCCGTGTCGATGAAATTGATGCCCTGAGCGAAGGCGTAATCGAGTTGCGCGTGCGCCTCGGCCTCGGTGTTCTGCTGGCCGAAGGTCATGGTGCCCAGACAAATGGCGGAGACCTTCAGATCGCTGTCACCCAGGCAAAGGTAATCCATGGTCATTCCTCTCAAGCCAATGCGGCGCCGACCATGCGCCGGGCATCGTCGATGATGGTCTGTAAGTGCCCGACACTGACAAAGCTCTCGGCGTAAATCTTGTAGATGTCCTCGGTGCCGGACGGCCGGGCGGCAAACCAGCCGTTCGCCGTGGTCACCTTGAGGCCGCCGATGGCCGCGTCGTTGCCCGGCGCGCGGGTCAGTTTGGCGGTGATGGCATCGCCGGCCAGAGTGGCGGCATTGACCCGCTCCGGGGTCAGACGCTTGAATGCGGCCTTCTCTTGCTTGCTCACCGGGCTGTCGATGCGGGTATAGAACGGCGCACCGTATCGCGCCGCCAGGTCCAGATAATGCTGGCCCGGGTCGCGGCCGGTGACCGCTGTGATCTCGGCCGCCAACAGACCCAGAATGATGCCGTCCTTGTCGGTGGTCCAGACCGTGCCGTCGCGGCGCAGAAAGGAGGCCCCGGCGCTCTCCTCGCCGCCAAAGCAAAGGCTGCCATCAAGCAGGCCGGCCGAGAACCACTTGAAGCCCACCGGCACCTCCACAAACTTGCAGCCCAGGCCCGTCACCACCCGGTCGATCATGGCCGAGCTGACCAGGGTCTTGCCCACGGCGGCATCCGTAGGCCACTGCGGCCGGTGCGTCAACAGATAGGCGATGGCCACGGCCAGGTAATGATTGGGGTTCATCAGGCCAGCAGACGGGGTAACGATGCCATGCCGATCGACGTCGGCGTCGTTGCCCCAGGCAATATCGAAGCGGTCCTTGAGACTGACCAGCGAGGCCATGGCATAGGGGCTGGAGCAGTCCATGCGAATCTTGCCGTCATGGTCCAGGGTCATGAAGGCGAAGGCCGGATCGACCTTGGGGTTCACTACTTCCAGGGTCAGGCCGTAGCGCTCGGCGATTGGCCGCCAGTAGGCTACCGCCGCGCCGCCCATGGGATCGACGCCGATCTTCAGTCCGGCGGCGCGAATCGCCGCCATGTCGATGACGTTCTCCAAGTCGTCGATGTAGGGCGTCATCAGATCGACTGCATGGCTGGTTGATGCGGCCAGCGCTTGTTCGTAGGTCATCCGTTTGACCTCGCGATTGCCGGCCGCCAGCAGGTCGTTGGCGCGCTGTTCGATCCAGCCGGTAACGTCGGTATCGGCCGGGCCACCGTTGGGCGGGTTGTATTTGATGCCGCCGTCTGGCGGCGGGTTGTGCGAGGGGGTGATGACGATGCCGTCGGCCCTCGCTGCCGAGGGCACCCGGTTATGGACCAGGATGGCATGGGAAATCACCGGCGTTGGGGTAAAGCCGCCATTCGCCTGCATCCGCACCTCGACCCCGTTGGCGGCCAGCACCGTCAGACAGGTCTGCTGCGCCGGCGCCGACAATGCGTGGGTATCCATGCCCAGGAACAACGGGCCGGCAATGCCCTGAGCGGCGCGGTATTCGCACACCGCCTGGGAGATGGCCAGAATATGCGCCTCGTTGAAGCTGCGCTTGAAGGCGCTGCCCCGATGGCCGCTGGTGCCAAACGCCACCCGTTGGCCCGGATCATTCGGGTCGGGCAGGTCGCGATAGGCCCTGAGCAGGGCATCGATGTCGGTCAGGTGGTCGGCTGGTGCAGGTTGTCCGGCGAGGGGATGGATCATGGTCAACTCCGTGGTAACGCTGATGCAAAATGGTACGCTGCCGGCATTATGAGTCACCTTCCTAAATATCGGCCACTCCGCCGAGGCCGTCCCTGATAGGGTTAAAATCCGCTGTCAGGGCTCGACATGACGGTGTAATTGCCCTGCCCGCTTGAACCTTTCACCTGAGAACCGCTCTCTAACCCATCATGAAAATTCGACTATTGACCTCCCTGGCGCTGGTCCTGCTGGTGGCCGCCTGCGCCCAACAACCGACCCAGCCGCCGCCAGCCATCCCGCAGCAAACCAAAGCGCTCAAGATCGGCCTGGCCCTGGGTGGCGGCGCCGCGCGCGGTTTTGCCCATATCGGGGTCATCAAGGTATTGGAGGCCAACGGCATCAAGCCCGATATCATTGTCGGCACCAGCGCCGGGTCGGTGGTCGGGGTCCTGTATGCCTACGGCCTGAGCGGCTTTCAGTTGCAAAACATGGCGCTGCAAATCAAGGAAGGCGAGATGACCGACTGGACTCTGCCCAGCCGGGGCATATTCAAGGGCGAAGCCATACAGGACTTCATCAACAAGATGGTGGCCAACCGACCCATCGAGAAACTGGCCAGGCCATTCGGGGCCGTGGCCACGGACCTCGGCACCGGTGAAATGGTGGTCTTTCGGCGCGGTAATGCCGGCATGGCGGTACGCGCCTCCAGCACCGTGCCGGGGGTATTTCAGCCGGTCACCATCAACGGCCACGAGTATATCGACGGCGGTCTCACCTCACCGGTGCCGATTCAGGCCGCGCGAGACATGGGCGCCGACTTCGTGATCGCCGTTGATATTGGCCATAAGCCCAGTTGGAGCAAGGCCAATGGTTTGATGAGCGAGTTGTTGCAAACCTTCACCATCATGGGCAATGCCATCAGCCGCCATGAACTGAGCGCCGCAGATGTCGTGATTCGGCCCCATATCTCTGGGGTCGCGGTCACCGATTTCAACGATCGCCATTTGGCCATCATGGAAGGCGAAAAGGCGGCCACCCAGGCGCTCCCGGCACTTCTGGCGAAACTGGCCAAGGCTCGGGTCCGGTAGACGCCGCCGGACGCATCAACGCGGCCCGGTTATTTCTTGCAGCTAAACTTTTCGCTCAAGACCCGATCCAGCCCCTTGGGGGCGGGTTTCTTTTTGTAGTCCGGATGGGCGGCCAGCCAGATCGCTATGGCCATCGGCAGCCGCCCTCTGTCGCCCTTGCCGAAGCAGAACTGGCCCTTGCGCAAACCACTGGCCACAGCATCCAGATAGCCGTTGATGTAGTTGTTGCACATGAGTGATAAGGCCTGCACCTTGGCGACCATACACATCCGCATCAGGTCCTCGCCGGTTTGCATTTTGTGGCCGCCTTGGCCTTCATCGGACCAGGTCGAAGATGTCATACACAGACAAACCACGATGACGATCAATTGACGTTTCATTGGTATATCTCCTCTTTCTCCTCGTCTTTATTTTATCCGGGTCTTGCCGAACTGTTTGCCTCTTTGCATTGCTGTCTTGCCAGCAGGTCTGAACCCTGAGGATGATCGCCCCGCCCCGGATGGCTGAAATGCCGGGATCAGTTGCTGTTTGCCATTGCCGATCAGGTCGGCCCGGCCCATGGCCTGCAAGGCCTCGCGCAACAACGGCCAGTTGGCCGGGTCGTGATAACGCAGGAAGGCCTTTTGCAAGCGCCGCGCCCGTTCGCCACGGACCACGGCAACCTTGCGCGCCCGGCCGCCCAGCACCGGTTTCAGCGGATTGAGTTCGGTGTGCCACATGGTGGTGGCGAGCGCCAGCGGCGTGGGCAGGAAGGTCTGCACCTGGTCGAGGCGGAAGTGGTTGCGCTTCAGCCACAGCGCCAGGTTGACCATGTCCTCATCGGTGGTGCCCGGGTGGGCGGCGATGAAATACGGGATCAGGTACTGTTCCTTGCCCGCCTCCTTCGAGTAGCGCTCGAACATCTGCTTGAACCGGTCATAGGCCGTCATCCGCGGCTTCATCATGTGTTCGAGCGGCCCGGCCTCGGTGTGCTCCGGGGCGATCTTGAGGTAGCCGCCAACGTGATGGGTCACCAGTTCCTTGACATACTCGGGCGACCGCACCGCCAGGTCGTAGCGCACCCCGGAGCCAATCAACACCTTCTTCACGCCGGGAATGGCGCGCGCCGCACGGTAGAGGTGGATGAGCGGGCCATGGTCGGTACCCATGTTCTCGCAGATGTCGGGAAACACACAGGACAGCCGCCGACAGGCCGCTTCGATCTTTGGCTCCCGGCAATGCAGGCGGTACATATTGGCGGTCGGCCCGCCGAGGTCGGAGATGACCCCAGTGAAGCCCGGCGTCTTGTCGCGCACCGCCTCGATCTCGCGCAGGATAGACGCTTCCGAGCGGTTCTGGATGATGCGCCCCTCGTGCTCGGTGATCGAGCAGAAGGTGCAGCCACCGAAGCAGCCGCGCATGATGTTGATCGAAAAACGGATCATCTCCCAAGCCGGTATCTTGGCGTCACCATAAGCCGGATGGGGCGCGCGGGCATACGGCAGGTCATAGATGAAATCCATCTCGGCGGTAGTCAGCGGGATCGGCGGCGGGTTCAGCCAAACGTCGCGCTCACCATGCGCCTGCACCAAGGCGCGGGCGTTGCCGGGATTGGATTCGAGATGAAAGACGCGCGAGGCATGGGTGTCGAGTACGGCATTCTTCTCCACCTGCTCGAAAGACGGCAGGCGCAATACGCTGTGGGCCCGCTGCTCGGCCCGGGCCGTTCGGTCTTGGTCGGGCTGGGCGACGAAGTGGACCGGCGTGCCGGCCGCCGCCACCGCCAGCGAATCGACCTCGGTCCAGGCCTCCGAGGGTTTCCAGCCGACGGGGACCATGAACGCCGTACCGCGCAAGTCACGGATGGCGGTGATATTTTCACCGGCCGCCAGGCGATGGGTCAGATCGACCAGCGCCCGCTCGGCGTTGCCGAACAGCAGGATGTCGGCCTTAGAGTCGGCCAGCACCGAACGGCGCATGGTGTCCGACCAGTAGTCGTAATGGGCGATCCGGCGCAGGGACGCCTCGATGCCGCCAAGGATGACCGGCACGTCCTTATAGGCCTCGCGGCAACGCTGGGCGTAGACTGTCGCGGCGTGGTCCGGCCGTTTGTGCGGCGCGCCGTTTGGCGTGTAGGCATCATCGGAACGGATCTTGCGGTCGGCGGTATAACGGTTGACCATCGAGTCCATGTTCCCGGCGGTAACGCCGAAATACAGGTTGGGCCGACCCAAGGTTCGGAATGGATCGACCGAGCGCCAGTCCGGTTGAGCTATGATACCGACCCGGAAGCCCTGGGCCTCCAACAGCCGCCCGACCAGCGCCATGCCGAAGCTGGGGTGGTCGATGTAGGCATCGCCGGTGACCAAAATGACGTCGCAGGAGTCCCAGCCGAGTACGGCCATTTCCTGCTGCGACATGGGCAGAAAGGGTGCGACGCCGAAGCGTTTGGCCCAATAGGGCTTATGGGCGGTTAGTGATGGAACAGTTATCAAGACGGAAACACAAAAAGAATTAGACCCAAGGTAGGATAGCAGCTTGCGCCACCTCGCTAAAATCTCATACCGATTCAAGGGTGCCCAATGACCATGGATATTTACCCGCTGTTCCGGCCACTGATTTTTCAACTCGACCCGGAAACCGCCCACAACCTGACCATCGACGCACTGCGCCGAGCCCCGACTTGCCTGCTCAAGGCCATGCTGCCCACGATCCAGGACGACCCGCGCCAGGTTATGGGCCTGACCTTCCCCAACCCGGTCGGGCTGGCCGCTGGCCTGGACAAGAACGGCGAGTGTCTGGACGCCTGGGCCGCCATGGGCTTCGGCTTTATCGAGGTCGGCACGGTCACGCCGCGGCCGCAGCTAGGTAACCCCAAACCACGGATGTTCCGGCTGACCGAGGTAAACGGCATCATCAACCGCATGGGCTTCAACAATGACGGTATCGACGCCCTGCTGGAAAACGTGGCCCGGTCGAATTTCCAAGGTGTGCTCGGCATCAACATCGGCAAAAACTTCGATACCCCGATCGAAAACGCCGCCGACGACTACCTGATCGGCCTGCGCAAGGCGTACCAACGAGCCAGCTATGTCACGATCAACATCTCCTCGCCCAACACCAGGGGTCTGCGCAGCTTGCAATATGGCGACGAACTTGATGCCCTATTGACGGTACTCAAGGCCGAGCAGACACGACTGGCTGACCAACACGGCAAATACACCCCGTTTGCGGTCAAGGTGGCCCCGGACCTGGGAGACAAACAGATCGCCGATATGGCCGCCCTGTTCCGCAAACACCGGGTCGACGCGGTTATCGCCACCAATACCTCGCTCTCCCGCGTCGGGGTCGATCACCTGCCCTACGGCACCGAGATTGGCGGCCTATCCGGGGCGCCCGTCAAAAGGGCCTCGGACCAGGTACTGGCGGCACTCGCCTTCGCCGGTGCGCTGAAAGACGAGATTCCGCTCATCGGTGTAGGCGGCATACTTGGCGGCGATGCCGCCGTCGACAAACTGCGCCTGGGCGCCAGTCTGATACAGGTCTACAGCGGCCTGATCTATCGCGGTCCGACACTGATTTCAGAATGTGCAGCGGCCTGCCGGGGGCTCGGCCACGCCCCGCAGTTGCGGCAGTTCAACCGCTCAACCAGCGCCCCCCCCAGACCGGGTCGGACAAATAACAATTTGAAACATTTGGTAGCACTCCCGAAATCCACCGAAACCACCTACTGGCTAGCATGGAATCGTCACAACACAGGAGAACTACCATGAAATCGAAATATGCCCTGCCGCTACTCGTTGCCGCGCTGACCGCCGCGGGTTCGACCACCGCCTCGGCGGACGAAGTATAGAACGTATTGATCGGCACTGGCGTCGGCGCAGCGCTTGGCCACGCCATCGGCGGCCATAATGGCGCGGTGGCCGGCGGCGTAGTTGGCGCCATTGCCGGCGTCGCCGCATCGCGGCCACGGACAGTCTATGAAAGCCGGACAGTCTATGAAAGCCAACCGGTTTATTACCAAAGCCAGCCGACAACCTATACCTACAAAGTTTGCGCTGGTATCAACTTCGAGAACAAAATTGTCCTCTTGATTGCCATACGAATTGCTGCTGAGCAATTCATGGTAAGGAAAATTAACGACGACACGCGGCTAAAACCGCGTATTCAATTGTTTACAATGTCTCTCGATTTGTAACCAGGTAGAACACCGGGAAAAAGAGGCTTTTTATGTCACGACTGACCGAACAGGAACAGCAGGAGATCATCCGCTTTATTGAGGCGGACAAGCCGCTGCCGGACAAATACCGCTTTCTGCTGTTCGAGGACAAGCGCGAGGTCGAACTGGTCTGGAATGGAAAGACAAGCGAGGTCTGCAATATTGTCCTGCCCTTCCAAGTCATCGAGCAGGTGGACGAGCCACGGGCGGAGAAGCCAGAGGACACTTCATCACAAGGATTGCTTTTTGACGAACGTGGCCGCCAGCTCAAGGGTTGGACCAATAAGCTCATCTGGGGCGACAACAAGCTCATCCTTTCCAGCCTGAAAAACGGCCCGTTGCGCGAGGAGATTGAAAAGCAGGGCGGGCTGAAATTGATCTACATTGACCCGCCCTTCGACGTAGGCGCGGATTTTTCGATGGACATCGAGATTGGTGGCGACACTTTCACCAAGAAGCCCAACATCCTGGAAGAAATCGCCTACCGCGATACCTGGGGAAAGGGCGCAGATTCTTTCATCGCTATGATCTACGAGCGGTTGGCGCTGATGCGGGATTTGCTGGCGGAGGACGGCAGCATCTATGTGCATTGTGATTGGCGACTCAGCGGATATATGCGTCTAGTGCTGGATGAGGTATTTGGGAAAGGTGGAGAAACTGAAAAGGCAGGATTTCGTAATGAAATTATTTGGTGCTATCGCGGCGGGGGCGTGCCCAAAAATGATTTCGCTCCAAAGCATGACACCATTTTCAGATACAGCAAATCAACCCAATTTACTTTTAACGTTGATGATGTCCGTATCCCATACTCTGACGACGTAATGAATTCTGATCCAAGCCGCTACGATAAATCGTATAGAGACAATAAGGTGTATGAAGGTTACAAACCAAACGAGAAAGGCAAGCACCCCGAAGACTGGTGGACAATTCAACCGATCATGCCATCAGATAAAACAGAGAGAGTTGGCTACCCTACGCAGAAACCAGTCGAACTGATACAGAGGATCATTGATGCAAGCACAAATCCAGACGATATTGTTATGGATGTTTTTTGTGGCTCAGGCACAACCCTTGCGGTTGCACAAGGACTAAGAGCTCGGAGAGTTAAGCTGCAATCAGGCAAAGAGAATATTGAATATTACTTTACAGATCAGCGCAAATGGATAGGTGCTGATCTAAGCAAGTTCGCAATCCACACCACGCGCAAGCGTCTGATCGGCGTGCAGCGCGCGCTCAAGGCCGATGGCAAGGACTACCGCGCCTTCGAAATCCTCAACCTCGGCAAATACGAGCGCCAGCACTACATCGGCGTCAACCCCAACCTGCGCGAGGCGGAACAACAGAAGCAGTTGGCGGAGAAGGAAACGGCCTTTATTGACCTGATCCTGCGCGCCTATCGCGCCGAAAAGACCGATGGCTTCAATACCTTCCACGGTAAGAAGGCCGGGCGGCTGGTGGCAGTGGGGCCGGTGAACCTTCCGGTAACGCGGCTCTTCGTGGAAGAGGTTATTTTGGAATGCCGCAAGAAGCATATCACCAAAGTGGACATCCTTGGCTTCGAGTTTGAGATGGGGCTGTTCCCCAACGTGCTGGACGAAGCCCGTGCCAAAGGCATAGACATCGCACCCAAATACATTCCGGCCGAGGTGTTCGATAAGCGGGCGGTGGAGAAAAACCAGGTGGTGTTTCACGATGTCTCCTTCATCGAGGTCAAGCCGCACGTCAAGAAGAACAGCGTGGCGGTAGAGCTTACCGACTTTTCAGTTTTTTATTCGCAGGATTCTATCGCCAATGCGGAGGCCACGCTCAAGGACAAAGCCAGCCGGATCGTCGTAGAAAAGGGGCAGATCGTGAAGGTGAGCAAGGACAAGGACGGCGTCGTCACCCGCGAAACACTTACCAAGAACTGGACCGACTGGATCGACTACTGGGCGGTGGACTTCAACTTTGAGAGCAAGCGGGAGATTATTCGGGTGCCGGTAAATCCCTCCCAGCCCCCCTTTGACAAAGGGGGGAGCGAAGCGGGGGGATTTGAAGAGGTCTGGACCGGGGATTACATCTTTGAGAATGAGTGGCAATCCTTCCGCACCAAAAAGGATCGTTCGCTGGAACTGAAAAGCGTCTTTCATGAATGCCCGCCGGGCCGGCGCAAGCTGGCTGTCAAGGTGGTGGATATCTTCGGCACCGACACGATGACGATCGTGGACGTGAGCGTGGGAAAGGGAGTAGGAAGGTAATAATGGGGAAAGAAATAACGAAGGAAACAGGCGGGCATGCGTCGCCTTTCGAGCGGATCCGGAAGGTCAATGAGGCGGGCAATGAGTATTGGGAGAGTCGCGACCTGGCCGGGGTGCTGGACTATACCCAATACCGCAATTTTGAGACCGTAATCGAGAAGGCGAAGCTGGCGTGTTTCAACAGCGGGCATCATATTGAGGATCATTTTGCTGACGTCAGCAAAATGATCGAGATCGGGAAAGGTGGCAGGCGCGAGATCAACGTCACTTTGCTTTCACGCTACGCCTGTTACCTCGTCATTCAGAACGCCGATCCCAAAAAGGGGATCGTGGCGCATGGTCAAACCTACTTTGCCATCCAGACGCGGCGGCAGGAATTGGCTGACGAAAATATCGAAGAAAATCAGCGGCTGTTATTGCGTGCAGAAATTCGCCGCCATAACGTTCAGTTGGCCGACGCTGCCAAGGGTGCCGGCGTTATCGAACCCATTGACTACGCTATCTTTCAAAATCACGGATATATGGGGCTTTATGGCGGGTTGAAACAGGAGGACATTCATAGGCGGAAAGGATTGAAAAAGAGCCAGAAGATTCTGGATCACATGGGCAGCACGGAACTGGCGGCGAACTTGTTTCGCGCGACCCAGGCAGAGGAGAAATTGCGCCGGGATGAGGTGAAGGAAAAAGACGCAGCGAACCGGACGCATCGTGAAGTCGGCGCGAAGGTGCGGCAAACCATCCGGGAATTGGGCGGCACGATGCCCGAAGAATTGCCGGTAGTCGAAAGCATCAAGAAGATCAAGACCCAACAGAGAAAGCGACTCGGCACTACTGAGACGCCCACAAAAAAGAAAGGCAAATAACCGGATATGGCCCTGCATAAAGACTTTCCGCAATCCCCGCACGCGATTCTCGACCCGGGCATCCGCTGGTTTCCCGCCGATGAGGCGCTCAGGGAAAACAGCATGGATAAACTCATGCCGCCGCTGGTGCCGGTGCTGCGCCGCAAAGTGAAGGAGTTCCGGGACGGGGGGTACGTAGGAGCAACAGACACCAGCCGCAGCCTGCTCAACTGGTGGTTTAACACGCCACACCTGCTGCCCCAGGCCGACGGAACCATGGCCGAGTTTCAGTATTACTTCGCACAACGTGAGGCGCTGGAAACCATCATCTACCTGTACGACGTGGTGGGGGTAAAGGACAAGTTTGACATGATGCGCTTCGACGGTTCCGGCCTGGTCTCCGCCGGGATGTTTGACGAGACCTGGCGGCGGTTCGTGGTGAAGATGGCGACGGGCACAGGCAAGACCAAGGTGATGAGCCTGGCGCTGGCGTGGAGTTTTTATCACAAGCTGTACGAGCCGGAATCTGAACTGGCACGCAACTTCTTGGTGATCACCCCCAACATCATCGTGCTGGACCGGATTTACCGGGATTTCCAGGGCTTGCGTATCTTCTTTGAAGACCCTGTCATTCCAGACAACGGCGTGGACGGGCGCAACTGGCGCGACGATTTCCAGCTTACCCTGCATAAACAGGATGAAGTACGCATTACCCGACCCACCGGCAATATCTTTCTGACCAACATCCACCGCGTCTATGCCGGCGACGATATCCCCGCATCGCCCGACGACGAGAACACGATGAACTATTTCTTGGGCAAGCGGCCCAGCGGCGCGACCACCGACTCCAAGGTGGACTTGGGCATGATTGTGCGGGACATCGACGAGCTTGTGGTGCTGAACGACGAGGCGCACCATATTCACGACCCGCGCATGGCATGGTTCAAATCCATCGAGGACATCCACAACCGACTGAAGCAAAAAGGATCCGCGCTCTCTCTGCAAGTGGACGTGACCGCCACGCCCAAGCACAACAACGGCGCGATCTTTGTGCAGACCGTGGCCGATTACCCGCTGGTGGAGGCCATCTCGCAGAATGTCGTCAAGCATCCCGTCCTGCCCGACGCGGCCAGCCGGGCAAAGTTGACCGAGCGCCAGAGCGCGAAGTTCACCGAAAAATACGCCGACTATATTCATTTGGGCGTGATCGAATGGCGCAAGGCCTATACCGAACACGCAAAGATGGGCAAGAAGGCGATTTTGTTCGTGATGACCGACGACACGCGCAACTGCGATGACGTAGCTGAATATCTGGAGGGGAATTACCCGGACTTGAAAGACGCCGTGCTGGTGATTCACACCAAGAACAACGGAGAGATATCCGAATCAACGTCGGGCAAGAGCAAAGAAGAGTTGGATAAGCTGCGCGAACGAGCCAATGCGATTGACGGGATGGACAGCCCCTACAAGGCCATCATCTCGGTGATGGTCCTTAAAGAGGGCTGGGATGTGCGCAACGTAACCACAATTGTGGGGCTGCGCGCCTATTCCGCGAAAAGCAACATTCTGCCCGAACAAACCCTGGGGCGCGGCTTGCGCAAGATGTATCCCGGCGGCCTAGAAGAATATGTCAGCGTGGTTGGCACGAATGCCTTTATGGATTTTGTGGAATCCATCCAGGCGGAAGGCGTGGTGTTGGAGCGCAAGCCGATGGGCGAAGGCACTGGGCCGAAAACGCCGCTGGTCGTCGAAGTTGACAACGAGAACGAGAAGAAAGACATCGACGCGCTGGATATTGAAATCCCGGTGCTGACCCCCCGCGTCTTCCGGGAATACAAGAACCTTGGCGCGCTGGACGTGGGCGCGCTGGGGCATCAACGCGTGGCCTATCTACAGTTCAGTGAAGAAGAACAGCGGGAGATCGTCTTCAAGGACATCACCACCGGCGAGGTGACGCATACCACGATTCTCGACACAGCCGGCGTTGCCGACTACCGCAGCGTGATAGGCTACTTTGCGCAGACCATCATGAAGGACTTGAGGCTGGTCGGCGGCTATGACGTGCTCTATGGCAAGGTCAAGGCGTTTATTCAGGACCGGTTGTTTGACCGGCAGGTAGACCTGGAAGACCCCAACACCCTGCGCAACCTGTCGGAACCGGCCGCCACCAAGACACTGATTGAGACCTTCAAGAAGGCGATCAACGCCCTGACCGTACAGGACAAAGGAGATGCCGAAATCCGCGACACCATCAAGCTGCGGCAAACGCGCCCCTTTGTGGCAAAGGATCAGAGCTACCTTGTCCCGAAGAAGAGTGTCTTTAACCGTATTATCGGGGACAGCCGGTTTGAACTGCTGTTCGCCCGCTTCCTGGAAGACTGCGACGATGTGGTTTCATATGCTAAGAACTATATGGCAGTGCATTTCAAGCTGGACTACGTGAATGCGGACGGCGACATTTCTAACTACTACCCGGATTTTCTGGTCAAGCTGTCTGAAAAACGAATTGTTGTTGTCGAAACCAAGGGGCAGGAAGATTTTGACGTGCCACTCAAAATGCAGCGGCTGCGCCAATGGTGCGAGGACATCAACCGGGTCCAGTCAGATGTGATGTATGATTTTGTTTATGTAGACGAAGAGAGCTTTGAGAAGTTTAAACCCACATCATTTCGGAAATTGGCTGATGGTTTCAGGGAATACAAAGAAAAGCTATAAGAAGGAAAAGGCCACTGATCTGTTTTCCCATTAATCTATACGCTCTATGAGCCGGCCGTGGTTTATCAAGCACCGCCGCAGGTAATCTACGCCGCCCCCGTGTGGCATCAAGACCAGCGTTGGGACCGGCGTTGGGACCGGCGTCATTACCGCAACGGCGATCGTTTCTATGGTCATCGCCACGACCATGACCGCTTTGCCGATCACCGCCCGGATTTTGAAGAACACCGCCACGAAGAACACCGCCATGGTGAGTGGCGGTAAACAGGCCGGTCTCAACATGAGTCTCTGACGGGGGTGTGACTCTTGGGGTTAACGGACTCGGAAACGGGTTTCGCTTGAGTCTGAAATGCCACCCTCGTCATCCGCATCATCCAACACACCTGCCGGGATGGTGCCGACACAGCGTCCGATCTCCCGATGGCCCCCGTGCGGCGCGTGTATGATCCAGTCAAGTACCTGGGCGCAGGTGTTCCGTGCCGCCCCAACCACTTCGCCACTGTTCCGGGAACGTCTCCCGGGCGCCCGGGCCAAGCGCCCCGCATACCCAAATCGTCATAGTCATCGACACCATGGTGTCGAATCGCATGGCGCATCCGCCGCCGTTCGCCGAGAGGCTGGGAGAAATGCTTGAAACCAACGCGGAAGTCGGGCAAGGCTTTCAATGAAGAATCGCCACTGCGGGCTGAATTGTTCAGTACCGATCAGATGGCGAAGCACGGGGTCCGACTCGCGTCCACCCACCGCCTGATGCCGGAGCGCGCCCCGGACCAGTTGCTGGCGCGACTGGCGGCGAACGAGGGCGTTCTGATCGAGACCTGCGACCAGCTCACGGCCGCGGTCGGGGCAAAGCAACGCATCACGCCGGCCGGGGAATGGCTGCTCGACAACTTCTATCTGGTCGAGGAGCAGATACGTACCGCCCGGCGGCATCTGCCCAAGGGCTACAGCCGGGAACTGCCCAGCCTGTCCGAAGGCGCTTCGGCCAGTTTGCCGCGCGTCTACGACATTGCCCTGGAAACCATCGCCCACGGCGACGGACGGGTGGACCCGGACAGCCTGAGCCGCATCGTCGCGGCTTACCAGACGGTCACGCCACTGCGGCTGGGCGAGCTGTGGGCCATCCCTATCATGCTGCGTCTGGCGCTGATCGAGAATCTGCGCCGCGTCGCTGTGCGCATCGCCGCCGGCAGGCGGGATCGGGATATAGCCGTCGTCTGGGCGGATACATTGGTGGAGATCGCCCACCGGGATGCGAAAAACCTGATCCTGGTCATCGCCGACATGGCGCGCTCGAATCCGCCCATGACCGCCCCGTTCGTGTCGGAATTCGCGCGCCGCCTGCAGGGGCAGGGTCCCGCCCTGGCCCTGCCGTTGACCTGGATGGAACAGCAACTGGCCGAGACGGGGCTGAGCATCGAACAGTCGGTGCGCGCGGGCAACCAGCAGCAGGCCGCCGATCAGGTCTCCATCAGCAACAGCATCGGCAGCCTGCGCTTCCTCGGCACCATGGACTGGCGCGAGTCCGTCGAGGCCATGAGCCTGGTCGAAGGGATATTGCGCGGCGACCCGAGGCAGGTCTACGCCGGGATGGATTTCGCCAGCCGCGACCGCTACCGCCACGCCGTCGAGGCGATCGCGAAGGCGAGCCGTCTCACCGAAGACGCGGTCGCCGTCCGCGCCATCGAGCTGGCGCGGGGAGCGGCCCGGATCGGCGAGGCCGATGGAACGGCCCACGTGGGCTACTACCTGATCGGGCCGGGCCGGCCGGCGCTGGAAAGCGCCACCCGGGCGAGCCTCGCCCCGGCCGCGCGGCTTCGGCGCCGGGCCAGCCGATCACCCCTGTTCCTGTATGTGGGCGCCATCACCTTGCTGACTCTGCTGATCGCGGCGGGCCTGTCGCTCCAGGCCTGGGCCGACGGCGTCGCGGATTGGGTGCTCGTCGTGACGGGGCTGCTCGCGTTGCTGGCCGGCGGTCAGCTCGCCACCGCGCTGGTGAACTGGCTGGCCACCCTGCTGGTGTCGCCGCATCCCCTGCCGCGCATGGACTACTCCGCAGGCATCCCGGCAGAATCGCGCGCCATGGTGGTAGTGCCTACCATGCTCTCCAGCCCCCACAACATCGACAGCCTGGCGGAGGCTCTGGAAGTCCGCTTCCTGGCCAATCGCGACGAAAACCTGCGCTTCGCCCTGTTGACCGACTTGCGCGATGCGTCCGAGGAAACCCTACCGGAGGACTCCCCCCTGCTGGAACAGGCCCGGGAGCGGATCGAGGCCCTGAATACCCGCTACGGATCGGGTCGCAACCACGCGAACAATGACATCTTCTTCCTGCTGCACCGCCCGCGCCGCTGGAATCCCCATGACCGCATCTGGATGGGCTACGAGCGCAAGCGCGGCAAGCTGGCCGACCTGAACACCCTGCTGCTCGAAGGCAAGCGGGACGGTTTCTCCCTGGTGGTGGGCGACACTGCGGCCCTGGCCGGCGTGAAATACGTGATCATCCTGGACACGGACACCCAGTTGCCGCGCGATGCCGCGCGCCAGTTCGTCGGCGCCATGGCGCACCCGCTCAACCGGCCGGTCCACGATGCGGCCCTGGGCAGGGTGCGGGCGGGCTACGGCATCCTGCAACCGCGCGTGAGTGTGAGCCTGCCAGGCTCCAGCCAGTCCCGCTATGCCCGCCTGAACGGCGGCGAGCCGGGCATCGATCCGTACACCCGCGCCGTTTCGGACGTCTACCAGGACGTGTTCCAGGAAGGCTCGTTCATCGGCAAGGGCATCTACGACGTCCGTGCCTTCGAGCAGGCTCTGAAAGGGCGTTTCCCGGAAAACCGCATCCTCAGCCACGACCTGCTGGAAGGCTGCTACGCCCGCTCCGGGCTGTTGAGCGACGTGCAGTTGTACGAGGAATACCCGGCCCGCTATGGCGCCGACGTCAATCGCCGCTATCGCTGGACCCGGGGCGACTGGCAGCTCGCGGCCTGGCTGCTACCCCGGGTGCCCGGCCCGGACGGGCGGCGACGGAAGAATACCCTCTCCCTGCTGTCGCGCTGGAAGCTGGCCGACAACCTGCGCCGCAGCCTGGTGCCGGCAGCCTTGACGCTGCTCCTGGTACTGGGCTGGACGGTGTTTGCATCGGCTGGATTCTGGACCACGGCGGTGCTCGGCGTCCTCCTGCTTCCGCCACTGCTGTCCACCTTGCTGGATCTGATCCGCAAGCCGACGGACATGCGGCCGGGCCAGCACCTTGCAACTGTCGTGCAGGCCGCCGGCCAGCGCTTCGTCCAGGCCGGCTTCGCCCTGGCGACCCTGCCCCACGAGGCGTTCTATAGCCTGGATGCGATCCTGCGCACCCTCGGTCGCTTGGCTGTCACCCACAAACGGCTGCTGGAATGGAATCCCTCCAGCGACGATCTGCAAAACCGGGGTGATCTGGTCGCCTCGTTCCGCACCATGGCGTTCGCGCCCGTCCTCGCCGTCGGCACGGGCATCGCCCTGGCAACGCTGAATCCGGCCGCGTTGCTGGTAGCCGGCCCCATCCTGCTGCTGTGGCTGGCCTCTCCCGTCATCGCCTGGTGGATCAGCCTACCCCTGGCCCGCCGCGAGGTCCGGCTGACGGCCGATCAGACCCGTTTCCTCGGCCGCATCGCACGCAAGACCTGGGCCTTCTTCGAGACCTTAGTCGGCCCCGACGACCATTGGCTGCCGCCGGACAACTACCAGGAATACCGGGCCGCCACCCTGGCCCACCGCACTTCGCCCACCAACATGGGCCTGGCGCTGCTGGCGAACCTGTCCGCCCACGATTTCGGCTACATCCCAGCCGGGCAACTGATCGAGCGCAGCGCCGGCACCCTGGAGACGATGGCGGGTCTGGAACGCCACCGCGGCCATTTCTACAACTGGTACGACACCCAGTCCCTGCGCCCGCTGCATCCGATGTATATCTCCACGGCGGACAGCGGCAACCTGGCGGGACACCTGCTGACCTTGCGTCCGGGCCTGATGGCCCTGCTCAATCTCCCCATACTGGAGCCCCGCTGCCTGGCAGGACTACGCGACACGCTGGAGATTCTGGAAGAGCTTGAGGGCGAACGGGCGCCGGCCACCCTGGCCCAATACCGGAGAGACCTGAAAGCGGCATTCGACACCCCACCAGCCACGCTTTCGGCCGCGCGGGTTTTGCTGGACCGGCTGGCGCAATCCGCCGGGGCCATCGCCGCCCACTTCGGCCAGGAGCCCGAGAGCCAGACGGCCTGGTGGGCACGGGCGCTGGCCCGGCAAGGCCAGGCGGTTCGCGATGAACTGGCCTATCTCGCGCCCTGGGCCGAGCTGCCGGACGCGCCGGACGGATTCGGCGGGTTTGCCGAAATCGACGCGATTCCGACTTTGCGTGCCCTGGCGGGGCTTGCTCTGGCGGAGCCTGTCGACTTCGCAAGCCGGTCCGGGGCGGCCACGTCGCACGCCTCGCCCGAGCAAGCCGCGTGGATCGACGATCTGCGCCGGCACATCGCCGAAGGCAGCGAACGCGCCCAGGCCCGCATCGCCAGCATCCAGCGCCTGGTCCTGCTGGCCGGTGAACTGGCTAACATGGAATACGGTTTCCTCTACGACAAGGCGGCACGCCTGCTCTCCATCGGCTACAACGTGGACGATCGGCGCCGCGACACCAGCTACTACGACCTGCTGGCCTCGGAAGCGCGTCTCTCCGTGTTCGTCGCCATCGCCCAGGGACAGTTGCCCCAGGAAAGCTGGTTCGCCCTCGGCCGCCTGCTCACCAGCGCCGGCGGCGAGCCGATCCTGCTGTCCTGGAGCGGCTCCATGTTCGAGTACCTGATGCCGCAACTGGTGATGCCCAATTACGAGCACACCTTGCTGGACCAGACCCTGCGGGCGGCGGTGGCGCGGCAGATCGAGTACGGCCAGCAGCTCGACCTGCCCTGGGGCATGTCGGAATCCGGCTACAACACGATGGACTTGCATTTCAACTACCAGTACCGGGCCTTCGGCGTGCCTGGCCTGGGGCTGAAGCGCGGGCTCGGCGAGGACCGGGTGGTGGCGCCCTACGCCTCGGTGATGGCGCTAATGGTGGCGCCGGAGGCGGCCTGCCAGAACCTGCAACGCCTTTCCGCCCTCGGCGCGGAAGGGCAGTACGGCTTCTTTGAGGCCATCGACTACACCCCGGCCCGGCAACGGCGTGGCGAAACCCATGCCCTGGTGCGCTCCTACATGGCCCACCACCAGGGCATGAACCTGCTGGCCCTGGCCTGGCTGCTTCTGGATCAGCCGATGCAGAAGCGCTTCACCGCCGATCCCCTGTTGCAGGCCACCCTGCTGTTGCTGCAGGAACGGATCCCCAGGGCATCGGAGTTCTATACCCACATCGCCGAACTCAGCGGTCTCCAGGTCGGCATGGCCAGCCCGGAAATGCCGATCCGGGTGTTGAACGACCCCGATACGCCAATCCCGGAAGTGCAGTTGCTCTCCAACGGACGCTATCACGTCATGGTCACCCATGCGGGCGGCGGCTACAGCCGCTGGAACGATTTGGCCGTGACTCGCTGGCGCGAGGACGGCGTGCGCGATCCCTGGGGCACGTTCACCTATCTGCGCGACGTGGAAAGCGGCGCGACCTGGTCCACGGCGCACCAACCCATGCTGCGGCGCGCGAAACGCTACGAAGCAATCTTCTCGGAAGGGCGCGCGGAATTCCGTCGCAGCGATCGGGGTGGCGATAAGGGTGAAGATTTTGACTTCGATACCCACACCGACATCGTCGTCTCGCCGGAAGACGACATCGAACTGCGCCGGGTGCGCATCACCAACCGCGCCGACAAGCCCCGCACCATCGAGGTCACCAGCTACGCGGAAGTGGTGCTGGCCACGCCCGCCGCCGATGCCATGCATCCGGCCTTCAGCAATCTCTTCGTCCAGACCGAGATCGTCGCGCTGCTCCAGGCCATCCTCTGCACCCGCCGGCCCCGCTCGCTCGAAGAGCACGCGCCCTGGATGTTCCACCTGATGTCGGTGCACGATGCCGAAGTCGAATCCCTCAGCTACGAAACCGACCGGGCCCGCTTCCTCGGCCGCGGGCGCGGCCCCGGCGCGCCCCACGCCATGGAAGCGGCGGGCGCCCTGTCCGGCGGCCAGGGTTCGGTGCTTGATCCGGTGGCCGCCATCCGCTGCCGCATCACCCTGGCGCCGGAACAATCCGCCAGCGTGGACCTGGTGTACGGCATCGGCGACAGCCGCGCGGCGGTTCTGGGCCTGGTGGAGAAATACCGGGATCGCTGCCTGGCCGACCGGGTCTTCGAACTGGCCTGGACCCACGCCCAAGTGCTGCTGCGCCAGATCAACGCCAACGAGGCCGACGCCCAGCTCTACGGACGGCTGGCCAAATCCATCCTTTACGCCCATGCCGGGCTGCGTGCCGACAGCAGCGTGCTGATGCAGAACCGGCGCGGCCAGTCCAGCCTCTGGGGCTACGCCATTTCCGGAGATCTGCCCATCGTCCTGGTGCGCATCGCCGACCTGGCCAACATCGAACTGGTGCGCCAGATCATCCAGGCCCATGCCTACTGGCGTCTGAAGGGCCTGGTGGTGGACCTGGTGATCTGGAACGAGGACCGCGCCGGCTATCGCCAGGCCTTGCAGGACCAGATACTAGGATTGGTGGCGGTGGGCCTGGAAACCCAGGTCATCGACCGGCCCGGCGGCATCTTCATCCGCTCGGCGGAGCAGATTTCCGAGGAAGACCGCACCCTGTTCCAGACCGTTGCCAGGGTGATCCTCAGCGACAGCCGGGGCACCCTGGCGGAACAGCTCGACCGGCCGGGCCCACCCGTGGTCCGCGCGCCGTTGTTGCAAATCAAGACCCCACGCCCGGAACCGCCCGCCGCCTTCGAACTGCCGCAACGAGACCTGATCCTGCCCAGCGGCCTGGGTGGTTTCACCCCGGATGGGCGCGAGTACGTCATCACCACCACGCCGGAGCAACTCACCCCGGCGCCCTGGGTCAACGTGCTGGCCAATCCCCGCTTCGGCAGCGTGATTTCGGAAAGCGGCCAGGCCTATACCTGGGGCGAGAACGCCCACGAATTCCGCCTCACCCCCTGGGACAACGACCCGGTGTCCGATTCCAGCGGAGAAGCCTTCTACCTGCGCGACGAGGAGACCGGCCAGTTCTGGTCGCCCACCCCACTGCCCCGGCGCGGTGCCACGCCCTACGTCAGTCGCCACGGCTTCGGCTACAGCGTGTTCGAACACATGGAGAGCGGCATCCGCTCGGAACTGTGGGTCTATGTGGCCACCGACGCGGCGGTGAAGTTCTCAGTGCTCAAGGTGCGCAACCAGTCCGGGCGGTCCCGGCGGCTGTCCGCCACCGGCTATGTGGAATGGGTGCTGGGGGACCTGGGACCGAAATCGGCCATGCACGTCACCACCGAAGTTGATTCCTACAGTGGCGCGCTCTACGCCCGCAACCCCTACAACACCGAGTTCCCCGACCGGGTCGCCTTCTTCGATGTGGACGACGCCAACCGCACCCTGACCTGCGACCGGGCCGAATTCATCGGCCGCAACGGCAGCCTGGCCAACCCGGCGGCCCTTGGCCGCACCCACCTGTCCGGCAGGTGGGGCAGCGGGCTGGCCCCCTGCGCCGCACTCCAGGTGGGCTTCAACCTGGACGACGGCCAGGAGCGCGAGATCGTCTTCCGGCTAGGCCTGGGCGGCACACCGGGTGGAGAGGACGCCAACCGTCTGGTTCACCGCTTCCGGGGTGGCAATGCCGCGCGGCGGGCGCTGGAAGAAGTCTGGAATTTCTGGAACCACAGCCTCGGCGCGGTGCAGGTGGAGACGCCCGACGAATCCCTCAACGTGCTCACCAACGGCTGGCTGCTGTATCAAACCATGGCCTGCCGCATGTGGGCGCGCAGCAGCTATTACCAGTCCGGCGGCGCCTTCGGCTTCCGCGACCAGTTGCAGGACGCCATGGCCCTGGTCCACGCCGAGCCCGGCCTGCTGCGCGCGCAACTCCTGCTGTGCGCCAGTCGCCAGTTCCGCGAAGGCGATGTCCAGCACTGGTGGCACCCGCCCGCCGGGCGTGGCGTGCGCACCCATTGTTCCGACGATTACCTGTGGCTGGCCCTGGCCACCAGCCGCTATGTGCTCAGCAGCGGCGACACCGGCGTACTGGAGGAAGCCGTGCCCTTCCTGGAAGGCCGCCCCCTCAATCCCGACGACGAGTCCTACTACGACCTGCCCGGCCGTTCCGAGGGCACGGAAAGCCTGTATCAACACTGCGTGCGCGCCATCCGGCACGGCATGCGCTTCGGCGAACACGGCCTGCCGCTGATGGGCTCCGGCGACTGGAACGACGGCATGAACAGGGTCGGCATCGGGGGTTTGGGGGAAAGCGTCTGGCTGGGCTTCTTCCTGCATGAAGTGCTGCGCCAGTTCGGCACCCTGGCTCGCCGCCACGACGACCCCGCCTTCGCCGAATTCTGCGCTTCAGAAGGCGACCGTCTGCGCGACCACATCGAACGGAACGCCTGGGACGGTGCCTGGTACCGCCGCGCCTGGTTCGACGACGGCACGCCGCTGGGTTCCGCCACCAACGCCGAATGCCAGATCGATTCCATCTCGCAAAGCTGGTCGGTGCTGTCCGGGGCGGGAGATACCGAGCGTTCCCACCAGGCCATGCAGGCGCTCGACGAGCGCCTGGTTCGGCGCGAAGTGGGCCTTGTACAGTTGCTCGACCCACCCTTCGACCAGACCGACCTGGACCCAGGCTACATCAAGGGTTACGTGCCCGGCGTACGGGAAAACGGCGGCCAGTACACCCAAGCCGCCATCTGGGCCGCCATGGCCTTCGCCGCCCAGGGCGACAGCCGCCGCGCCTGGGAGATCACCACCATGATCAACCCAGCCAACCACGCCAAGTCGAAGGAAGCCATCGCCACCTACAAGGTGGAACCCTACGTCATGGCCGCGGACGTCTACGCCGTCGCCCCCCACATCGGACGCGGCGGCTGGACCTGGTACACCGGCTCCGCCGGGTGGATGTACCGGCTCATCGTCGAATCCCTCCTGGGCCTGCGCCTGGAAGTGGACAAGCTCCACGTCGCGCCCTGCCTGCCCGCCCACTGGCCAGGGTACAAGGTCCACTACCGCTACCGGGAGACGGTGTATCACATCGCCGTCGTGCAACTCGATGCGGCGGGCCTCAGCCTTGATGGGCTTGAGCTGGACGGTATGTCCATTCCCTTGGTGGACGACCATCGGGAACACACCGTCGAGGTTAGGGTGCTAGCGCGGTGAATATGGCAGCGTCGGCCTTGCCGGCCGTCATTGCGGCGTTCTTCATCCGTATCCGACCTCTTCGCTGCAAACCGGCCTATGTCACGTACAATGACCGAATGAAAAGCATTCCACATCCTATTCAGTACCAAGGTAGCAAGCGAAACTTGGCTGCCGTTATTTTGCGCTATGTTCCCAAAGGCGTTGATTGTCTGATTGAGCCGTTTGCAGGCTCCGCCGCAATTAGTATTGCCGCCGCCGCTCGACTGATGGCCAAAACCTACCTGGTTAACGACCTGAATAAGCCGTTGGCTGAGCTGTTACGACTGATTGTGGAATTCCCGGTTGAAACAGCTTTGTTTTATGAACAGGTCTGGAATGCGCAACATGACGATTCCATCGAACACTATTACCGGGTTCGCGAGGATTTCAACCGCACACAAGACCCGCGTCTTTTCCTGTATTTGCTAGCGCGATGCGTCAAAGGTTCGGTGCGATATAACTCGAATGGGCTGTTTAATCAAGGCTATGTC
>JAIMKU010000010.1:0-11859 GCA_020692235.1 Hydrogenophilus sp.
ATCGCTATTCCACTGTCTGTCCTGTCGCGTCGCGCTCATCACGCACCACATCGTCCTGATATTCCCGAGCTTGCTCATAGGGTTAGCTGACCCATAGTTTGGCGGGCTCCGGATTGCGCAGCAGTTCCAGATAGGTCTTGTCGGGGAATAAGAAAAGATTTTTCAAACAAGATGTCCAGGGCCCAGAACAAGGCTACCGCGCCTAGCCCTGTGACTATGGCCAAGTGGGAAGAGGTTCTCGATATGGTGTTCATGGTGGGCGCTGGATGGTTGGCGATCAGGCTCGGGACGGCTCAAAAATAGCATCCAGATTCAAACTATCGCAATAGTCGAGAAAATCGCCGCGCAAGGTCGGGATATGGGTCTCGGCCGGGATGCCGACGGTCATGTTCACCGCAAACATCGTTGTGCCGGTGTGCGGGGCAGGGTAGGTATCGGTGGTCAATTCCTCGATATTGATGCCGCGTTGGGCAAAGAAATTGGCCAGGTTATGGACGATACCGGGATGGTCCATGGCCACTACGTTGGTGTTATAGGGCACCAGGGGCGTCTTGCGTTCGATCCCCTTGGTGCGCTTCTGGACGATGCTCAGGCCGAGTTCGACGCCGACTGTGGCCAACCGGTCCTCCAGCTTGGTCAGGGCGTCCCAGTGTCCGGAAACCAGCATGATGATGGCGAACTGGCTGCCCAGCAACGCCATGCGGGACTCTTCGACGTTGCAACCGGCATTCAGTATCCGGCTGGTAAAGCGTTGAACCAGTCCGACCTGATCTTCGCCGATGGCGGTAATCGCGAGATAGTCACAGGGGCTTTGGGATGTCATACGAATATATCTCGGCCTTTTGGTTGAATTTTAGACGTCGCGGTAGAAATAGTGCGGCGGTTTCGACAGATCGGCAAGCGCGGCCCCAGGTCTCTATCGTGGGCCGAAAACGGTGGCCAGAAAGATGCCCAGTTGAGCCCAGGAATCCTGGTCGGCGGCGGCATTATAGGCGATCGGCAGGTTGAACTGCTTGCCCAGCCGGTCGGCCTCCGGGTTGCTGAAGCTGTGTTTGGCGCCCGGATAGCTGACCAGACGATAATCCACTCCGGCGCTTTTCATCTCCTTGACGAAGCCATCGACCTGGGCCTTGGGCACCATGGCGTCGTCGGCGCCGGTGTAAACGGCGATACTTGCTTTGACCTTGCCAGGCACGGCCGGTGTAGCCGTCGCCAAGATGCCGTGGAAGCTGGCCACGGCCTTGAGCGGGGCGCCCAGACGGGCCATGTTGAGTACCACGCCACCGCCGAAGCAGTAGCCAATGGCGGCGATCCGGCCCTTGGCGACGGTCTTGTGGGCGGCCAGGAATTTCCTGCCGGCCTCGAATCGCGATTTCGCCAGCGGCATGTTCTTGTTGACCTCGGCGGCGAATTTGCCGGCCTCGTCCGGGTGCTTGGTCGTCTTGCCGTCGCCGTACATGTCCAGGGCCAGCGCGGTGTAACCCATTTCGGCCAGCATTGTGGCGCGCTTGCGGGCGTAGTCGTTCAGGCCCCACCACTCATGCACCACCAGGATGCCGGGACGCTTGGCCTTGATGGCCTCGTCATAGGCCAGATAGCCCTTCAAAATGACACCGTGGTCGCTATAACTGACCGCCTTGCCAACGACCTTCGCATGGGCGCTCGCTGCGACCAGCAGCAGGCTTGCCAGGATGAACAGGAACTTACGCATGAGTTTCTCCGGTTGGTCGACCCAAACCGACGCCGCGTCAGGCCTCGGGTGGGTCACCCGTCAGATAATACCAGCGTCCGGCGATTAGACCTCGTCTTCGAGAACGTAGGCGGTATAGCGCGAGCGCATCAGGCTCTCGGCATCCGGGGCCGGGGCGCCGGCCAGATAGTGGCCGCAGCAGTCGGCCAGGGGCGCGGCGCGGCCGCAGGGGCAGGGCGGACTCATCGGGCGCTCGGGCAGATGGCGTTCAGTGGACAGTCGGCGCAGCGCGGCTGGGGGCGGCAATAATCCTTACCCAAACGCACGACCAGGGCGTGATATTCGTTGTACAGGCCGACTTCGGCGGCCAGATCGGACTCGAAGCGCGCCTTGATGTCGGCGTAGCTCGCGGTCGCGTCGAGCAGGCCCAGGCGGCCGAAGGCGCGGCGGGTATAGGCATCGATCACGAAGCTGGGCAGATTCAAGGCGTAGAGCAGGATCGAATCGGCCGTCTCCTCGCCGATGCCATGCACCGCCAGCAGGTCGCGGCGCAATTCCGCCAGCGTGCCTTGCCCGGCCAGGGTTTCCGGCGCATCCGCCACGCCGCGTGCGGCGAGGAACTGGCACAAGGCCTTCAGACGCTTGGTCTTGACATTGAAATAACCGGCCGGACGGATCGATTCGGCCAGGCGCTCGTCCGCCAGGTCCTGGATGGCGCGGCAGCTCAGCGCATCGGCCCGTTTGAACTTGGTGATGGCCTTCTCGACATTGCTCCACGCCGTATTCTGGGTCAGCACCGCGCCGACCATTACCTCGAATGGGGTCTGCCCAGGCCACCAGTGCTGAGGGCCAAAGCGGCTGAGGAGCAGATCGAAGGGCTTGCGCAAAGGCTTCATGATGGCGCTATGATGCAGTCATGCGAGTCACAATTCTAGGCGCTGCCCGCGAAGTTACCGGCTCTTGCTACCTGGTCGAGTCGGAGCGGCTTCGTTTTATCGTCGATTGCGGTATGTTCCAGGGTGGCCGCGAGGCCGATGCCAAAAACCGGCGTTTCCCCAACGGCTTCAATCCGGATGGCCTGGATTTCGTCCTGCTGACCCATGCCCACATCGACCATTCCGGGCTGCTGCCCCGTTTGGTGAGCCTGGGTTTTCGCGGCCCGATCTATTGTACCGATGCCACCGCCGATCTGCTTGGCGTGATGCTGCCGGACGCCGCCCACATCGCCGAGAAAGAGGCAGAGTGGCAAAACTACTCCAAGCGCAAGAAACGTGGCGAACTGCGCGGCGAGATTGCGCCGCTGTACACGGTTGAACAGGCCAAAACGACCCTGAAGCGGCTGAAACGCAAGGAATACGACCAGTGTTTCGAAAGCCATGACCGGGTCCGGGTATGTTTCCGTGATGCCGGTCACATACTCGGCTCCAGTATCGTCGAGCTTTGGCTGACAGAGGCGGGAAAGACCACGAAACTGGTCTTCTCCGGCGACCTTGGTATGCCCCGGCGGCCGATCATGAACGACCCCACGGTCATTGCCGAGGCCGATTATCTATTTGTGGAATCCACATACGGCAATCGCCTGCACAAGAGCCTGGAGGCCACGGTCGAGGAACTGGCCAACGCCGTGACCGAGACCGTCCAGCACAAAAAAGGCAATATCATTATCCCGTCCTTCGCAGTTGGCCGGACCCAGGAGATACTTTATTTTTTGCTCGATCTAATCCGCCAGAAACGTATTCCGGGCGGCATCGCCATCTTCGTTGATTCGCCGATGGCCACGGCGGCCACCGAGATCACCATGAGGCACATCGACATCCTGGATGAGGACATGCGTCGGCTGGTCGGCTGGCAACAGCGCAACGGCGACCGCCAGCCCTACATCCGCTTCACCGAAAGCCCGGAAGATTCCATGGCGCTGAATAGCATCAAGCAAGGTGCGGTAATCGTTTCGGCGTCGGGTATGTGCGATGCCGGGCGGATCAAACATCACCTGAAGAACAATCTGCCGCGTCAGGAATGCACCGTCATCATCGCCGGCTTTCAGGCCCAGGGTACGCTTGGGCGGAAACTGGTGGATGGCGCGACCTATGTTCGCCTGTTCGGCGAGTCGGTACCGGTGCGGGCCGAGATACGCACCCTGGGCGGTCTATCCGCCCATGCCGACCGCGATGCCTTGCTGGGCTGGCTGGCCGGGTTCGAGAAGGTACCAAAGCGAACCTTTGTCGTCCACGGCGAGAAGGAAACCGCCCTCGGCTTCGCCGCTTCGATCCGAGAACGTTTTAATTGGTCGGTAGAGGTGCCGGAGATCGGCGCCGGCTATGACCTTTAATGCGAAAGGTCAAAACTGAAATAAGCGCCGACCGCGCCTTGCATCTCACTCAGGGTCAGGTGCCGTTGCTGCTGTAGCGGGTATGAAATCTGGTTGCTCTGACAGCTCAGGCCGCGCACCGGGCTATTGCGGTCGCTGTTCAGACGGAACTCGGTGACGTAATAGACCTGGCTTGGGCCGTTGCCACGGCCGAACAGGCCCGACATGCCAACAGTGGGCGCCACCGGCATCCCGGCAAAGTCCTGTATTCGCTGTTCGACCCGGGCCACCGCGAAGTGATCGGGGCTGACCGATTGCGGCAGGTCGCGGACGGTGGCCAGCTCGAAGATGCAGTACGGTTCGCTATCCTGCACGGCGTTGCTGGCGACCGGTTGGCCGAATTGCAGGCGAACGGTGGCCGACTCCGCCGGGATGGTCAGCGTCTGTTCCAGGCTGATGCGCTTGGTGCCTGGATAAGTGTAATAGGGCGATTCGGGACCACGGGGCCCCGGGCCCTGGCAAGCAGCGAGCAGGACGAAGGCAAGTGGGGCGATCCAGCGTTTCATGGCCTGATTCCTTGAGGTCGGTTCCTGATGAGACAATACGCCATCACAACTGTTCCGGCTCGACGGATAATGGATCGGCTGCGTATCGATAAATGGCTTTGGGCTGCACGTTTTTTCAAGACCCGTAGCCTGGCCAGCCAGGCGCTTGACGGCGGTCGGGCGAAGCTGAACGGCGAGCGCGCCAAGCCGAGCAAAGAGGTCAAGCCGGGTGACCGGCTCGCGATCCAGATCGGCGAATACCAGTGGGACGTGGTTGTTGTGCAATTATCCGGGCGGCGCGGATCGGCGGAAACGGCCCGGACGCTGTATGAGGAGAGCGAGGCCAGCCAGGCGCGGCGGCGGCAACAAGCGGCCACCCGGCGCTTGCAGACCGAACCGGCGGAACCGATCAAGGGCCGGCCGACCAAGCGCGACCGCCGCTTGATTCACCGTTTCACCCATATTGATTGACGGGAAAAGCATGTACGACATCATCATCATCGGCGGCGGCGTCAGTGGCATTGGCGTAGCGGCGCGCGCCACGCGGGCCGGCAAGAATGTTCTTCTGCTTGAAGCGGGCGATCGCCTGGGCGGCTGCGTCCATACCTGGCAGCCGACCGCCGGCTTCTGGCTGGAGATGGGCGCCCACACCGCCTACAACTCCTATGGCGCGTTGCTGGCGCTGAACGGCGATCCCGGCTTCGGCAACCTGATCCCGCGCGCCAAGGTCAGCTACTATTTTCTGGCCGATGGCCGCGTGCAATCGCCGTTTGCCCGGCTGTCCTTCCTGGATGCACTGCGGCATCTGCCGTTTAACCTGGGTCTGAAAAAGACCGGCCTCGACGTGGCGACCTATTTCACCCGCCTGCTTGGCGCGGGCAATTGGAGCAAGCTGCTCGCCCCCGCCTTCGCCGCCGTTCTGTCGCAACCGGCCGGCCCGTACCCGGCCGCGTGGCTATTCAAACGCAAGCAGCGGGAAAAGGCCGCGCCGCGCAAATTCACCCACGCCGCCGGTCTGCAAGGTTGGCTGACGGACCTGGCGGCCGGCGTCACGGTTCGCTATGGCTGCCGGGTCGAAGGTCTGGCCAACGATGCTGACGGTGTGCTGGTCCGGCTGGCTGGCGAAACGCTAAGCACCCGCCAGGTCGTTATCGCCACGCCGCCCGATGTCGCCGCGACCCTGCTCGCTGGCATCGACCCCGCGCTGGCGGCACGGCTGAGCCAGACCCCCATGGCCGAGATCGAGACCTATGCCGTGGTGTTGCCGGCCGCTACGGTGAAACTGCCGCCGGTGGCCGGCCTGATCGGCGGTGACGACGCCTATTTCTCCGCCGTCAGCCGCGATTACCTGCCCCATCCCGAATGGCGCGGCTTTGCCTTCCATTTCAAGCCCGGCCTGCTGGACGAGGCCGGCAAGCGGCGCAAGGCGGCCGAAGTGCTGGGCTGTACACCGAACGACTTCGCCTTCGAGCAGTCTAAGATCAATCGCCTGCCGGCACTGACGCCGGCCTCCGTCGTCTTCGCCGCCGAACTCGATGCCCGGCTGGCAAAGACCCCGATCCGGTTGGCGGGCAATTACCTGAACGGTCTGTCGCTGGGCGATGCCGCCCAATACGCGGCCGACCATTGCCAATAAGGAGCACACCATGACCCGCGTACTTATTCCTTTGGCCCCCGGCTTTGAAGACCTGGAGGCAGTCACCATCGTCAACCTGTTGCGCCGCGCCGGTATCGAGGCCGTCACCGCCGGCCTGCAACCTGGCTTGGTCACGGGCGCGCGCGGTATGCGCATGGAACCCGACGTATTGCTCGACGCCGTGCTGGACCGCGATTTCGACATGATCGCCTTGCCCGGCGGTATGCCCGGCGCGGAAAACCTCAAGAACGACGCCCGCATCCAGGGCCTGCTCAAAAAGATGGCCGGCGCCGGCAAATACACCGCCGCCATCTGCGCCGCCCCCATCGCCCTGGCTCAGGCTGGCCTGCTGGACGGCAAACGGGCCACCAGCTACCCCGGCTTCATCGAAAAAATGGCTATCCCCGGCGCTCATTTCAGCACCGATTCGGTGGTTGTGGACGGCAAGGTAGTCACCTCGCGCGGCCCCGGAACGGCCATGGATTTCGCTTTGCAACTGGTGCAACTGCTGGCTGGCGAAGCGACCCGCAATAAGGTTGAGGCGGGTCTGGTGCGAGGCTGATTCACAGGTGACATTCTTGCTGGCTAACAGGCTGTTAGGAGCCGAGAAACAATAACCCGAACATTCTGGCCGCGCTGTCTGGCGCGCTGCCGCGTTGCCGGCCGCTTGCAGGGAATGGCCATGCGGCGCGACCGGCGCCTTGCATCGCATCCAGCCAACGCACCCATAATTGTCCAAGTTATTATTTCTCGGCTCCTTAAAGTCGTGCCGGCAGCTTATCCGCCGCCGCCGAGACCGCTCTGGCAGTGACCCCCGGCCACCACGAGGTGTTCCGGGTCGAAGGTTATCTGCGGCCCTTCCACCTTGCATCTTCCTTGGCCTATGTGGCCTCCGGCGCTTACCGCGACCAGCCCGAGTTTCAGCGCTTTATCGAGACGCGGGCCGCAGCGCTGCGAGCTAAGGGGGAGCCGGTGGAGTTAATGAAGTAAGCCGGCCATTGCCGGTGCCGTTTGACCACCATATCCGGCAGGCGCCTTCGTCGGAGACCATGCACGGCCCGACTGGGTTGCGGGGGGTGCAGGCGGTGGCGAATAGTCGGCACTGGTTCGGGTAGATTTTCCCCAGCACCACAGCGGCGCAGTCGCAACCGGGCGGCATTGCGCCGATGCGCCGACGGTTCGGGTCGGCGTGATCCGGGAAGCGTCGCCGGGCATCGTGGACGGCGTAGCCGGGTTTCAGGGTATAGCCCGATTTCGGGATGATGCCGATGCCGCGCCAGTTGGCATCGGTCACGTCCAGGGTCTGGTTAAGCAGGCGCTGTGCGGTGCGGTTGCCGCCGGCATGGGCAACCTCCGGGTAGCAGTTGTCGAGAAACAGGCGACCGGTCTGGCGTTGCTTCAGCACCGAGTGAAATGCGGCCAGCAGGGATTCCGGGGTGAAGCCGGCGACGGCGGTCGGGATGGCGTGTTCGTCGATCACGAATTGCCACTCTTCAGGTCCCATGACGGCGGCGACATGGCCGGGCGCGACCAGGGCATTGAAACCCGGCGTGCCGGCATCGAGCAGCATGGCGACGGCGGGCCAGGTGAGGCGGCCGGACAACAGGATGGTGAGGTTATCCGGCAGCCCCTCGGCGAGCAGCGCGGCGACCGGGGCGATGGTGGTTTCGAAGCCGGCGGCGAAGAATACGACGGCCCGGTCGGGGCTTTCGAGGGCGATCTTTCTGGCCTCGGTCGGACTGGCGATGGGCCGCACGTCGCCGCCGGCGGCCTGGGCCTCGGCCAGGGAACGGACTTCACCCTTCGCTACGTTCACCGGCACCCGCAGCATGTCGCCAAACGCGACCAGGATGACCTGGTCTTGCAGGGCCAGTTGTATGGCCTGGTAGATGTCTTCTTCGGGACAGACGCAGATCGGGCAGCCGGGGCCGGGGATCAGTTCGATGTTTGCTGGCAGCACAGAGCGCAGACCGGCCTGGGCGATGGTCCGCTCATGACCGCCGCAGACGTTCATGATCTTGATCGGCCTATCGATCTTTAGCGCGTGGATGCGCTCCAGCCAGTCGCGGGCCTCGCTCATGCCGTTTCGCTGTGCAGTCTGGCGCCTTCCGGTTGAATGCTCGGGCGTTGGGTCTGCCCGACCTTGAGCCGTCTGCGTTGTTCGCCAAGCTGGCCTTGCAGCCAGGCCAGCCAGGCCGTCATGCCTTCTCCTTTGCGTGCTGACAGGCGCAGGATGGGGGCCGGGTTGGCCAGGTTACGGATGTGGCGCTCGGCCTTGTTCGGGTCGAAGTCGTCGAGCACCGCCAGCAGGTCGGTCTTGGTCAGCAGCACGGCGTCGGCGCCCCGGAACATAACTGGGTACTTGGCTGGCTTGTCATCGCCTTCGGTCACCGACAGCAGGACGATATTGAGATGCTGACCTAGATCGAAACTGGCCGGGCAGACCAGGTTGCCAACGTTTTCGATGAACAGCAGGTCGATGCCGGCGAGGTCCATGTGGTGCAGGGCGTCGTGGACCATATGGGCGTCGAGGTGACAGGCGGCGCCGGTGACAATCTGATGGGCCGCAACACCCTGGGCGCGGATGCGCTCGGCGTCGTTCTCGGTCTCCAGGTCGCCCTCGATAACAGCGATCTTGAACTGGCCTTTCAGTGCGGCGATGGTGGCTTCCAGCAGAGCGGTCTTGCCCGAACCGGGGGAGGACATCAGATTGATTGCCAGGAGGCTGCGGCGGTCGAAGTGAGCCCGGTTATGTGCGGCCTGATCGTCGTTCTTTTTGAGCAGTCCTTGCAGGACTGAAACGGTGGTGGCGCCGGGCGCGACCGGCTGGTAAGCGAGTTTGGCATTGCCGGGGGTGAGGTTGCAGCCGCAGGTATCGCACATGATGTTCAGTTCCTGATTGGTTCGGGGATGTCCAGCTCGACCGTCTCCAGGATCATCTCGTCGCCGGAAACGACGTCGGTGTGCCAGTCGCCGCAGACGCCGCAGACCAGGTTGTTGGGCATCGCCTCGCCCTCCGCGCCGCAGGTCTGACAGCGCACCCGGACCGGCGCCATTATCAAGTCCAGTCGGGCCTGTTCCGCCCTGGTGCCGGCGGCGGCCAGCGGGAAGGCAGTCGCCAGCAACTCCGCCACTACGCCGGCCAGCGGCCCGATCCGCACCCGGACCAGGTATACGCCAGTGGCACCATGTCGGTTGGCCAGGTCTTCCACCTGCTCAACCAGCGCCTGGGCCAGGGACAGCTCATGCATGTTCGGTCGGCAGGTCCGAGTCGCACAGCATCTGGTCGAACAACTCCCAGGTCGAGCGCGCTTCGGCCTCGGTCATGGTCTGGATGGCGTAGCCGACGTGGACCATGACATAGTCGCCGACCTTGGGCATCTCGTCCTGCAGCATGAACAGCGACACCTCGCGCCCGACCCCCTTGGCCTGGCAGCGGGCGACGTAGCCGTCGATGGTTTCGATCAACATGGGAATAGCAAGACACATGAGGTCAGTATAGCCGCCGGGCCTGAAAATGGCGGTGTTGCCTAACGACCGGGCCAAACCGGTGCTATATTGATTGGAGCTTAGAGCGAGTGGGGCGAATGACGGATATTCGATTTCTTGATGGTTGGGGGCGGGCAAAATGACGACTGCCTCGTATGGCGTTTCCAGTGCCCTGACCGATAGCCTGTTCGTATCCTCTTCGGTATCGAACGGACAGTTGGGGTCGTATGCCCAGAATCCGCTGGTCAATGGCCTGCAATTTTATTCCGATAAAAAAATACCCGGAGGCCATCGCCAGCTTCAAGCGGGCGATGGGTTATTCTCCGACCTCGTCGACCGCCATCAATGCCTATGACTACATGGCGAAGTCATATAGTCAGCTTGGCGATAGCCATGCGGCAATCGAGACCTACAAAAAATCCATCGCCACCGATTTGAACCGGGATGCGACCCATACCGCGCTGGCCAATATCTATTATTCCCAAGGCGATTACGGCGCGGCGCTGAAGGAATACGCGGCGGCCGCCAAGTTGAATACCTACCTTTATGGCAAGACCCGGCCGGCAATGACCGCTACCGGTTATACCGCGCTGGGTACGCCGTTTCTCACTGTCCTTGGCCCAGGCACCAAGCTGACGGCGCTTGGCAACTACAACCTGGCCAGCCCCGGCGCCCAGCAGACCTTCTCGCTGACCTTTCAATTCAGCAAGCCGATGGCCGTGGAGTCGGTGCAGAAGGTCCAGAACTGGACGATTAGTCGTTCCGATAGCAGTACCGGTTTGAGCGGCGATTACAACTTTGGTATGCCAGTTCCGGCAACCGAGACACTATTGTCCTACCATCCGAGCGCGGTCATTTACGATCAGAATGCCATGACCGCGACGGTATTGTTCGCCGTGACGCAAAACAGCACCGTGGACGGCACGATCGACCCATCCCACATCCAGTTTGGTTTTAACGGCAAGGATACCATCGGCCTGAGCATGGATACGAAGGCCGATCAGTACACCGGTTTTTCGGGGTTCGCCTAAGCTCAGGCGGGTGTGACAAATGCCGGCGGCGGCGGTGAACCGGACGACACAGTCAGCACCTCCCAGCCGGTTTCGGTGACCAGCACCGAGTGTTCCCACTGGGCCGACAGCGAATGATCCTTGGTAACAATGCTCCAGCCATCGCCCAGTGAGCGGATGTCTTTTTTGCCGACATTAATCATTGGCTCAATGGTGAAGATCATGCCTTGTTCGAGCCGCTCGCCGGTGCCTGGCTTGCCGTAATGCAGTACCTGAGGATCCTCGTGAAACCGGCTGCCGACGCCATGGCCGCAGAACTCCCGCACTACCGAATAGCCGTGGCTTTCCGCGTACTTCTGGATCGCGTGGCCGATGTCGCCGAAATGGCCGCCGGGGCGCACCTGCTGAATACCCTTCCACATGCATTCGTAGGTGATCTGGTTGAGCCGCTTCGCCTGGATCGATGCCTCGCCGACCGCGAACATGCGCGAGGTGTCGCCATGCCAGCCGTCCTTGATGGTGGTGATGTCGAGGTTGACGATATCGCCGGACTTAAGTTTTTTGTCGCCGGGGACGCCGTGGCAGACCTGATGATTGACCGAGGTGCAGATTGATTTCGGATAGGGCTTGTGACCGGGTGGCGCATAGTTGAGCGGGGCGGGGATGCAACCCTGGACATTGACCATGTAGTCGTGGCAGAGCGTGTCCAACTCGCCGGTGGTGACGCCGGGCTGAACGAATGGGGCGATGTAATCGAGCACTTCCGATGCGAGCCGGCAGGCAACTCGCATCTTGGTGATTTGGTCGGGGGTTTTGATAATAATAGGCATGAATGGTGGCTGGCTGAATGAATGGGTTTAGGGAAGATTGTAAGGTATGGCGTCCGCCGTTCAGGCGGTCGGCAGGCGCACGAAGCAGTCGAATTCGCCATCACTCTGGCTGACGGCGACGGCCGCCACCCGCGCTGCGGGCGGTCCTTGGTGACACCAGGCGACGAGGTCGAGGGTAGCGGACTCATCGCCTTGGAGCATGGCCTCGACCGAACCGTCGCGCCGGTTGCGTACCCAACCGGTCAGGCCCAGGCTTATCGCTTCGTCGAGCATGGCCGCGCGGTAGCAGACGCCCTGTACCTGACCGGTGATGACGACATGGCGGACGATCTTCACGGCTTGTCGCCCCAT
>JAIMKU010000010.1:11871-48467 GCA_020692235.1 Hydrogenophilus sp.
GGGTCGGACCAGGGCGTCTGGGCGGCGTACTTGTCGTCCTTGGGCCGGGGCAGACCGGTGAGAGAGAACGTGTTGAGATCGGTGTAGCCGCCGTCGCGCAGGAAATATTCCAGAACCAGGCCGGTGCGCTCGAAGGGGTGTACCTCGGTCCATACCCGGATCACCTTGGTTGGGAAATAGCGGTTGGCAAAGACCAACACGAAACGGCCGCCCGATTTTAGCGTCCGGCGCACCTCGGCAAAGATCGTCAGCGGGTGGATGAGATATTCCACCGAGACGGTGCAGACCACGGCGTCAAATGTGTCGTCGGCGAAGGGCAGGCGTGGATCGGTATTGAGGTCATGCACCACCCGCTCGCTGAGGACCGGATTCGCCGCCAGTTCATCGGCATTCATGCCCAGACCGGCGACCGAGGCGGGTTGGGCGTCACCGAGATGAGGCTTCCAACTGGCCATCAGGTCCAGCACCTTGGCGCCTGGCGGCAGCAGCCGGCCATAGAGCTTTTCCATTTGCCTGGTGGCGACGCGGTCGAGGTGGTCTACCATGCGCGGTGCCTGGTAGAAGCGGCTGTCGGGCTCGGTGCTGGCTCGTTCGAAGGCGTCGGCGGTGAAGAAATCGGTTGGCTGATCCCGCCAACGTACCTGCATTCCCTGGCCTTTGCCTGCGATCAACTCCGGGATGTCCTGGGCCGCGCCACCACGCTGGCTGCCAGCCTGCCAGACATTGAGTATGCGAGCGCCGACGGTGAGCGAGCGGTTGGCCAGCGGATGGCTCAGGTCGGCCACGATACGCCCGTTCGCTATCTCGCCAACACGGAAAGGCGTGATGTCTTCGGCGGTGGTGCCGCACACACTGGCGATCAGCCCCTTGGGGTAGAAACGCCCGGCATTGGCCAGCAATGGCTGACCGTTGCTCGACCAACGCTCGACGTGTTTGCTGTCGAAGGTCAAGCATTGGGCCGGCTCATGGCCAGGCAGCAACCGGCCGTGTGCGAATTCGACAGTCGCAGTGGCACCGACCGGCTGGTCGACTACGGCGGTTTCCAATTCGGGGGGGAAGTAGTCCCGCCATAGATTCAAGCGGTTGGCGACGTAGAGGTCGGTATGTCGGGCGTGTTCGGAGCGCCAGCTCAACTTGAACTCGATGGCGGCGAAATCACGCGCCGTGGTGCGCTCCAGTGGCGTGTGGCCGACGGCGTCGCCAGTCGTGGCCTCCTCGCTGGCATAGAACCCTTCGGCGAAGTCCACGATTATTTCACCTTCATACCCGGCTGGGCGCCCGCGTCCGGCGACAGTATGAACAGGCCGGGCGCATCGCCCGAGGCGGCCAGCACCATGCCCTCGCTCAGGCCGAACTTCATCTTGCGCGGTGCCAGGTTAGTGACCATCACGGTCATCCGGCCGACCAGCGTTGCCGGGTCATAGGCCGACTTGATGCCGGCAAAGACCTGGCGCGGCTTGGCCTCGCCAATGTCCAGTTCCAGTCGCAGCAGCTTGTCGGCGCCTTCGACATGGTTGGCCGAGATGATGCGGGCGATGCGCAGGTCGACCTTGGCGAAGTCGTCGATGGTGATGTAGTCAGGCGTGGCCGTTTTTACCTCGTCCGTCGTGGCTTCGTGCTGCTGGTGCTCGGCGTGCCGGGTCGGGGCCGGCGTCGGTGTCGGTTCAAGGCTCTGCCTGTTTTCCTCGACCATGGCATCGACCTGTTTTGGCTCGATGCGGGTCATCAGGTGCTGGTATTCGTTGATGGCGTGACCGGCAGCTAGCGGCGACCAGTCGTCGGTCCAGGCCAGGGCTGGAATATTAAGGAAGGCTTCGACCTGCTCGGCCAGTTTGGGTAGTACCGGTTTGAGATACAACGTCAGGTCGCGGAACAGGGTCAGTGCCGTGGAGCAGACTGTGTGCAGATCGGTCTCGCGGCCTTCCTGTTTGGCCATCTCCCAGGGTTTGTTGGCGGCGATGTACAGGTTGGCGACATCCGCGAGGCGCATGATCTCGCGCAGCGCCCGGCCATAGTCGCGATTCTCGAAGCTCAGAGCGATTTCGCCGGCCTTATATGTGGTTTCAAACTCGGCCGTGGCGGTGGCATCGACCGAGCCTAATTTTCCGGCGAAGCGCTTGCCGATGAACCCGGCGCAGCGGCTGGCGATGTTGACGTACTTGCCGATCAGGTCGGAGTTTACCTTGGCGATGAAGTCGTCCAGGCTGAGGTCGATGTCCTCCATGCTGCCGTTCAGCTTGGCGGCGTAGTAGTAGCGCAGCCATTCCGGGTTGAGGCGTTTAAGGTAGCTCGCGGCGGTGATGAAGGTGCCGCGCGACTTGGACATCTTGGCGCCGTTGACGGTCAGAAAGCCGTGGGCGAACAGTTTGGTCGGCGTGCGATAGCCGGCGTGGCGCAGCATCGCCGGCCAGAACAGGGCGTGGAAATACAAAATATCTTTGCCGATGAAGTGGTACAGCTCGGCGTCTGAATCGGGCCCCCAATAGTCGTCGAAGGCGATGCCTTGTTTCGCGCAGAGTTGCTTGAAACTGCCCATGTAGCCGACCGGCGCATCGAGCCAAACGTAAAAGTACTTGCCCGGCGCATCGGGGATTTCAAAGCCGAAGTAGGGCGCGTCGCGCGAGATGTCCCAGTCGGTCAGCTTGCTCTCGCCCTCCGCACCCAGCCATTCCTGCATCTTGTTGGCGGCCTCGGGTTGCAGGGAACCGCTCTTGGTCCATTGCCGCAAGAATGCCTGGCAGCGCTGGTCCGAGAGCTTGAAGAAGTAATGGTCGGAGCTGCGTAATTCCGGTTTGGCCCCGGATACGGCGGAGTAGGGGGCGATGAGTTCGGTTGGGGCATAGGCGGCGCCGCACACCTCGCAGTTGTCGCCGTACTGGTCCTTGGCGTGGCACTTCGGACACTCGCCCTTGATGAAGCGGTCCGGCAGGAACAGGTTCTTTACCGGGTCGTAGAACTGCTCGATGGAACGTACCTCGATCAGGTCCTCGGCCTTCAAAGTGCGGTAGATACCCTGGGCGAATTCCTTGGTTTCGTTCGAGTTGGTCGAGCCGTAGTTATCGAAGGCGACGTGGAACGCGGCGAAGTCGTCGTGATGTTCCTGCCAGACGCGGGCGATCAGTTGCTCCGGCGTGATGCCTTCCTTCTCGGCGCGCAACATGATCGGCGTGCCGTGGGTGTCGTCAGCGCAGACATAGTGGCAGGTATTGCCGCGCATCTTCTGGAAGCGGACCCATATATCGGTCTGGATGTACTCGACCAGGTGGCCGAGGTGGATGGCACCGTTGGCGTAGGGCAGGGCCGAGGTGACTAAAATCTTGCGTGTCATGAGTGCGGCTTTCTTGCTAAATTGGCCGCTATTTTACGCTGGGGGAATGAGGGAATGGCAGCAAAGCGGGCCGCCACGCTGAATCCAGGGGTCAGACCGATCGAGGCCTGGGCCTGGTCGATGTTTGATTTCGCAAACTCCGGTTACACCATGGTGGTCATCACCGCCGTGTTCAACGCCTATTTTGTCGCGCGTATCGCCGGCAACGCCAACTGGGCCAGCCTGGCCTGGACCTTGGCCCTGGCGCTGTCCTATGCCTTGATTATGGTCAGCGCGCCGGCCGTCGGGGCCTACGCCGACCGGCATCTGGCCAAGAAACGCCTGCTGGCGCTGACTACCCTCGGTTGCGTAGTGGCTACGGCGGGACTGGGCCTGGCCGGACCGGGCGACATCTGGCTGGCGGCGGGCCTGGTGGTGGTGAGTAATTTCTTTTCGGCAGCGGCGAGAACCTCATCGCCGCCTTCCTGCCCGAACTGGCGCGCGGCCGCGGCCTGGGCCGTCTATCCGGTTGGGGCTGGGGCCTGGGCTATGTCGGTGGCCTGTTAACCCTGGGCCTGTGTCTGGCCTGGGTCAATCATGCCCAGGGGCAGGGCGGGAGCGCCGATGCCTTCGTGCCGGTGACCCTGTGGATTACCGCCGGCATGTTTTTGCTGGCCAGCCTGCCGACCTTCTTGTTTCTGCGCGAGCGAGGTCCGGGGCAAAAGGTACCGGCTCACCCAGACCAGGGCACTTACCTGCAGTTACTCGATACGCTGGCCACATTGCGGGGCTTCCCGGATACCGCCCGCTTCCTGATCTGTATCGTGTTCTATCAGGCCGGCGTGCAGGCGGTCATTATCGGCTTACTGGTCCTGGCCAGGGTGGATGTGCGGCGGGGACGGCGGCGGGCGTTGAGAAAGTTGCCCGGCTTAGCCGTCCTGCCGGATTGAAATCCGCCGTCCATCTACTCGCCTGACACTAGCCCGCCGCTCAACCATTGCGGCACAAAGACTCCCCAGCAGGTATTGCCTTCCAGCAGGCGCGGGCCCGAGGCGGTCAAGACAAAATCCCAGGCGATGGCATGGATGGTCGAACCGCGATGCTCGGTAATGACGCGCAGGGTAATGGCCCGATCGACGGTCGCCAGATCGGCCAGGGCAGGTTGGTCCTCCAGACATTCCTGGATGAGGTAGGTGTTGCGTTTGCCGCACCGGGCCAGAAACGCGCCGGCTGCCTCCGGGGCGATGGCCGCGCCGGCGAATTCCTGAATCAAGCTGGCCATAAAGGCTCCTCGTCCATCAATGCGATCTGCTCGCGCAGTTCAAGAATACGTTCTTCCCAATAGCGCGGCTCGTTGAACCAAGGAAAGGCGGCAGGGAAGGCCGGGTCGTCCCAGCGTCGAGCGATCCACGCCGAGTAGTGGATCAGGCGCAAGGTGCGCAGGGCCTCGACCAGGTGCAATTCGCGCGGATCGAACGCCACGAAGTCTTCATAACCGGCCAGTACGTCGGACAACTGCCGGGTCATATCGCCCCGGCTGCCGGACAGCAGCATCCACAGGTCCTGCACCGCCGGCCCCATGCGGCTGTCGTCGAAATCGACGAAATGTGGCCCATCGTCGGTCCATAGTACGTTGCCCATGTGACAGTCGCCGTGCAGGCGGATGTGGCTGACATCGCCGGCGCGGTCGAAGGCGCGCCGCACCCCTGCCAATGCCTGGGCCGAGACGCCGCTCCAGACCTCGCGTAATTCTTTTGGCAGCCAGTCGTGGGCCAGCAGGAAGCCGCGCGGTTCGACGCCAAAACTCTCGATGTCTAGGGTGGGGCGATGCCGGTAGATATTCAGCGCGCCCACCGCGTGGATGCGGCCGATGAAGCGGCCGAGCCATTCCAGCGTCGCCGGGTCGGACAACTCCGGCACCCGGCCACCCCGACGCGGGTAGACGGCGAAGCGGAAGCCGGCGTGTTCGAACAGGGTCCGGCCGGCGATCACCATGGGCGGCACGACCGGAATTTCCCGTTCCGCCAGATCGAGGGTAAAGGCGTGATCTTCCAGGATTTCGGCATTGGACCAGCGGCCCGGGCGATAAAACTTGGCGACCACGGCAGGCGCATCTTCCAGCCAGATTTGATAGACCCGATTTTCATAGCTGTTCAGAGCGATCAGTCGGCCATCGGCGTGCAGTCCGATACTTTCGAGTGCATCGAGCACGCAATCGGGCATCAGCGTGGCGTAAGGGTGGGTCATGGCAAATTGCGATAAACTAAAACCACTGCATCATAACCGAGCGCCTTATGTCCGATTGTTGCGATCACGATTGCCAGTCGCCTTACCAACCCGGCCACCTGGGCATCCCCCAGGTGGCCAAGTTCGATCCTGGCGCCTTCGAACAGGCGGTGACCGATCTGCTCAAGGCCTGTGGTGTGGCACCGGACAGCGAGCATACCGGTCGTACCGCGCACCGGGTGCGCGAGTTATGGCAACGGCGTTTGCTGGGTGGCTATGACATGGACCCGGGTGAGGTTCTGGGCGACGGCTTCGAGGATAGCCGCGACGACATGGTGGTGGTGCATGGTATTGCCATCCACGGCGTCTGCCCGCATCACCTGGTGCCCTTCCGTGGCGTCGCTCACGTGGCCTATATCCCCGGCGGTCGCCTGCACGGTTTCGGCCGCATCGCCCGGATGGTCGATGCCATCGGTCACCGCTTCACCTACCAGGAATGGATGACCCGCGACATCGCCGAGGCGCTGATCGGCCATGGCCACGCCCAGGGTGCCGCCTGCGTGATCGAGGCGGAACAGCTCTGCTTACTGCTGGGTGAAGATCGTCGTGGCGATGAGCGGGTAGTGACCCAGGCCTTTTCCGGGACCTTTCGCGATAGTCCACAACTGCGCAACGAGTTTCTGCGCGCTATCGGCGGGCGTTTGCCCTAGCGTTTCATTACACAGGTGACGACGATGACCAAGATCATTTCTCAAACCGAGCCGGACTACGACGAGACGCGCATCGTCGAACGTCCGGACGGGTTTTACTGGACGTTTGCCGAGACCGGCGAATTATTTGGCCCATATCCGACCTTGATCGAGGCGGTGCAGGATATGAATTACAAGGCCGATGCCAACCTGGAGCCGGCCGAGACGCTGGAAGAAGTGGAAGACGAGCTCGGTCTGACCGGCTGGGTGGACCCCGATACCGGCGAGCTGGCGGAAGACACCCTAACTCACCTGGAAGATCATTGAACTCCCTATGTGCCGGCCCTGGGTGCATGACGCCTGCCCCGGCCATGGCGCATGTGTCAAATAAATACCCCGGTCGGCGCATTTGCGTGCCGTCCAGCCTTACGCGTTGTGCGCCAAGCTCATGGTGCGGGCGAACGCGGCGGCTCGGTTTGGTCTTTTCGGCTCAACTGCTTGATCTCGTGCTGGCCAAGACAGCGCCAGGGCCGGGGGACCAGCCCCGGAACCCGCGCCCGATAACGGCGATAGGCGTCGCCGAAGACCTCCACCAGCTTCTGTTCCTCCAGCCGGCTGCCGATGGCTAGATAGATCGTGATGGTTATGGCCGCCGCCAGCCAGCCGGGGTTCAGGTCGCGGGTCCAGAGGTAGAGCAGACCCAGGCTGTACCAGGGGTGGCGAACGCAGCGGTGCAGGGGCGACAGGATCAGGGTCTCGCGGTAGTCGCCGGGGGTGTCATATTGGCGTAACTGGCGCAGGCCGAGGAAGTCCATGCCGTCGTACCAGCGCATGGTCCAGAGAAAGCCGGCCAGGGCGATCAGAAAGGTGGTCCATGCGATCCATGCGGGCCAGTGCCAGAGCGGTTCGCCGGGGTAGGACCAGGTCAGGGCCAGGGGCGGCAGTGCCAGGATTGCAGCCTGGAGGTTGTAGAGCAGGCGGTAACGGGTCTTCAGGGCGGGCCAGCGCTGGATCAAAAGGCGCTTGGTACGGCTTCCGGCCAGCCAGGAATGGCATAGGCCATACAGGCCCCAAGCCAGGCAGATGGCCGTGAGATAGGTGCTATCGTTCACCCATTTACCCCCGCTGTTCAAGTCGATAGCCGGCACCGGCGTCCTGGCCCAGCAGATCAACCAGGTAGGGCATGAGCGTGGTCAGTTGCGCTGCCAGTTGCCAGGGCGGGTTGATGATGAACAGGCCGCTGCCATGCATCCCAAGACCGTCCGGACTCGGTCCCCGGATAGTCAGGGCGACATCGAGCCAGGCATCGACCGGCAAGTGTTTCAGACGATCCGGAAACTGGCGCGCCTCGTCGCGTTGCAACTGGGGATACCAGATGACATAGGTACCGGTGGCAAAGCGGCCCAGTGCGTCTTTCATGGCCTTCGGCACCCGTCGGTAATCCTCTTTGAGTTCATAGGACGGGTCGATCAGCACAATTCCTCTGCGCGGCTGGGGCGGTAGTACCGCCTTCAGTCCGTCGAGGCCGTCCAGCGCCGCAACCTTGATGCGATGGCTGTACTCGGCGAAGGTGTGACGGAGCATCTCGGCGTCGGTGGAATGCAGTTCGAACAACCTCAGTTGATCGTCTCGCCGCATCAGTTGGCGGGCTAGCCAGGGCGAACCCGGATAGAGGCGCAAATTGCCGTTGGCATTCAACTTGCGTACCTGATCGAGGTAATCGGCCAATAGCTCGGGCAGGTCGTTGCGTTGCCAGAGCCGGCCGATGCCGGTCTCGAATTCGCCGAGCTTGCGGGCGTATTCGGAGTGCAGGTCGTAGATGCCGGCACCGGCATGGCTGTCCACATACCACCATGGTTTGGCCTTCTTGTTCATATGGCGCAGGATGGCCACCAGCAGGCAATGCTTGAGGACGTCGGCATGGTTGCCGGCATGAAAGGCGTGTCGATAGCTGAGCATAGGGCTCGTTCGTAAGTATCAGGGCGTAATTCTAGGCAGTTTCCAGGTTTTGAAATCGGGTAGTCTGAAATCTGGTAGACTTGACGACGACTTCATATCGGGGACAGGTGTGCCATGGGCAAGATCATTCTACGGTGGTTCGTTATCATATTGGTGGCCTTGCTGGCGCTGACCGCAGGCTGGGTGTGGCTCACCCTGAGCTGGACCTACTCGGAAGGCGAGCGGGCCGGTTATATCCAGAAGTTCTCCAGTAAAGGCTGGCTATGCAAGACTTGGGAGGGCGAGATTGCCATGGTCACCATGCCGGGCGCCATCCCGGATAAATTCGTTTTCAGTGTGCGCGACGATGCGGTGGCTGCGCGCATCAATACCCTGGCCGGCAGACGGCTGGTGTTGCACTATCAACAGCATAAATTCGTGCCCTCCAGTTGTTTCGCGGAGACCGAATACTTCATCACCGACGCCCAACCGGTGGAGGACAACCTGGTAGCCCCGGCATCGTCACGGCCGATCCCGGTCAGCCCGGCTCCATCTCTGCCCGTGTCTCCGGCACCATTGCCCGGCAACTGAACTATGCTTGATTTGGCCACGTTGAAATCAGGAGGGAAGGATGGCCAACAAGCAAATTGCACTTATGGCGTGTCTGCTGGCGTTCGGCCTCGGTTCGGCCTATGCCGAGCCTACCATCACCGGGATGAAGGCAAGCCCGGCAAGGGCGCAGACCAAGGCTGCGGTCAAGGTCGTGATCCGCGGCAAGGGTTTGGAGGATGCGATCTGCGCACTGTGGATCAATTTTGGCGATGGTAGCGCAACTGTTCGCGAGATGGATTGGAGCAAGAAGGTACGCTTTCCCATAGCCGTAAAGAAAAGCTATGCGAGGCCTGGAAAATACCGTGTTTCTTTCAGTCATGGGAACCAATTCGGGCATGTATCTGAAGTGTCTGGGCAGCGCCGCAACCACGGTGACGGTCGTAGCCCCGCCACCGAAATAGATATTTAGCCGGCCTCGACGAACCGTAGAGACAGGGCGTTGAGGCAGTAGCGCCGGCCAGTGGGCGGCGGACCATCGTCGAAGACATGGCCCAGATGACCATCGCAGCGAGCGCAGCGAATCTCGGTTCGGACCATGCCATGGCGGCTGTCGCGTATCTGGCGGATGTGGGCTGGATCGTAGGGCGCGAAGAAACTTGGCCAGCCAGTGCCCGAGTCGAACTTGGCGCTGGATTGAAACAGGGGTAGGGCGCACAGTCGGCAGACGAACATGCCGGCGCGCTTCTATTGCAGCAGGCCGGCGCAAAAAGGCGGTTTGGTGCCTTGGTGCAGTATCACTCGACGTTCTTCCTCGCTCAGGTCGGTGGCCAGTCTGGCCCGTTCCTCGGGACCGAGCGGCGTCAGGTCGTAGGGCTTATCCATGCGCCTTGGCCGCCTAATCTTCCTTGCGCAGCAGCGGGAATAGGATCACGTCGCGGATGCTGGCGGCATCGGTCAGCAGCATGACCAGCCGGTCGATGCCGATGCCACAGCCGGCAGTGGGCGGTAGCCCCTGTTCCAGGGCGCGGATATAGTCGGCGTCGTAATACATCGCCTCTTCGTCGCCGGCCTCTTTGGCGGCGACCTGGGCCTGGAAGCGGGCGGCCTGGTCTTCCGGATCGTTCAGCTCGGAGAAACCGTTGGCCACTTCGCGGCCGGCGATGTACAACTCGAAGCGCTCGGTAATGCCGGGCCGGGCATCCGAAGCGCGGGCCAGGGGCGAGGTCTCGACCGGGTAGTCGATGATATAGGTCGGCTGGATCAGCTTGTGTTCGGTGGTTTCTTCAAATAGAACCAGTTGCAGGCCGCCCAGACTATCGTTGGGCCGATGGCCGATCTTGCGCCGCTTCAACTCGTCGATCAGAAAGTCGCGATTGTCGATGGGTGCGTCCTTTAGCTCCGGGTTGTACTGGACGGTCGCTTCCAGGGCGGTCAGGCGGGTGAATGGCCGCGACAGGTCGATGGTCTGGCCCTGATAGGGCACCACGGCATGGCCCAGGGTTTGGGTCGCCACGTCGCGCAGCATCTGTTCGACGAAGTCCATCAGGTATTTATAGTCCCGGTAGGCCTCGTAGAACTCGACCATGGTGAATTCCGGATTGTGCCGGGTCGAGATGCCCTCGTTGCGGAAGCTGCGGTTGATCTCGAACACCTTTTCCAGGCCGCCGACCACCAGGCGCTTGAGGTACAGCTCAGGCGCGATGCGCAGGAATAACTCCATGTCCAACGCGTTGTGGTGGGTGACAAAGGGTTTGGCCGAGGCGCCGCCCGGAATCGGGTGCATCATCGGCGTTTCCACCTCCAGGAAATCGCGCGCGATGAAGAACTCGCGCATGGCCTGGATGATCTTTGAGCGGCGGAAGAAGGTCAGCCTGGCTTGTTCGTTGGTAATCAGGTCCAGATAACGCTGGCGATATTTCTGTTCGGTGTCGGCAAGGCCGTGAAACTTCTCTGGCAGCGGGCGTAGCGCCTTGGTCAAAAGGCGCACCTGCTTGACCTGGATGGTCAGCTCGTTGGTCTTGGTCCGGAATAAATGGCCGACCACCCCCAGAATGTCGCCCAGGTCCATGCGCTTGAAGGCATCGTAGGCATCTTCGCCGATCTGATCGCGGGCGACGTAAATCTGGATGCGGCCGCTCATGTCCTGGAGGCTGGCGAAGCTAGCCTTGCCCATCACCCGTTTCAACATCATGCGGCCGGCTAGTTGCACCGGAATCGGCTCACTGGCGAGCGACTCACCGCCGGTCTCGGCGTAACGGCCATGCAGGTCGCCAGCCTGGTCCCTGCGTTCGAAATCGTTCGGGAACGCCACCCCCTGACTGCGTAGCGCGGCGAGTTTCGCCCGGCGCTCGGCCACGATCTGATTTTCGTCTTGCGGGGGAGTGGTGCTAAGCGGCTTTGACATGGGGCTTCAACCGAATCAAGAAGGTTTGCGAGGGCGGAATTTTACCCGTCCTCGCGCCTGCCAGGACTAGCTTTTTTAATCCGGACGTAATATCATTCGCGCACTTGTATGGGTTGTTAGCTCAGCTGGTAGAGCAGCGGACTCTTAATCCGTCGGTCGACAGTTCGAATCTGTCACAACCCACCAGTTGAATTTTGCACAAGGCCGCTCTTCAGCGTGGCCTTTTGCATTTTCCAATCGGTATGGACCGATGCCGATCATGGCTATTAAAAACATAGGTCAGGCTAGGAGCCTGTCGGACTTGAAGAATCGAAGCGAAAAATTGTCCGAACGAGGACAGATTTCGACGATTTCGCTGGGTAATAGCCGTTCTATTACCCAAGAAAGCGGCGGAATATGGACCGTTCCGACGGTTTTGCAGCCGATTTCCTTTAAGTCCGACAGACTCCTAGGATTTCACCGCCATTTTGAAGGAATCGACATGCACACGGACCAAGTTCTAAACCAGTTGAAAGAGCATGGACAGCTTCTTGACGCGGAGATCGCGTCGGCAACGGGGATTACGTTGGCGCAAGTGCGCAAGTCGCTAAATGAACTATCGTTGCGCGGCGAAATATCCCAATGCAGCATCACCCGCTTCAATGGCAACAAGCGCATCGACGGTTTCCAATGCCGGATTTCCGGCTATGTCCCGCCTGCCGCGCCCGGTCGGAAGGCCTCATCGGGCAAGAAAGGTTCGGCAAACACCTCGGGCTAACCGCACTATCGCTGGCGCCTTCTATCAACCGCGCCACATCGGCCGGGCCGGGTTACGGTTTCATACAGTCGTTCGGCCAGCGCATTTTTTCCCCAGACAGGTAAGGTAGGCCGCGCCATCCGGCGGCGTGCCGTTACGCTGGCTATTCCAGATCATCTCGGCCAGACAGTCCATCACCTCATGCTCGGCCCGGTGTTCGTCGCTCAAGCGCAGAACGAGTGTCCGATAGCGGGCCAGAATGCCGGGCGGCTGATCGATGGCTAACTGCTCCGAGATGGCCAGGTGCATCATCAGGTGCAGGAAGGGGTTGGTCTCGCCGTTCTCAGGCAGCCAGTCCCGATTGAGATTGGCATCGGGGCTGGCCAGCAGGGCGTGGTATTCCGGGTGATGCAGTATATGGTCGGCGGCCAACGCTTCGAGGTCGCTGAGGATGGACTTGTCCCGATATTTGCGCCACGCCTCGAACAGGAACCGGCGGGCCTCGTCACGGTCGGGATTAAACATCGTAGTGCAGTGCCAGAACCGTGCTGTAGTGCAGCAATCGGTTTTTGCCGTCCAGATGGGCGAACTCGCCATTGCCATAAAAGCCGATCAGCGGCATTCCGGGGAAGCGGCGCTTGATGGCCTCCAGGTCGTGGTCCTTGCCGCCGTAGAAATAGGCGCCCCGGCTCATGCTTGGAAAACAGAGGCCGAAGGCCGGGTCAAGCATTTTGTCGCCAGTCAGTCGCTCCAGCATCTGGTTCATGTCTCGTTCGGCGGCCAGCGGCTGGCGGATCGCCCAGAATAGGCGGTCGCGCGGCCGTACCCGGACGGACAGGGTGACCGATCGGTCCGCCATATTGGTGGCGATGATCGGCACCAGCGTGTAGCGACCTTCCAACAGGGCGTTTTCCGGATTGCCGTGAACGATCCCGGCCATGACCATGTGTAACGGGAATTGCCGGGAGTTGCCGGCATCTAGGGGCAGGCCACGGGCCAGGCTATCCAGTGCCGGGCGACCGTCCAGCGATTGGACGTCATGGCCGCTGACACGGTCGATCTCGAATGGCTCGGATAAAGCGTGGATGCCGCGGGATATGTCCACCTGACAGCGGCTGCCGGCTATCGCCAACTCGCAGCGTCTGCCCGGCGTCAGCCGGCTGCCTTGCCAGACAGTGTAGGGGCCTTGGCCGCTGGCGTCGCCGGAGACCGCGCCGTAGCGGCGGCCGGGTTGATCGAGCCAGGCGGTATTGATCGTATTGGGCGCGGCCATGGCCAGGCGCCAATCGTCGTTGCTATCGGCAGCTCGCAGCTCCAGCCCCTCGCCGAATACCATGGCGACGGCGGCCGGCGCGTCGAGCAGCCAGTCCTCCTCTGTGAATAGCCCGACTGCCGTTGAACCGGCCACTTGCAGACAGTTGGCGGTGCGCGCGGCGGCGGCGATGGCCGCCTGTGGACTGCTGGCGAAATCAGAGCTGAGAAACAGCAGCACGCCGTGAGCGATCTCGATAGCCGCCCGTGCCATCGCCGCATGCACCGCCTCGGCCGCTAGGTCCGGGGTGGCGACGATGCCGTGGGCAAGTCCGGTGGCGACTTTCATCGGCTACCTTTCTCCGGCCACTCGCACAGGTCAAAGATCAAGCAGCGCCGGCACTCCGGTTGGCGCGCCTTGCACACATAGCGGCCATGCAGGATCAGCCAGTGATGGGCGTTTGGGCGGAATTCCGCCGGGGTATGGTGGAGCAGCTTTTTTTCGACTTCGAGCACGGTCTTGCCGGGGGCCAGCCCGGTTCGGTTGGCGACCCGGAAGATATGGGTATCGACCGCGATGACCGGCTGACCGAAGGCCGTGTTGAGCACCACGTTGGCAGTCTTACGGCCGACGCCGGGCAAGTCTTCCAACGCCTCGCGCCTGGCCGGGACCGCACCGTCATGGCGCTCGATTAGCAAGCGGCAGGCGGCGATGATGTTTTTCGCCTTGGCTTGATAAAGGCCGATGTGGCGGATGTATTCCTTCAGACCTGTCTCGCCCAGAGCCAGCATCTTTTGCGGGGTGTCGGCCACGGGGAACAGGGTTGTGGTGGCCAGGTTGACGCTCTTGTCGGTCGCCTGGGCCGAGAGAATCACCGCGACCAGCAGCTCGAACGGCGTGCGGTAGACCAGTTCGGTGGTCGGCTGCGGGTTGGCATCGCGCAGTCGGGCGTAAATCTGACTGCGCTTGGCGGCGTCCATCGGCGTTCAGTCTGCCTGCTGCGGCTGCAAGCTCACCGCGCGGGGCTCCAGCGCCCGGATTTCCTCGATCCGGTTGCGGGCGGCGATCAACAGGCCCAGACCGATGAAGGCGCCGGGTGGCAGGATGGCCAGTAGCAAACCCTGATAGTTGGGCAGGACATGGATGACATAGGCATTGGCCGCCGGTCCGAAGGCCAGGTCCAGGCCGGACAACAGCAAGCCCTTGCCGAAGATTTCCCGCAAGCCACCCAGCGCGGCCAGCACCAGGCTCAGCCCCAGGCCCATCATCAAGCCATCGAGGAATGAATAAAACGCGCCGTGCTTGGAGGCATAGGCCTCAACCCGCGCCAGCACGATGCAGTTGACCACGATCAGCGGGATGTAGATACCCAACACCAGATAAAGCTGGAGCAGGTAGGCGTGCATCAATAGATCGACCATGGTGACCAGGGTGGCGATGATCAGGATGTAGACCGGAATGCGCACGGCCGGCGGCACCAGGCGGCTGACCAGGGCGGCGGCGGTGTTGGCCAAGGCCATTACCATGGTGGTCGCCAGCCCCAGCGACAGGCCATTTACCAGACTGCTGCTCACCGCGAGGGTCGGGCACATGCCCAATATCTGGACGATGCCGGGGTTCTGTTTCCAGAGTCCATTGACGATGATGTCGCGGGTTTCACTGGCCATCTCTCACCTTCTGAGTCAGCAACTCGGCCCGGTGCCGGGCAAAATAGTCCAGCGCCAGTTTCACTGCCTTGACCACGGCGCGGGGCGAAATCGTCGCGCCGGCCATGGCGTCGAATTTACCGCCATCCTTCTTGACCCGCCAGTCATCGGCCTTGGGGGCGTCGAGCGATTTGCCGGCGAATTGCCGGATCCATGGGCTCTTGGCGACATCGATGTAATCGCCCAGGCCCGGCGTCTCGCTGTGGGCGGTGACTCGAACCCCGGTCAAGCGGCCGTCCGGCAGGATGCCGACCAAGAGCTTGATCTCGCCGGCATAGCCATCCGGGGCAACGGCCTCCAGCACCACTGCCGTCGGTTTGCCGGCCAGCTTGGCCGGGTAGTATGCGCCGGGTTTCTTCAGACCGAGCAGCGGGTTGGCCGGCAACGGCCGGGTGGACTTGACCAGGTCGTTGTCGTAACTACCGGCCGGCAGGACCTGGGCGATGAGCTTTATTTTGGCCTCGCGTTCACTCTTTTCGATGGGCGCACGGGTCAGGTCAAAGGTGCCGGCCAGCAACACGGCACCAACGATGGAAAAGCCAAGCAGGGCCAGTGCGGTCAATTTGATATTGCGGGAGATTTCGCTCATCGGCCGGCCCTCCCACCCTTGGCGTGGCCGAAGACGCGGGGCTGGCTGAAGGCGTCGATGAGCGGCGCGGCGGAGTTCAGTATCAGGACCGAGAAGGCGACACCGTCGGGATAGCCGCCGTAGGTTCGGATGATTACGGTGAGGAAGCCGGCCAAGCCGCCAAAGATCAGTTTGCCGCGCGGCGTGGTGCAGGCGGTCACCGGGTCAGTGGCGATGAAGAAGGCGCCCAGCATGGCGCCACCGGCCAAGAGGTGAAACAGCGGGTCGGCATGATGCGCCGGATCGATCTGCCAGAGTACGCCGGCGGTCAGGGCGATGGCCGCCAGGAAGGCGGCCGGGATATGCCAGGTAATCAGCCGGTTGGCGATCAGGAACAAGCCGCCGAACAGGTACATCATGGCGACCAGCTCCATGCCCTTGCCGGCGATCAATCCGTGGATCGGTTGGGAGAAGGCATCCATGACCGTATGGCCGCCGCGGGTGGCGGTTTTCAGGCTGTCCAGGACCGTGGCCGAGGTATAGGCGTCGGGCGTGATGTTGCCGCCGATGAACATCAGATCGAAGGCATCGCTGAGATTGGGCAGGTAATTAGCCAGGGGCGCGGGCGCCGCCCATTGGGTCATGTAGACCGGGAAACTGATAATCAGGGCGCCATAGCCGACCATGGCCGGATTGAACAGGTTCTGGCCCAGTCCGCCGTATAGATGCTTGGCCACCACGACTGCGAAGAACATACCGGTCATATACAGCCACCAAGGCGCTAGGGTGGGCACGGACAAGGCCAGCAGCCAGGCGGTGAGTAGCACCGAACCGTCGGTCAGGGCGGCTTGCAGCGGCCGGCCGCGAACCACCAGTATCATGGCCTCGAAGCCGATCCCTAAAAGGCCGCACCAGATCAGGCTGAGCCAGATGCCGGGGCCGAAAAACCAGGCGTGGGCAAGGGTGCCGGGGATCAGTGCGGCCATCACCTTAATCATGGTGAAGCGCACCGAATTGTGTTCCTTGAGGACGAATGGCGAACCGATCATGCCTCATGCTCCGTGGCGGGTGAGGCGGCCTGACGGCGTGCCTCGATGGCGTCGATCTGGCGCTGTTGTTCCGGGGTCAGGGTCTCGGTGTTTTTGGCTTGCACGGTTTCCTTCGCTTGTTTGGCGCGTGCGATGGCGGCGTCCAGGATGGCCTTCTTGCGCGCGGCCTCCGGGTCGTCCGCCGCCACGGCGCCGGCCTCTAGCCGCTCGCTGGCCTTCTTGCCCAGTCGCGCGGCCTTTTCCTGCTTCTCCCGTTCCTGGCGGAGAAGCTGAAATTCGTGGCGTTGACGGGCACCCTCGGCGGCCTGCTTGGCCCGGTCGGCGGCGACGATCTCGCTCTTGGCGAAGCGGTAATAATCGACCAGCGGGATATGGCTGGGGCAGACGTGGCTGCAACAGCCGCATTCGATGCAATCGAACAGCTTGTAGGCGCGAGCCTTGTCGAGGTTCTTCGCCTTGGCGTGCCAGTACAGCTCGAACGGTTGCAGGCTGGCCGGGCAAGCCAGGGCGCACTGGCCGCAGCGGGTGCAGGGCATGGCCGGCGGATGACGCGGGAACAGCGCGGGATTCCTGGCGATGACGCAGTTGACCGACTTGACCAGTGGGGCGGCGGTGTCGTCCAGGTCGAAGCCCATCATCGGACCACCGATGATGTGGCCAGTGACCCCGGCCAGGTCGCCGCCAGCCAGTCGGATCAGGTCCACGATGGGGGTGCCCAGACGGGCCTCGATGTTGTGCGGCTCGGCCACATGGCCGGTGACGCTGACCACCCGGCTCAACATCGGCTCGCCCAGTTCAACTGCGCGGTACAGGGCGTAAGCGGTGGCGACGTTGAAGACCTGAATGCCGATGTCGGTAGAAATCTTGCCGCTCGGCGTTTCCAGCCCGGTCAGCAACTGGGTGAGCTGCTTGGCCCCGCCGCTGGGGTAGCGGGTCGGCACGACGGTCACCCGGGCGGCGAGTTTCAATTGTGCGCAAGCGCCCCGCATGGCCTCGGCCGCCTGAGGCTTGTTGTCCTCGATGCCGACCAGGATGCGCTTGGCGCCCAGGGTGTGACGCATGATCTCGGCGCCCTGCATGATTGCCGTGGCCCGTTCGCGCATCAGCCGGTCATCGCAGGTAATCCACGGCTCGCATTCCGCACCGTTGAGGATCAGGGTCTCGATGGCGGTGCCGCCCGGCGCCAGTTTCACATGACTGGGAAATACCGCGCCGCCCTGGCCGGCCAGGCCCATGGCGGCCAAGGGCTTGGCCAACTCGCCGGGCGCCAGATTGCGCCAGTCGATGGGGTGCATCTCGACGGCAGTATCGGCGCCGTCCGCCTCGATCACCACGCATAGGTCGGGCAAGCCGGAGGGATGGGCCACCGGCCGAGGCTCCACGGCCAGCACCCGGCCAGAAGTGGGGGCATGGACGGCGGCGGAGATGTGGCCATCCGGGGTGCCGATTATTTGACCTTTCAACACCGTGTCGCCGGCCTGGACCAGGACCCGTGCGGCCTGGCCGAGGTGTTGGCGCAAGGGAACGATGTAGCGCTCGGCCAACGGTGCGACCAGGATGGTCCGGGCGTTGGACTCGGCCTTGTGTTCGGCCGGATGCAGCCCGCCCGGAATGGGGTAGACCTTGCCGTTCATGGCGCCGCCCTCTCCGGGTGAATCGGGACGACCGGGTAGCGCCATTTCCAGTTGTTCACGGTTTCATGGACCACTTCCATGTGGATGCAGTCAACCGGGCAGGGCGTGACGCACAACTCGCAGCCGGTGCACAGGTCGGCGACCACGACGTGCAGTTGCTTGGAGGCGCCGACGATGGCATCGACCGGGCAGGCCTGGATGCAGAGGGTGCAGCCGATGCAGGTATTCTCGTCGATGATGGCCACCGACTTGGGCTTGGGCGCGACGCCGGCGCCAAACGGTTTGACCTCCACGCCGAGCAGGTCGGCCAGCCTCTGTATGCCGGCCTCGCCGCCGGGAGGACAGCGGTTGATGTCGGCCTCGCCCTTGGCCATGGCCTCGGCATAGGGTCGGCAGCCGGGAAAGCCGCATTGGCCGCATTGAGTCTGGGGCAGGATGTCGTTGATCTTGTCGGCCAGCGGGTTGCCGGTCACCTTGAACTTGAGTTCCGCCCAGCCCAGTACCATACCCAGAACCAGCCCGATGGCGGCCATGACGATGATCGCTGAAATCATCGGATCAGGCCCGAGAACCCCATGAAGGCCAGACTCATCAAGCCGGCCGTAATCATCGCGATGCTGACGCCCTGGAAGGGTTTGGGCACATCGGCGCCGTCCAGCCGTTCGCGCATGGCGGCGAACAGGGCCAGCACCAGGGAAAAGCCGATGGCGCCACCGAGACCGAACAGCAGGGAATCGACGAAGTTATGCTGCTGCTGGACATTGAGCAGGGGAATGCCCAACACGGCGCAGTTGGTGGTAATCAGCGGCAGGTAGATGCCCAGCACCCGGAACAAGGTCGGGCTGGCCTTCTTGATGTATAGCTCGGTGAAACCGACGATGGCGGCGATCACCACGATGAACGACAGTGTGCGCAGGTAGGCCAGGTCGGGGCCGAGCACATAAGTGTCGATCAAATAACTGGTTCCGGAGCAGAGGGTCAGCACGAAGGTGGTGGCGGCGGCCATGCCGATTGACGTCTCCAGTTTTTTGGACACGCCGAAGAACGGGCACAGGCCCAGTAACTTCGCCATGATGATGTTGTTGACGAAGACCGTGCCGATGAGGATGAGTAGGTAGTGTTCCATTGCGCAAACCGGAGGGTGGCCGGATTATCCGTCACCCCACAAGGCTAAACAACCCTGATCTGAGCGTCCTTATTGACGGCGCGACGGGTCGCCAGCGACTCGTGTCTAGGGCTCACTAAATTCAACCGCCAAACCTGGCCGCCAGCCCATCGAGCGTGATGTTCTCGGCGATCTCGTCATGCGGAATCAGCACATAGCGCCACGGCTTGCCGCCATGACTCGCCGCATGGTCCGAGGCATTCGCGCACCACCTGACGGCGGCCTCTTTCTTGGCGATGACAATTGGGTCTTCCATCTCGGTGCGCTGCTTCGGTTCCAGCATATAGATCGTGTCGTCGGTCTCGGCCACGAAGTCCGGCTGATATTCTAGTTGCTCCGCTCCGTCCGGATAGTAAATCTGGAACTGGCCCTTGGCGGGCTTAAACCATTTGCTGGCTTCGCGCTCCAGAATCACCGCCAGCTTGCGTTCCGAATCGGAGTCAAATTTCTGCACCGGATACAGGCATTTCTGGAAGCCGCCAAACAGGTACTTCGCCATGTTGCTCTTGTCGGCCGGCTCCACCCGGTAGTTGGCGGGCGGCTCCTGTGCCGAATAGGTGTAGGCGCTCTGCTTCAGCTCGGTAAAGCCCTTACTGACCTTCACCTCGTAGCCGGCCACGTCCACCCAGTAATGCGCCTGCATCTGGGCATGGATGAAGCGGGCGATGTCACGCTGGTAGCAACGCAGCACCTTGCGGCTGTCCGCCTCGGATAGATAACCCTTGAAATGCCGCACGGTCTGGGCGGCCAGGTCATAGAGCAGATCGGCGTGATCGTCGTAGGAAACGTCGTCGAAGTCCACCAGGCCACTGACCACGTAGTCTTCCAGCCGCACTTCGTCGATACCGCCACGGCCCACCGACACCACTTCAAGCTGGTTCGTGCGCAAGTGCTGTATCCAAAGCTCGTCGGAGACCGCCGGGTATTTCAGCGCGGCCAGGTCGAGCGTGAACGGCTTGAAGCCCGCTTTCACCTCGCCCTTTGGCACCACCAGGATGCGCGGGATGGCTATGGTCTGCTGGGTCACCAGCTCGACCGTCTTTGCCACCACGGCGGCAAAGTCCGGCTTCTCCGCCACCCCGTCCAGTTCCAGTTGGGTCGGCTGGTGCTGCGCCTCGACCGCCTTGACGATGGCGGCCTGGATTTCCGGCTTCTTCAGATATTCGATGGTGGGCAAGGTCTGTGCGGCTGGTTTTCCAGCGTGCGGATGACCTCGTAGGTAATCTGCGCGACCTTCTGCTCCTCCGGCTTGGTAAATACCGGCGCCTGATCCTGCCCGGCCAGCGTCGTGCTGCCGGTCGCGTGGGCAGGCGTCAAGCCCAGCCGGGTCGCCAGTTGCGATTGCGACACGACCGTGGTCGTCTTCTGCCCCAGCGCATCGGCATCCAGCACCAGGGTCTGCAAATGGATTGCCGACTCCGGCTGGTTGGCCTCGGCGATGATCTCCTGGAACTTGTCGTGGGCGACGATGTTCAGCCGATCCACCGCCGTCACGCCGGTACGTTTGCCATAGGGCAGGCGCAGGCCGCGGCCGATGGATTGCTCGATCAGCACCCGGGCATTGGCCGCCCGCAGCGGCACGATGGTGTAGAGGTTGGTCACGTCCCAGCCTTCTTTCAGCATGTTGACGTGAATCACGATCTCGGTCGGTTCGGAGGTCGCCTCCACCTTGAGCAGGCGGGCGATCATTTTCTCTTCTTCCGCGCCGGTCTTGCTCGAATCCACCTGGATGACCTTGTCCCGGTAGCGCCCCGCGAAAAAGTTGTCGGATTGGATCAACGCCAATAGCTGGCTGGCGTGGCTCGTGTCGCGCGCAATCACCAACACGAAAGGTTTGACGATGGCATTGCCGGTTTCGCGGGCGTAGGTCTCCAGTTCCATCTTTACGCTCTCGTGCAGGCGCACGCCGTCTTCCAGCTTCAGGCGCTCGATCTCCTCCGCCGACATGCCGGCCGGGTTGAAGTCCTTGCGCGTCACCACGGCCGGTTCCTTGACGAAGCCATCGGCCATCGCCTGGCCGAGCGGATAATCGACGATCACGTTCTTGAACGGCACCGCGCCGCGCGCCGTCTCGACAAATGGTGTGGCGGTCAGCTCCAGGCCAAGGATCGGCCTCAGCTCGTTGATGGCGCGAATGCCCGCGCTGGCCCGGTAGCGGTGCGATTCATCCATCAGCATCACCAGGTCCGGCAGGCCGGCCAGGTAGTCGAAGTAACTCTCGCCGATGTATTCCGACAGCCGCTTGATACGTGGTGACTTGCCGCCGCGCACCTCGGAATTGATCTTGGAAATGTTGAAGATGTTGATCCGCACGCCGCCGAAGAGCGTGCCGCTGCGCGGGTCATGCTGATCGTAGTTGTCCCCGGTGATGATCGACGGCGCGTCGATGGCGAATTCGGCGATGCCCCGGAACACATACTTGGGATGCGTGCGGTCGCTGAAATCGGCGATCAGTTTGTTGTAGATGGTCAGGTTCGGCGCCAGCACGAAAAAGTTGTCGATGCCGTGCGCCAGGTGCAGATAGCTGATGAAAGCGCCCATCAGCCGCGTCTTGCCGACGCCAGTGGCGAGCGCGAAGCACAGCGAGGGAAAGTCGCGCTCGAAATCCGTCACCGAGGGGAACTCGCCGCGGATCGCCGCCAGCATGGCCGCGACATCGGCGTTCTTGCCAGGCGGCGCAATCTCGGTGATGCGGTCAAGGATTTCCAGCGAGCGGCGCTGCGGCGGGCGCAGGCTCAGGCGGTCGGCGATGGCGTTGACGTGGCGGTTCATCTTTCAGTATCCCAGCCTTTCAAGAGCTATATATACTTCGTCCATGGGCTCAAAACTGACCTCAGCTAACCCTTATCTGCGCGACCCGAAAGTGCGAGAACGTACCGTCGTCGCGTCTATCTCCACTTCGTCGGCCATCGAGGTCATACGCGCGCCCTTCAAACAGGCATTGAGCGCCAGCGGCAGCCTGCGCGCTCCCAAAGCCCGCGCCGCCACGAAGAAGTCCTAGCCAGCGAGCGCAGGGTCCGCGCGATCACGGCGCACAAAGCACCAAATTCAACGAACCCCCTCGTTGCGCAGTTCCTCGGCGGTAATGCGCACCCATTGTTGATTCCTCGCAACGATGATGGCGGTCCCGGTACGAACCGCCTGTGTTCTCGCCTTTTGCGCCGCGCGCCTTATCGCCGCGAGCGACCCTTTGAGGTCTTCATCCTTTGCCTTGCCAAGCTCCTGCTGCGTCATGACCTTTCTCCCCATTCAAGCAAAATCGGTTCACTGCCGGAATTGTCGTACAACGCCCAGGCATCAACCGCATCACGATACCGATCGTCAAAGTTTCGACGGCCCGATATGAAACGCCGACGGATTATCGCTTCCGGAACATCATGCCCGCCCTGACGTACCCGTTCAGCGACTCGCGCGATGGCCATGTCCGCCGTGGGCAAGCTCAAAAAGAACAGGCTGACGTGGTAACCCAGCGCGCGCCATTCGCCGATATGGCGCAGATAGTTCAAGCCAGACAGCGTAGTCTCGAACGCGAATGACTCGCGGTGCGCCACGCAAGCCAGAATCTCGCCGATCATCAACCGGCCCGCCTTGATGGCCGCTGCTTCGGGTGCGAACGGCGACAAGCCCGCGGCAATCAGATCGGCATTCACGAAGCGCGGACAACCCGCCTCCTTCGGCAGAAATTCCCCGGCAAAGGTCGTTTTCCCCGCGCCATTCGGGCCGGCGATGATGATCGCTTTCATTGCGCGTCCCCCTCGCCGAACAGCCCCTGCTGGCCGGGCATCGTTCTTCTCTCGCCCCTTTGCGGGAGAGTGGCCGGGGGAGAGGGCGGCTCCTTGGGCAGGTTTTCCACCTGCAAGGAATAATCGTCATGCCCCCACTCGCAGCGACTGAGGACTTGTTTGGGAATCTTCTTTACCGTCAGATTGGGGTAGGCATCGGCCTTGGCACGGAAGGCGGTGCACAGCACCAGCAGCGACCGCTCCGGCCCCACCTCGTCGGCGAGTTGCTGCAACTGTTCGTGGGTCAGGCTGGCGGTGGTCACATAGACGAAATCGCGCTCGGTGGAATGGCCGTGCTGCCAATACACCGCGTCGGACGGCGCATAGCTGAAGCCCTCCAACTTGCACAGCGCCTCGGCCAGCATCGCGGCGTTGTAGTCGTGATGGATGACCCAGTTGCCCCACTTGTCCTTTTCCAGCAGCGAGGGCGCCAGACGGTAGTAACGGAAGCCGCCGCCGCCGCGCCAGTTCACCGCCTTGCTAATGCCGCCTGGGTCCGCGCCGTCGATGACCTTTTGCAGGCGCGGGATGATGTGGGTATGGCAATGCTCGCCCAGCTCGACCATGATCCAGCGCCGGCCCATTTTGTGGGCGACCGCACCTGTGGTGCCGGAGCCGGCGAAGGAATCAAGGACTAGGTCGCCGGGGTTGGTGGCTAGTTCAAGGATGCGTTGCAAAAGCTTTTCGGGTTTTGGCGTATCAAAAGATTTTTCACCATCAAACACCCCTTTGAGCTCAGCGCTCGCATTTCTCGTACTGCCCGCGAAATCATAAGGCCACCATGTTTGATTCACGACCCCTTCCTTAACCTCCGACAGATACTTTTTTTCCATTGGGAATTCAGAATCGCCATCCTTTCCCCAATAGATTCTGCCCTCAGACTCAAGCTGCTTCAGCTTGTCCGGTGGCCTCCGCCAGCTACTTCCTTTTGGAGGCAATACTTCTCGCCCTGCCTTGTTTCGCAGCGGGTAGTAGTCACGATCACGATGCTCTGCACGAGTCAGAGGAGTGCCAAGCCAAGGTCCGTTTGGATCGTTATCAGGGTTCTTGTAGGTGGCAATCTGTTTTTTGCTTCGCCTCAACAAATTTGGACAAAAAACCTCTGATTTTCGGTATGCCAATATGTGATTGTGTGTCTGTGCGAGACCGGTACTGTTATTCCCCGGCGTGTCCTTGGACTGCCACACAAGATTCGCCAAGAATTCGCGTCGCCCAAACACCTCATCGCACAACACCTTGAGGTAATGCGCCTCGTTGTCGTCGATGGTGATCCATAACGAACCATCCTCCGAAAGCAGCCGGGGGATGATCTCCAGCCGGTCGCGCATCAGCGACAGCCAGATGGAATGCTCCACCCCGTCGTCGTAATGGGTGAAGGCGCTGCCGGTGTTGTACGGCGGGTCGATGAACACGCATTTCACCTTGCCGGAAAACTCCCCCTCCAGCGCCTTCAGCGCCAGCAGGTTGTCGCCGAAGATAAGCCGGTTGTCGAACAAGTCGGCGCTGGCGACACGGCACTTGGCGTGATAACTCCGCGCCGGGTCTTCCAGCAAAATGCGCGGCTCCAGCCGCGGCCGGTTCTCCTTGCCGATCCAGGTGAGTTCGAGTTTTTGTTCGCGTCCCACGCTCATTGGCGCGCCTTTTCCAAAGCGATCTTCGATATTTTCATTTGATTGCCTCAGCTCACTCGGTGCTTCGAGCTTCCAGAGCGGGAAATTCCAGCCCCTCAATCTCCTGCAACGACTTCCCCGCAATTCCCTGCAAGTCGCCGTACATCCCCACGGTCGCGCCCATCACGCGCTCGATCTGCTCCTCGCGCTTGGCCCATTGTTTCATGATCGCCTTGCGCTCCTTGTCGAGGTCTTCCTGCATGGACGAGAACGCCTCGACGATGGCTTCGACGCGCTGGCGGAAGCGCGGGCCGGTGAGGTATTGGTAGACCATTTCGGTCTTGGTCTGCTGACCTTCGGAGACCTGCCGCGCCATGCTCACCTGAATCAGCATGTGGCGCAGGATGGTGGCGACCGGCAGGGCGGCACGCGGGTGGGTCACCCATACGCCATCGACGACCTCGAAGGTCTCGACACCCTTGGGCAAGGCCTGGCTGACCAGGATGGAAACCTCGGCCTTGGCGCTGCGCTGGTCGTCGCGCAGCTTGGCGAGCCAGGCGTCGCTCCAGTTCTTGGTGCGCTTGAATTCCCACAGCATCGTGCCGGCGGGCTGGCCGCCCTGGCTGACCACCCGGTGCAGCACGTCGCCGCCGAATTCGCCCTTGGGCACGGGCTCGATGGTGTCGAAAGGGAACTTGGCGCGCAGCAGGGCTTCCAGTTCCAGTTCCTGCACCTCGCCCTGCAATTGCTGCGAGCCCTGCTCGGCCCGGCGCTTGAGGTCTTCAATCTGCTTCTGCATCGCGGCGATGGTCTGCTCCTTCTCCATCACCTTGAGCTTCTGTTCGTCCTCGGCCTCACGCTTGGCCTGGCTGCGGATTTCGCTGAGGCCGTCCTGCACCCGCTTTTCGACGGTGAGTTCGAGTTCGCGTCTGGCGTCGTCGAGTTCGCGCTGCTTTCTGATGAGCTCGGCCTGCGCCTTCTGCGCCTCGGCCAGCTTTTCGTCGCGGGCCTTGAGCACTTCCTGGAGTTCGGCGAGTTCGCGCGCCTTGTCTTCGAGTTCGGTCGCGGCGGCCTGCCTGGCCTTCTTCGCCTCCTCGGCGACGACGCGGGCGCGCTCGGCCTTCAGTTGCGTCGCCACTTGTTCGGTGACTTGTTCATCCAGCGTGCGCTTGGCCTCGGCGATCTGCTTTTCCTTGTCGCGGAGGCCCTGCTCGCGTTTGGCAATGTCCTCGTCCTTCTGCGCGAGCTGGCGCTCGAACTGCTGGCGGGTCGCCGCGATCAGCGGCGCGGCAAGGGATTCAGTCAGCCGGATTTCGCTCTTGCAATTGGGGCAGGTGATCGTCGGTTCGGTCATATCGACCGATCCCTGAGTTCTTGCAGTTGGGGCAACAGGGCGGGAATGTCGCTTTGGACAATGCTCCACAGGGTGTCGTTGTCGATCCCCAGGTAGCCGTGGATCAGCCGGTTGCGCGTGGCGATGATGAGCCGCCATTGCAGTTTGGGATTGGCGGTACGCACGGCGTCCGGGATGCGCGTTGCGGCCTCGCCAATCAGCTCGAGGTTGCGCACGGTGGCGTCGTAATTCAAGTCGCTGGCGACAAATGCGGCCTGGTCGAGTCCGTCGGTATAGGCGATGACCTTTTCGGCAAAACCGATCATGTCTTCGAGATAGAAGCGCCATTTGCGAGCCGCGTTGTTAGACATGAACGGCCTCCCTTTCCACAAATGGACGAAGCTCGGGACGCAAGGCTTTCTCAGTCACGAGATCAATCGGCTGGCCGAACAGGTCTTCAAGGTAGAACTGAACGCCGAAGTAGCGCGCGGATGTCGCAGGGCCATCAAAAGCGACCAGAACATCGACGTCGCTATCGCTTCGCGCCGTGTCGCGTGCTGTCGATCCGAACAAGGCAATAGACGTTACCCCGTAACGCGTCGACAGTTCCGGTTTGCTGCGGGCGAGCAGTTCGATGGCGCGTGAGCGGTTCATTCTTGTCTCCATGCAAATATTTGGGTGGACGGCCTGTCATCAGCACTTTGTAATTATGGCGAATTTGCCCCGATTAAAATCGGGGCTATCGAAAAAGTCGGCGCTGGCGACACGGCGATTTGCAAATGACGTTACAAGTGTAGCCGGAGGAAGTCTGACCAAGCGAGCCAATCAGGCAAGAAACCAACGCAGCACAATAATAAGCGGTTGCATGGCAGTGGTCTGGTTCGGTTTGCCAATGGCCGGATCGGCGGAGTGTTATCCGCTGATGACTTCGCGCCAGTCGGCGGCGCTCAGGCCCATATCTTGCGCCAGACCATTGTGGCAGACCTGGCCGGCGGCCAGGTTAAGTCCGGCGGCGAAGCCTGGATCGGTCTCGAAGGCCGCGCCTGGACCGCACTCCGCCAGCTTCAGAAGATAGGGCAGGGTGGCCGCTTCGAGTGCCAGGGTGCTGGTGCGGGCGACCGCGCCGGGCATGTTCGGCACGCCGTAGTGAACGACCCCTTCCTGGATGGCGAAAGGGGCCGCGTGGCTGGTCACGGTCGAGGTTTCGGCGATGCCGCCCTGGTCGATGGCGACATCGACGATGGCGGCGCCTGGTGGCATCCTGCGCACCATGGCGCGGTCGATCAGCTTGGGCGCCCGGCGACCATGGACATAGACGGCGCCGATGACCAGATCGGCCTGGGTGACCCAGGCCTCGATGGCAGCCGGGTCGGAGACGACGGTGCGGATACGACCGGGATAGCGTTGGTCGAAGGCGCGCAGCCGGCCCGAATTGCGGTCCAGCAAGGTTACTTCGGCGCCGATGCCAACGGCGATATGGGCAGCGTTGGCGCCCACCTCGCCGCCCCCGACGATCACCACTCGACCGGGCGGCACGCCCTCCACGCCGGCCAGCAATATGCCGCGACCGCCGTTTTTCATCTCCAGCGCCTGCATCCCGACCTGTAGCGCCAGGCGGCCGGCGACCCGTGACATGGGGGCGAGCAGCGGGGTGCGGCCATCGCGATCCTCCACGGTTTCAAAGGCGATGGCGGTCACGCCGCTAGCCTGCAGGGTTTGGGTCAGCTTCGGGGCGGCGGCCAGATGCAGGTAGCAGAACAGGATTTGCCCGGCACCCAGGTAAGGCGTTTCGCTGCTCTGGGGCTCCTTGACCTTGAATACCAGGTCGGTTTTGTAGACCGCCGCCGCGTCCGCCGCCAGCGTCGCGCCGGCTGACCGGTAGTCCGAGTCGGCGTAGCCGATGGCGCTGCCGGCGCCGGCTTCGACCAGGACATGATGTCCGGCATGGACCAAAGTCGCAACCCCGGCCGGTGTCGCCGCGACCCTGTGTTCCTGGGGTTTGATTTCCTTGGGGATGCCGATGCGCATGGCGATGTCCGATTTAAGCGATGGACCTATTTTGCCCGATTTGGCCGCCAGCGTTTCAATTGCAACGAGTTGGTGACCACCGAAACCGAAGACAGTGCCATGGCCGCCCCGGCGATGACCGGGTTGAGGTAACCCAGCGCCGCCAGCGGCAGGGCCAGCACGTTGTAGATGAAGGCGAAAAACAGATTCTGGCGAATTTTGCGCATGACCGCGCGCGATAGCTCGATGGCGTCGATCACGGCATTGAGGTCGTTGTGCATCAGGGTAATGTCGGCCGCTTCCATGGCGATGTCGGCACCCGAACTCATGGCGAAGCCGAGGTCGGCGCTGGCCAGCGCCGGGGCGTCGTTGATGCCGTCGCCGGCCATGGCGACGATGCGCCCTTCGGCCTTGAGTGCGGCCACTGCGGCGGTCTTGTCCTGAGGTTTGACGCCTGCCTGCCAGTCGTCGATCCCCGCCTCGCGGGCGATGGCGGCGGCCGTGGCGGCGTTGTCGCCGGTTAGCATGACCGGTCGTATGCCGGCCGCCTTGAGTCGGGTAATGGCGGCGGCGGAGGTGGCGCGGAGATGGTCGGCGAAGGCGAGGCGGGCGAGTGTTGTACCGTCGCCGGTCAACTCGACTACCGTGGCGCTCTCTTCCGCAGTACCTGTCCCGGCGGCCGCGGGGCTCGGGGCGGCGATGAGTCGAAGCGCCCGGCCCTCGACGGTGCCGCTTACGCCCTCGCCCGGAATGCTCACGAAGTCGGTCACCGGCGGGATGGCGAGGCCGCGTTGTCGGGCGGCATCCAGCACGGCCTTGGCCAGCGGGTGGCTACTGCCTTGTTCCAGGGCCGCTGCCAGACGCAGCCACCGCTCGTCGTCCGGGGTCAGTCGGACCAGCCGGGGCCGGCCCTCGGTCAGGGTGCCGGTCTTGTCCAGGGCCAGCACCGTTACCTTCTCGGCGCGTTCCAGTACCTCGGCGGCGCGCACCAGGATGCCCAACTGGGCGCCGCGCCCCAGACCGACCATTACGGCGGTCGGCGTGGCCAGACCGAGGGCGCAGGGACAGGCGATGACCAACACCGCCACGGCGGGGATCAGGCCCTGGCCGAAGCTGCCGGTGACCAGCCACCAGCCGACCAGGGCGAGCAACGCCAGGCCGATGACGGCGGGGACGAAGATGCCGGAGATGCGGTCGGCCAGTTTCTGGATCGGTGCCTTGGATCCCTGCGCGGCCTCGGTGAGCCGGACGATCTCCATCAACTGGGTTTGGCTGCCGACGCCCTCGGCCCGGATGACCAACATGCCGTCCAGATTTTGCGCCCCGGCGATGACCCGCGCGCCGGCGGTCTTGGCGACCGGCAGGCTCTCGCCGGTGAGTAGGCTTTCATCGACCCCGGAGCGGCCGTCCTCGACCCGGCCGTCCACCGGGATGCGTTCCCCGGCACGAACCTGGACCCGGTCACCGGAGTGGATGTCGGCGATGTCCGCGTCGACGAATTGGCCGTTGCGTTCGACCCGCGCGCTGCGCGGTTGCAGACCGATCAGTTGCTCGATGGCGGTCGATGTACGGCTCTTGGCGCGAACCTCCAGCAGCTTGCCCAGGCGCACCAGGGTGACCACGGCGGCGCTGGCCTCGAAATAGAGATGCCCGCCGGGGATCATAAACAAGGTGACCAGGCTGAAGAAATAGGCGGCGCTGGTACCCAAGGCGACCAGTACGTCCATGTTGGCGCCGCCGCCGCGCAGGGATTTCCAGGCCCCGTCGTAGAAGCGCCAGCCGGCCCAGAACTGTACCGGCGTGGCCAGCAACCATTGCGCCCAGCCGGGTAGGAATGGCTGGCCATGTTCGCTGCCGATCATGGCGACCATTTCCAGCAGCAAGGGCAGGGTGAGCAGCGCGGAGAACACGAAGACCCGCATTTCGTGACGGTATTCGGCGGCCTTGCTGGCCTTTTCCTGGGCCCGTTGTTCCTCGCTGGCCGGCGTGGCGGTGAATCCGGCGCGGGCCACGGCGGCGATCAGTCCATCCTCGTCAATCAGGCCGGGCTGGTAATGGACCCGCGCCTTTTCGGTGGCCAGGTTGACCTGGGCCTCGACCCCGGGCAGTTGGTTGAGCACTCGCTCCAGGCGGCTGGAGCAGGAGGCGCAGGTCATGCCTGAGATGGACAGGCGGATAACGAGTCTGGTCGCGTGTTTGCTGAGGTCGGGCATGGCTAAGTGACCGAATGGGCGTCGATCGGCTCAGGATAGCCCGATCGCCTCGGTCCGTCAGGCGGGTCGGGAAACACGCCCCCGCGCCTTGGCCTTCCAGTCGCCCAGCCATGGGCGCAATTGGTCGAGCGGAAGTGGTTTGGAGATCAGATAACCCTGGCTGATGTCGCAGCCCTCGGCGCCCAGGAATTGCATCTGCTCGTCGGTTTCCACGCCTTCGGCTATGACTTTCAGGTCCAGTGTGTGACTCATGGTGACGATGGCCTGGACGATGGTGCAGTCTTCCTTGTCATCGGGCGTATCGCGCACGAAACTGCGGTCTATCTTGATGAAGTTGACTGGCAGTTGCTTCAGGTAGGACAGCGAAGAATAGCCGGTACCGAAGTCGTCGACAGTGAATCCCTGCCAGAGCGCCGCCGGCACCGACAAGTCAGCGTCGCGTAATGGCCCCAGGCTAAAAAAACATAATGCCGATGGCCGCGCTCCAGGCGATAACGGCGGCCCCGGATATAGCGGCGCAGCAACAGGCGGTCATCGGCCTTGCGCGGCGCGAGTGGGCCATGCTCGACGGTTTTTTGTATCGAGGAAGGTAGGGTGGTCAATTGCACTGCTTTGGACATGCCAGACCCAACGGCCTTTTTGAACGCTATGCGTCGATTAACGGGTCCGTTCGGATTTTCTTTAGTTTTTTTTTGCCAACCACGGCGATCTGGCACCGCCGCCATGCGCCATTGTCCATGCGGCAAGGACAGTGGCGCGGTTTGGTCGTGGCTCAACCCGCCGCCAGGCGCGCCAGCAGGACAGCCCCGAATACAGCCACGCCGCCGCCCAGCAGCCGGGCTGGCCAAGGCGTGCGCGATTTGAGCGTTAGACCGACGCCGATCCCCGATAGATGCAGCAGTATGGTGCCGGCCAGAACCCCGGCCAGGGCCGCGGCGAACACCGTCGCGGCAGCCAGTTCGGCACCATGGGCGATGCCATGAAACAGCGCGAATGCGCCAATAAGCAGGGCACCGGCCGGACCGGTTAGATGAACGCGAGCCGCAACCAGCAGGCCGATAATCAGTAACGAGGCGGCAATGGCCGGCTCCACGCCCGGCAGGACCAGGCCGGCGGCGCCAAGCAGGGCGCCGCCGGCCAACATGGCGGCGAATGCGGCCGGCGCCAGCCAGACGCGCCGCGCCGTCATGGCGCTCCAGACGCCGACCGCAACCATGGCGCAGAGGTGATCGAGGCCGCTGAACGGGTGCTGGATGCCGGCCAGAAAACCGCTGCCATGGTGCAAACCGGCATCGTTGCCGATATGGGCCAGGGCAACGCCCGGTGCGGCGGCGCAAGCGACGGTGGCAATAATCTTGAGCAAGGAACGCGGGGTCATGAGCTGGTCTCCGATTATGTATCGCCAAGGAGGCGCCGACTTACTCGTTTTTTCGCTCCCGCCCCGACTACCACCTTTGCGGCTATGACGAATAAATCGGCTATTGCCTAACGTTCTTAAGCTAGCACAGACTATCGCCGCTTGCCAACGGCCGTTATCAGCGGTGGCGGCCACCTGAATGATGACTGCCGGCCGGCCGTCCGCCGGCCACCTCGCCGCCCGGCCGTGCCTTGGGCTTGGCCTGGGCAGGACGGGCCGCGGCCGGACTACCGGCCGGCCGTGCCGCGCTGTTGGCGGACCTGGGCTGGCCGCGGCCGCGCTGTCCGCCCGGATGATGGCCTGGGCTGCGCAACTGGATGGGTTGCGCCCTGGCATTGGGGTCCGGCTCGAATCCCGTGACGGCCTCTCTAGGCAAGCTGCGCTTAATCAAGCGCTCGATGCCCTTCAGATAATCCAGCTCGTCCACGCAGACCAGCGAGATGGCCTCGCCCTCCGCTCCGGCGCGGCCGGTACGGCCGATGCGGTGGATATAGTCTTCGGCAATGTTGGGCAACTCGTAATTGACCACGTGCGGCAATTCGCTGATGTCGATACCGCGGGAGGCGATGTCGGTCGCGACCAGCACTTGCAGCTTGCCGGTCTTGAATTCCGACAGGGCGCGGGTGCGCGCGCTCTGACTCTTGTTGCTATGGATGGCCAGGGCGGCGATGCCGTCCTTGCCGAGTTGTTCCACCAGACGGTTGGCGCCATGTTTGGTGCGGGTGAATACCAGCACCTGGTACCACTGGCGGGTCTTTATCAGGTGGCTGAGAACCTGATACTTTTGCTCCCGGTTCACTTCATAAACCTTTTGCGAGATGTTGTCGGCGGTGGCGTTGCGGCGCGCCACCTCGATCAACGCCGGTTTGTTCAGAAGGCCATCGGCCAGGGTCTTGATCTCGTCGGAGAAAGTGGCCGAGAACAGCAGGCTTTGCCGTTGCCTGGGCAGCAGCGCCAGTATCTTCTTGATGTCCTTGATGAAGCCCATGTCGAGCATCCGGTCGGCCTCATCGAGGACCAGAATCTGGACCTGGGACAGGTCGAGGGTCTTTTGCTGCACATGATCGAGTAGCCGGCCCGGCGTCGCCACCAGGATATCCACTCGACTCTTCAGCCGCTGGATTTGCGGGTTGATGCTGACGCCGCCGAATATGGCCATGGAATTTAGTTTGGTGTGCTTGCCATAGGTGCGTACCGATTCTTCGACCTGGGCCGCCAGTTCGCGGGTCGGGGTCAGGATCAGGGTGCGGATGGGCGCCCGGCCGGCGCTGGGGCCTTTGGCGTCCTTGTCGGTCAGTTGTTGCAGAATGGGCAGGACAAAACCGGCGGTCTTGCCGGTGCCGGTTTGCGCGCTGGCCATCAGGTCGCCGCCCGAGAGTACGGCGGGGATGGCCTGGGCCTGGATGGGGGTGGGGGTGATATAGCCGTATTCGGTAACGGCGCGAACGATTTCTTCGGCCAGGCCGAGATCGGAAAACTTCATGGAAACTCCGGAAGGGGTATCGGCCAGTCGCCGCGAACGGGCGCCAGTCATAGGCAGATGCAAAGGGATATTAAAGCCAACACGGCGCGACTGGGAGACTGGAACAGGTCGCGGGCGCATCATAACAGAGATGGAAACAAAAAGGCCGCGCGAATCGCGCGGCCCTTGCCGAACGCTATGCAGCCTTATTGGGGCTGGATATTGGCGGCTTGCTTGCCCTTGGGGCCATCCTTGATGTCGAAGGTGACGCGCTGGGCTTCTTTCAGGGTTTTGAAACCCTTGCCTTGAATCTCGGAGAAGTGGGCGAACAGATCATCGCCGCCTTCGTCGGGGGTGATGAAGCCGAAACCTTTGGAGTCGTTGAACCACTTGACGGTACCAGAAGCCATTTATACATTCCTTTTGCGAAAAATTAAAAACCTGGGCACATACCCAGTAGGGGCGGGCGACCAAGAATGTAGGAAAGATACCGAAGCGGCCAAAACCACCTTGCCGTTACTGAGAAACTTGAAACTACACTACCTGTATCGACTGCCCGCGCACGATACGACATCCTGCCCGGCTGTGCAAACACTTGTTGTTGCCTCCGATGCGTGTCGTTGCGACTGATGCGGATTAGCCTCATCGCCGATTCGCCGCCTGGTACAAGGGCATGACCTTGGGCATCAGGGCGGCGAGTTCCTGCTTGCGATTTTTTGGCGCTGGATGGGTGGACAGGAATTGCGGTATACCGGCGCCGCCCTGGGCCGACATCTTGTCCCATAGGCCAAGCGCCGCCTGGGGGTCGTAGCCGGCGCGGGCGGCCAGTTCCAGGCCGAAGACATCGGCCTCGGATTCCATCTTGCGCGAGAACGGCAGCTCCAGGGCCAGTTGCTGGGCCAGCCCGGCTATCTGCATCGTGGTCTTGCCGGCGCCGAGCGCGGCCCCGCCCAGCGACACCACCGCACCGGCGAGTTGTTGCTCGGAGATTTTTTCACGGGTGTGTTCGCGCAGTGCATGGGCCATCTCGTGGCCCATCACCACGGCGATCTCATCGTCGTTCAATTTGAGTTGCCGGATCAGACCGGTGTAAACAGTGACCTTGCCGCCCGCCATGACATGGGCATTGACCTCGGGCGCGTCGATCAGAACCAACTCCCATGGCCAATCAATGGCGTCCTTGCGCAATGCCGCGCTATGCGGAACCAGCCGGCGCATGATGGCCTCGACCCTGACGAACTCCGGCCCGCTGGTGACCAGCCGATGTTTCGAGCGGGCGTCGTCGTTCTGCTTGGCGAAGTAGTCCAGCGACATCCGGTTGACCTCGGCGACCGGCACGATGAGCAACTGTGAGCGATTCTTGCCGGCGATGTTGGCGGTGGTGGTCGTGGCGCAGCCGCCGATCAGCAGCAGGCTCAGCAATAAAAATCCGATCTTCATGGCGTACTCCGAAACCGTTCGACGATGGCGAATACTAATCTCGGCGCCGACGTTTGACCCTGGTAAATCCGATCCGGATTGGGCCGCGATATGCCATCGACGCGACTGTCAACGCGTGGTCAATGGACGATAATCCGGGCATGAATGTCTTTATTCTAAACACCGGCCGCTGCGGTTCGACCACCTTCATCGAGGCCTGCCGGCATATCGTCAACTTCAGCGCGGGGCACGAGACCCGCATCCGGCTGATCGGCCCGCAGCGGCTCGCCTATCCCGACCGCCATATCGAGGCCGATAACCGGCTCTCCTGGCTACTCGGCCGGCTCGACCGGAGCTATGGCGACGCGGCCTACTACGTACACCTGCGCCGCGAACGGGAGACCGCCGCCGCCAGCTTCGCTCGGCGCGCACAGTTCGGCATCATGAAGGCCTATCGGCAGGGGATACTGCTCGAAGGCGAGGCCGGCCAGACGGCCCATGACATCGCCTACGACTACCTCGATAGCGTCGAGGCCAATATCGCCCTGTTCCTGAAAGACAAGCACAACCAGATGGCCTTCAGCCTCGAAAATGCCAAGGACGATTTTCGATCTTTCTGGCGCTGGATCGGCGCCCAGGGTGATCTGGATGCCGCCCTGGCGGCGTGGGATAGTCGCTATAACGCCTCGGCGGAGTGAACGCCACTACGGTTGTTTGCGCCGGGGCCACACTATCGAACAACCCCGCTCAGCGGCGACGTACTCGTGTTTGATGCCTAGAAATTCGGCCTGCCATAGCGCGACGATCTCCCGCTCGTCCGGCCGGGCCGCGTCGTCCATAAACACGACACAGTCGTCGGCCAGCCGGTCGAACAGCAGCGGCAGCGCCGGATAGCGCGAATGGCGCTGGATAAAACCGGGCGGCCCGTCGATGACCAGCATGTCGATGCTCCGGACGGGTAGGTCAGCCATCGCATACCATCGATACGCCTGGCCAGCGATCAGGTATTCGGTCAGCGGCGCATCGATGACGGTGGCATGGCCCCGAAGCCCATAACGTTCGATTTCGCCGCGTGTTTTTGCCGCAAATTCAGCGCCGTTTTCCAGGCTGAACATCTCGCCTCGTTCATTCATCGCGCAACAGCGGGCCAGCATCAACGTTGTCAAGCCGCTGCCGCACTCGACGATAGTGGTTGGCTTGGCCGCCAGGGCATATTCGACGATCGGCTTGAGAAAGTCGGGCGCGGCCGACCAGTCGCGATCATAGGCCAGCCCCTGGCGCAGTCCCAGCCGCTCGCCCAAGGCGATGATGGCCGCCTCTCGTTCCCCGTCGCCAGGCGACCGCAGACTGCTGGCCAAATAGTTGACACTCATAGACCTTCCCATTCAACCGACAAACCCCGGATCAAGCTATCGCCATGCGGGTCCATTACGCTACCACCGTAGCCGACCCGCCAGGCGCAATATTATCGCCTGGTATTACTCCAATCCCCGGCCGTGAGGCCGGGCGATGCTTTTCGGAGTGTCGGAGAGATACACAGCCATGGAAGTTTCAATCCGCGCCCGGCCGTGAGGCCGGGCGATGCTCCTTGCTCACGGCTAGTGCGCCCAGCTCAATGAGTTTCAATCCGCGCCCGGCCGTGAGGCCGGGCGATGCCTCTGGCCTGCTGAAATGAGAAAGCCGCACCTGCTGGTTTCAATCCGCGCCCGGCCGTGAGGCCGGGCGATGCACGACGAGCGCCAGCACACCATCACCACTACTGTTGTTTCAATCCGCGCCCGGCCGTGAGGCCGGGCGATGCGTATTGGCCATAAGATAAATGTACGGCTGATTGTTGTTTCAATCCGCGCCCGGCCGTGAGGCCGGGCGATGCTCCAGAAACTTTCTGGATACCATCTTTGATGGCATAGTTTCAATCCGCGCCCGGCCGTGAGGCCGGGCGATGCCCAGCGAGCAAACGCATGTCGTCGCGTCCAGCAAGTTTCAATCCGCGCCCGGCCGTGAGGCCGGGCGATGCCCAGCGAGCAAACGCATGTCGTCGCGTCCAGCAAGTTTCAATCCGCGCCCGGCCGTGAGGCCGGGCGATGCCCAGCGAGCAAACGCATGTCGTCGCGTCCAGCAAGTTTC
>JAIMKU010000060.1 GCA_020692235.1 Hydrogenophilus sp.
AAGCGGTGGCTGCCCACCAATTATTTACAGCAGTTTACGGACTCAATCCTGGCTGGCCCAGAGCAACGGTCACAAGTTTCTCGGTTTGTATACCGCCGTGGCCAAGGCCAAGGCCGGCCTGGTGATCGTTCATGGCATTGGCATTCACCCCGACTGGGGCCTGATCGGCACCTTGCGCCAGCAGTTGCCGGATGACGGCTACGCCACCCTGGCCATCCAGATGCCGGTGCTTCAGGCCGACGCCCGACCGGAGGACTATCCGCCGACCTTCGCCGAGTCTGCCGAACGGCTCCGCCTGGCGGTCGCGTTTCTGAAGGACCGGGGTTACGCCAGGGTGGCCGTCGTCTCGCACAGCCTGGGCACCTGGATGACCTACGATTATCTGAGCCACGTGTCCGATAGCCCGGTCGCCGCCTGGGTGGCTATCGGCGCGCCCAACCCGTTTGACCTGTCGAAACTGAAACTGCCCATCCTCGATCTTTATGGCCAGAACGACCTGCCGCGCGTCGTGCAGGGCGCGAAGCAACGCGCTCAGGGGCTGAAACAGAAGGGCTCAATGCAGGTAATGGCGCCCGGCGCCGACCACTTTTTCGCGGGCCAGAACGCGGCCTTGCGCGAACAGGTACGAGGCTGGCTGGATCAGACGCTGGCTACTCATTAGATCAAATCGGGCTTCCAGCCGGCGTGGGGTGGAACCAAGGCACTCTCAAACGATGCCGAGTTGGTCCGGCGCCTTTAGCGAGAAGTCGTCCTGGACTTGGCCCTTCAGCTTGATCTTCAGGCGCAGGTTGTTGAAGGAATCGGCGTTGCGCAGGGCATCTTCGCCACTGATCGCGCCGATTTCATACAGGTCGTAGAGCGCCTGGTCGAAGGTCACCATGCCCAGGTCACGTGACTTGGCCATGATCGCCTTGATCTCATCGAGCCGGTTCTTCTGGATCAGGTCGGACACCAGCGGCGAGCCGAGCATGACCTCGACCGCCGGGATCCGGCCCTTGCTGTCGGTACGCAATATCAAGCGTTGGGAGACGATGCCGCGCAGGTTCATCGACAGATCGAGCAGCAATTGATCGCGTCGATCCAGCGGGAAGAAGCTCATGATCCGCTCCAGTGCCTGGCTGGAGTTGTTGGCGTGCAGGGTGGACAGGCACAGGTGGCCGGTCTCGGCATAGGACAGCGCGAATTCCATGATCGAGCGCTCCCGGATCTCACCGATCAGGATGATGTCCGGGGCCTGACGCAGCGAGTTCTTCAGGGCAGTATGCCAGTCTTCGGTATCGGAGCCGACCTCGCGCTGGGTGACGATGCTGTGGCCGTGCTGATGGACGAACTCGATCGGGTCTTCGACGGTCAGGATGTGCTCAGCCCGGCGCTGGTTACGGTAGCCCATCATGGCGGCCAGGGTGGTCGATTTGCCGCTGCCGGTGGCGCCGGCCAGCAAGACCAGGCCGCGCGGCATCATGGCCAGGTCCTTGAGGACCGGGGGCAGGTGCAGGTCGCCCAGTTCGGGGATCTGGGTATTGATGGCCCGGAACACGATCCCTACCCGGCCCTGCTGCATGAAGGCGCTGACCCGGAAGCGGCCGACGCTCTCGTCGAAGATGGCGAAGTTGGCCTCCTTGGTGTTGACGAAGCCGTTCCATTGTTTTTCGGTCATCACCGATTTCGCCAGGCCCTGGGTGTCGCTGTTCGACAGTTTGTCCCCAGGCAGCGGCACCACCTGGCCGTCCAGCTTAAGGGCTGGCGGAAACCCGGCGGTCAGGAACAGGTCGGACGCCTTGCGCTCGACCATGGTCCGCAACCATTCGACGACTGGATTGCTGGTGTTCATCTGAACAGGTCCTTATTCACTGCAATCGCACGGGCATCAATGGGGGCGACCATGTTGCGCTTGACCAGGTCGGTCAGGCATTGGTCCAGGGTCTGCATCCCGAGCGCTTGGCCGGTTTGGATCGAGGAATACATCTGGGCGACCTTGTTTTCCCGGATCAGGTTGCGGATGGCCGGGGTGCCGATCATGATCTCATGCGCCGCGACGCGGCCGCTGCCGTCCTTGCGCTTGAGCAGTGCCTGGGAGATGACCGCGCGCAGCGACTCGGACAGCATCGAGCGGACCATACCCTTCTCGGCCGCCGGAAACACGTCGATGATCCGGTCTATGGTCTTGGCCGCCGAACTGGTGTGCAGGGTGGCGAATACCATGTGGCCGGTCTCGGCGGCGGTCAGGGCCAGGCGGATGGTTTCCAGGTCGCGCATTTCGCCGACCAGGATGACATCCGGATCTTCCCGCAAGGCCGAGCGCAGCGCGTTCTCGAAACTCTGGGTATGCGGCCCCAGTTCGCGTTGGTTAATCAGGCATTTCTTGCTCTGGTGAACGAATTCGATCGGGTCCTCGATGGTGAGGATGTGACCGTGCAAGTTGTCGTTGACGTAGTCGACCATGGCCGCCTGGGTGGTCGACTTGCCCGAGCCGGTCGGCCCGGTCACCAGGACGATGCCGCGCGGCTGGTCGGCGATTTCCTTGAAGCTCTTCGGCGCTTCCAGGTCCTCCAGGGTCAGCACCTTGCTCGGCACCGTCCGGAAGGCCGCTGAGGCGCCCCGTTCCTGGTTGTAGGCGTTGACCCGGAAACGGGCCACGCCGGGCAGGGCGAAGGAGAAGTCGGTTTCGAGAAACTCCTCGTAGGCCTTGCGCTGGGCGTCGCTCATGACGTCGTAGATCATCGCCCTGGCCTGGGTGTTGTCCAGCGGCGGCACGTTGATGCGGCGGATATCGCCGTTCACCCGGATCATGGGCGGCAAGCCCGCAGACAGGTGAAGGTCGGAGGCCTTGTTCTTTACCGCGAAGGTCAGTAGGTCGGAGATTTCCATTTATAATCCACGAAGCGGCAATGACGATTCAAATAGGATTTCATTATGGGCGTAATCTCGGCGGGGGTGCAAGATTGCCGGGAACGGATTGATCGGGCCTGTCGTCTGGCCGGTCGGCAAGCGGAATCGGTTTGCCTGCTGGCGGTCAGCAAGAACTTCCCGGCGAGGGCCGTGCGCGAGGCCCGGCGCGCCGGCCAGCGGCGGTTTGGCGAGAGCTATTTGCAGGAGGCCCTGGCCAAACAGGATGAGCTGGCCGATCTGGACCTGGAGTGGCATTTCATCGGCCCGATCCAGGGCAACAAGACCCGTCCCATCGCTGAACGGTTCGCCTGGGTCCATGGCGTCGACCGGCTTAAGGTCGCCCAGCGCCTCGCTGTGGCCCGGCCGGCCAACCTGCCGCCGCTCAATGTCTGCATCCAGGTCAATGTTAGCGGCGAGGCCAGCAAGCACGGCGTCGCCCCGGCGGGAGCCCTGGCACTGGCCCGCGAGGTGGTTGGCCTGCCCCGGCTGAAACTGCGCGGCTTCATGTGCATAGCGCGGGCCACGGGCGATCCGGCCGAGCAACGTAGCCAGTTTGGCAGGGCGCGTGCGTTGCTCGAACAGGGCGCCGGGTTGGGCCTCGACACCCTGTCCATGGGTATGTCGAGCGACCTGGAGGCGGCGATCATGGAAGGCGCCACCATCGTGCGCGTCGGCACGGCCATCTTCGGCCAGCGCCAATACGACAAGGAAACGACACCATGAAAATCGGTTTTATCGGCGGCGGCAACATGGCCGGCGCCATGATCGGCGGGATGTTGAAGCGGGGTTATGACGCCAAGGACATCGGCGCGGCCGAACCCAACGCGGATCGCCGGACCTACCTGGCCGACCAGTTCGGTATTTTCCTGGAGGCTGGCGCCAGCACCGTGTTGGCCAGCGACCTCTTGATCCTGGCAGTCAAGCCGCAAGTACTGCACGCGGTGTTGGCGTCATTGCCCAAGTTGGCCGAGACCACCTGCGTCTTGTCTATCGCCGCCGGGGTCCGGGCCGGTGACATCGGCCGTTGGTTACAAGGCCATGGCGCGGTGGTGCGGGCCATGCCCAACACCCCGGCCCTGATCGGCGCCGGCATCGCCGGACTGTATGCCCTGCCTGGCGTTTCTGCCGAGCAGAAGGCGCGTGCTGAACGGGCGCTCAAGGCTGTTGGCCAGGTGATCTGGGTGGCCGACGAGGCCATGATCGACGCGGTCACCGCCATCTCCGGCAGCGGCCCGGCCTATGTCTTCCTGTTCATCGAGGCCCTGGAGGCCGCGGCCCTGGAACTTGGTTTCACTGCCGCCGCCGCCCGGACCCTGGCGCTGCACACGGTCTACGGTTCGGCCGCCCTGGCGCTTCAGGATGGCGCCGAGCCGGTGGCGTTGCGTGCCCGCGTCACCTCCAAGGGCGGCACCACGGAGCGCGGCATCGCCGCCCTGGAGGCGCACGGCTTGCGCCAAGCGGTGCTGGCCGCCGCTCGGGCGGCCGCTGAGCGAGCCAAGGAACTGGGCGCGCTATTGGGGGCCGAGTGATGTTGCAGGATGCCTTGCAGTTCCTGCTGCGTATCGTCTGCGAGTTGGCGGCCACGGCCTTTTGGCTGCGTTTCTACATGCAATTGAATCGCGTGCCCTATGCCAATTCGTTTGCCCGGTTCATCGTCAAGGTGACCGACTTCGCGGTGCGCCCGGTGCGGCGGATCATCCCCGGTTTTTTGGGCCTGGATTGGGCCAGCCTGTTGCTGTTTTTTTTCGCCGAATGGCTTTGGTCGATGGCCAGCTACTGGCTGCTGGGTTACCCATTCATGGCGGCCGGCGCCTCGGCATGGCTGGGTTTCCTGCTCTACTCCCTGGCGGCCTGCCTCAATCTGATCGCCTACATCTTCATGGCCCTGGTGGCCGCTCAGGCGATCATCAGTTGGGTCAATCCGTTCTCGCCCGCAGCGCCAGTGTTCTATGCCCTGGCACGGCCGCTGTTGAGGCCATTCCAGCGTTTCATACCGCCAATCAGCGGCATCGATCTGAGTCCCATGGCCGCCTTCGTCGCGCTCCAGTTGCTGGTCATTGCCCCGGTCGCCGGCTTGGCGCGCTACGGCCGCGCGCTGATCGGCTGAGGTCGGGCCGGCTTGTCCATCAGCCGCGCCACGCCGGACAATCCAGACCATGCGCACCCGTCCCGCCTTGCTTAGAAAGGCCTGCCCGTTTTGCGGCGGCGGCAGCTATGCCGAGGCTAAATTACCGGTCCCGGCCAACCTGCCGGCGGTGGAATACAACCTGGACGAGCTCGCCACGTTAGTCGAAAAAGAAAGCATCGGCCTATTGCTGGCCTTGGTCGAGTTGTTGCCCTACAAGAACTTCATCTGTCGTAAATGCCAGCGCGAATTCATGCTGGAAAGCCGCTCCGCCAAGGAGTTGGCCCGCGCCATGCTGTCCAGCATGAAACCGGTTATTCAGAACGTCGAGCCAAGACCTTCCATGGCACGACCGGTCAAACCGACGCCAGCGCCAGTATCGACCAAACCAGCGCCAACGCCGGCAGGCCCAGTGCAGAAGGACGACTGGGAGGCCGAAAGCCTAGATGCGTTGTTCGATTACTCGGCCGAGGCGGACCGGAAATAGCCTTTGACTATAATCGCGGCATTTTATGGGAGGGCCGACTTTTGGATAGCTTGCTGATTTTAAAGGCTGCGATACTGGGCATCGTCGAGGGCCTGACCGAATTCCTGCCGGTGTCGTCCACCGGCCACCTAATCCTCGCCGGTCAGTTGCTGCATTTCAACGACGACAAGGGCAAGGTGTTCGAGATCGCCATTCAGTTGGCGGCCATCCTGGCGGTGGTCTGGGTCTATCGGCAACGACTTGGCCACGTCGTTTCGAGCCTGAAACAGGAACCTGCGTCACGTAAATTCGTGTTCAATCTGGTCGTCGCCTTCATGCCGGCGGCGGTGCTGGGCCTGCTGTTCATCAAACAGATTAAGGCTTATCTGTTCAACCCGCTGGTGGTTGCCTCGGCCTTCATCGTCGGCGGCTTGCTGATCCTGTGGGCGGAGCGGCGCCAGCATGTGGTAAGGGCCGAGACTGTGAGCGATATGACCTGGCAGGATGTCCTGAAGGTCGGTTTTGCCCAGTCGCTGGCCATGATTCCCGGCACCTCGCGGTCCGGTGCCACCATCATCGGCGGGCTGTTCTTTGGCCTGTCGCGCCAGGCGGCGACGGAGTTTTCCTTCTTCCTGGCCATCCCTACCATGTTCGCGGCCACCCTGTACGACGTTTACAAGCACCGGGCGCTGTTCAGCACCGCCGACCTGCCGCTGTTCGCCGTCGGCAGCACGGTCTCGTTCGTCAGTGCCTTGATCTGCGTGCGCTGGTTGCTGCGCTATATCGCCAGCCACGATTTCACACCGTTTGCCTGGTACCGTATCGGCTTCGGCGTGATTGTCCTGGCGACCGACTATCTGGGTATTATCGACTGGTCGGGCGGTTAGGAGCCCGGCGCCGCGAAGCCGGCGATTGCCGCCAGCAGCTCATCTTCCTGGTAGGGTTTGCCCAGGTATTTGTTGACGCCCAGATCGAAGGCGTGCTGGCGGTGTTTGTCGGCCGTGCGCGAGGTAATCATGACGATCGGCAAGTCGCGGCTATGGCTGCCGGCCCGGACGTGACGGGCGACCTCGAAGCCGTCCATGCGCGGCATTTCGATATCCAGCAACATGACCGCCGGCAATTCGTCCTGCAATGCCTCCAGCGCCTCGATACCGTCCTTGGCGGT
>JAIMKU010000061.1 GCA_020692235.1 Hydrogenophilus sp.
AATCGAATTTACAGCAGATTTTGGACTTGACCCGCCATTCACGGCGTCAACGGCATGTATTACACCTGCCATGGCAGCGCCTGCTCGGCGACCTCGGCGCCACTGGCAAAGCAATTATGGAACCCTGTCGCGCTGTTTCCGGCCGACAACAACGGCACCATGATTAGCCTGCCGAGCGTGCCATCGAACGGTGCGCCGTCGATCACCGGGACACTGACCTTCGGCATCGAAACCCAGAGCAATAATCGACTGGGCAATGCCGCCGTGCTGACGGTCGATGCCACCTATGGTGAACTGACCGCCACGGTCGGCTCCAAGACATATGCCGGCAGCTTCCTGGACACTGGCTCCAATGCCTATTTTTACGATTTTGGCTTGTTCCCTTATTGCCAATACCTCGTTGGTTTTTATTGCCCGGCGAACGCTCAGGGGCAATCCAGCCTATTGCAAGGCCGGAATGGCCAAACCCTGGCGGCCGATTTCATCGTCGGCAATCCGGAATTATCGCTGCTCGCCAACCCAGCCACGGCGGTCTATGCGCAACTGGCCGGACCAAGCGGCATGAACGGGGTCGATTTCGGCTTACCCTTTTTCCTGGGCCGCACCGTGTTCACGGCGATCGAGAACATGACCACGTCGGCCGGAACCGGCCCCTGGCTCGGTATCCTGAACAATTGACCGACGTCCTAATTTTGCCGCATAGGCAACTCTTTCCGGCCGCGACCTTGAAAAGGACCGCATCGGCCATAGAAATGGTAAACCGTCAAGCAAAGCCCGAGTTATGAACGAAAACCAGCACTCCATAGAGGGCGAGATCATCGAGTCCGCCGAGGACGCATCCGAACAGTCAACGGCAGGCCTACCGGCCCAGACCCTGCCGACCGCGATCCCCATCCTGCCGTTGACCGAGAAGCCGTTCTTTCCGGCTCAAACCCTGCCGCTGGTGATGAACCAGGGTCCGTGGATGGAAACGGTGAAACAAATCGGCGAGTCGGCTCTTCATCTGGTCGGCCTGGTGCTGGTCCGCGGCGACAAGTCGGACGATGCCGTTGCGGAGGATTTCTATGGTGTAGGCACCCTGGTCCGGGTCCATCACCCCATGCACTCCGACGGCAAGATTCAGTTCATCGCCGAGGGCATCACCCGTTTCAAGGTGCGGGAATGGATATCCGCCAAGCCGCCGTATTACGCCCGGGTGGAGTACCTCACCACACCCCGCCAGAATCAGGGCGAGGAGATCAAGGCCTATGCCCTGGCGATCATCAACACGATCAAGGAATTGTTACCGCTCAATCCGTTGTATTCGGAAGAGCTGAAGTTTTTCCTAAACCGTTTTTCGCCCAACGAACCCGCTCTACTGGCCGATTTTGCCGCCAGTCTGACCACCGCCGCCAAGGAAAAGCTACAGGACGTGCTGGAGGCCGCCAACCTGCGCCGCCGGATGGAAAAGGTGTTGCTGCTAATCAAGAAGGAGCTGGAGGTCGCCAGGCTGCAAAGCCAGATACAGGAACGGGTCGAAGAGAAGATGACCGAGCAGCAGCGCGTGTTTTTCTTGCGCGAGCAGCTCAAGGCCATTCAGAAAGAACTGGGCATCGCCAAGGACGACCGTACCGCCGACCTGGAGCTGTATCAGGGGCGCATCAAGAAACTAAAGCTGCCGTCCCATGCCGCCAAGAAGATCGGCGAGGAAATGGACAAGCTATCCGGCCTGGAACACGGCTCGCCGGAATATACCGTCACCCGCAACTATCTGGACTGGCTGACCAACCTGCCCTGGGGCAAGCACACCAAGGACAAGCTCAACCTGGAACGGGCGCGCAAGATACTCGATCACGATCATGACGGCCTGGACGACGTCAAGGAACGGATCATCGAATTCCTTGCCGTCGGCACCATGCGCGGCGAGGTTTCCGGTTCGATATTGCTGCTGGTCGGCCCGCCCGGCGTTGGCAAGACATCCATTGGCCGTTCGGTGGCCAACGCCCTGGGCCGCAAGTTCTATCGCTTCTCGGTCGGTGGCATGAGGGACGAAGCCGAGATCAAGGGCCACCGCCGCACCTACATCGGCGCCATGCCGGGCAAGTTCATCCAGGCCATCAAGGAAGTGGAGTCGGAAAACCCCATCATCATGCTCGACGAGGTCGACAAGATCGGCGCCTCCTATCAGGGTGACCCGGCCTCCGCCTTGCTGGAGGTGCTGGACCCCGAGCAGAACGCCGAATTCCTCGACCACTATCTGGACGTCCGCTTCGACCTGTCCAAGACGCTGTTCATCTGCACAGCCAACCAGATGGACACCATTCCGGCGCCGTTGCTGGACCGGATGGAGGTCATTCGCCTGTCCGGCTATCTGACCGAGGAAAAGTTGGCCATCGCCAAGCATCACCTGTGGCCCAAGCAACTGAAAAAGTCCGGCCTGACCCGCAGCCAGGTCAACATCACCGATGGCGCCATTCGCCGCATCATAGACGGCTATGCCCGCGAGGCGGGCGTCCGGCAACTGGAACAGTACCTGGGCAAGGTAATCCGCAAGGCAGCGGTGCGCATCGTCCGGAAAGAGACCGGCAAGATTCATGTCACGGCTGACGATCTTGAAGATTTGCTGGATCAGCCCGCCTACATCCGCGAGAAACCCCAGAGCGGTATTGGCGTCGTTACCGGGCTGGCCTGGACGGCCCTGGGCGGCGAAACGCTGACCATCGAGGCCACCAAGGTGCACACCCTGAACCGGGGCTTCAAGCTCACCGGCAATCTGGGCGAGGTGATGAAGGAATCGGCCGAGATCGCCTACAGCTACATCTCCAGCCACCTGAAGTCGTACCAGGGCGACCCCAATTTTTTCGATGCCGCCTTCGTCCATCTGCACGTCCCGGAAGGCGCTACGCCCAAGGACGGGCCGTCCGCCGGCATCACCATGGCCACGGCGCTGTTGTCCCTGGCACGAAGCGAGAAACTAGCCCGCTATCTGGCCATGACCGGCGAACTGACATTGACCGGCCAGGTGCTGCCGGTCGGCGGCATCCGGGAAAAGGTCATCGCCGCCAAGCGTGCAGGCATTACCGAGCTGCTGATGCCGGCCGCCAACCGGCCTGACTTTGAGCGTCTGCCTGACTACGTCAAGGCCGGCCTGAGCGTGCACTTTGTCAAGCACTACAAGGACGTCGCCAAGATCGTGTTCGAGTTATGACTGGCGTGCTACCGCCGCAACTCGACGGCGCCCCGCCCCTGGCCCGCGTGCTCGGTCAGACATGGACCGAGCTGCCCCAGGACCTCTATATCCCGCCCGACGCCCTGGAAGTCATACTCGATGCCTTCGAAGGCCCGCTCGACCTGCTGCTCTGGCTGATCCGGCGCAACAACATCAACGTGCTGGATATACCGATGGCGGACCTGACCCGTCAGTACGTGGCCTATGTCGAGATCATGCACACGCGACGACTGGAGTTGGCCGCCGAGTATCTGGTGATGGCGGCCGTGCTGATTGAGATCAAGTCCCGTATGTTGCTGCCCCGGCCGCAGAAGGCGGAGGAGGGCGAAGAACACGACCCGCGCTCCGAACTGGTGCGCCGGCTGCTGGAATATGAACAGATGAAGCGCGCGGCCCGGAATCTGGATGACGTTACCTTGCTCGGCCGGGACTTCCAGATCGTGACCATCTATCTCGACCGCCTGGCGACCAAGCGCCTGCCCCAGGTTGGTATCGACGATCTGATTGCGGCCTGGACCGACATCCTCGGCAGGGCGCGGATGAACAGCCACCACAAGGTCGGCCGTCAGGACCTGTCCGTGCGCGAGCACATGAGCCGCATCCTGAAAATACTTCAAGAACGGGGCCGCGCCCTGTTTACCGAGTTATTCCCGGTGGCTGCCGGCCGAGCGGAATTGGTGGTAACCTTCCTCGCCCTGCTGGAACTCACCCGCGAGAGACTGATCGACCTGACCCAGACCGAGCCTTTCGCCCCGATCCACGCCGCACTCGCCATCAGCCATGCAGATCAATAACCTGGAAGACGTCAAAAAGGTGCTGGAAACGGTGCTGCTCAGCGCCACCATGCCGCTGACATTGGCTGAACTCAAACGGGTATTCGAAACGGAATTGCACAACGACTTTATCCGTCGTGCGCTGGACAAGCTACGCCAGGAATGGCAGGGCAAGGGTGCCGAACTGACCCAGGTGGCCGATGGCTGGCGGTTTCAGACCCGGCCGGAGTTTCAGCCCTACATCGACCGGCTGAATCCGGAAAGGCCGCCGAAATACTCGCGTGCGGTCATGGAGACACTGGCCATCATCGCCTATCGTCAACCGGTTACCCGGGGCGACATCGAGGAAATCCGCGGCGTGACGGTAAACAGCCAGATCATCAAGACCCTGGAAGATCTGGGCTGGATCGAAGTCGTCGCGCACAAGGAAGTACCGGGCCGGCCGGCCCTGTTTGCGACCACCGGACAGTTCCTGAGCGACCTCAATTTGCGGGCGCTGTCGGAATTGCCGGCATTGCCGGAACTGGCCAAGGAAACCTTATTCGCCGACCTCCCGGTCGAGAGCGAATGGGCGTTACATAGGAAAAAAACAACATGCCAAGATATTCATACCTGGGACGGCCGCTGAAGGTCGATCCCGGCGCCTCGGAGCAAAGCGAAAAACTGCACAAGATGCTGGCCGGTGCCGGGCTGGGTTCCCGGCGCGACATGGAGGCGCTGATCGAAAGCGGCGCGGTTACGATCAACGGCAATCCGGCCAAGGTCGGCGACCGTGTCACGCCGGAGGACGAGGTCAAGGTCAATGGTCGCATCGCCAACCTGTCCTGGGAAAAGATGCTGCCCAAAGTGCTCATCTACCATAAGCAGGAAGGCGAGATTGTCTCCCGGGACGACCCGGAAGGCCGCCCGACCGTGTTTAGCAATCTGCCTAGACTAAAAGGCCAGCGCTGGATCTCGGTCGGTCGTCTGGACTTCAACACCGAAGGCCTGCTGATCTTCACCACCAGCGGCGAACTCGCCAACCAGTTGTCGCATCCCCGCTACGAAGTGGAGCGCGAATACGCGGTGCGGGTGTTGGGCGACCTGACTCAAGAGCAGATGGATACCCTGACCTCGGGGGTCGAGCTGGAAGACGGCACGGCCTATGTGGAAAGCATCTTTCAGGCTGGCGGCGAGGGCGCCAATCAGTGGTATCAAGTCGTCATCAAGGAAGGCCGCAACCGCGAAGTCCGGCGCTTGTTCGAGGCCCTGGGCCTGACCGTGAGCCGCTTGATCCGGGTCCGCTTCGGTCCCATCGCCATGCCGCCCAAGCTGAAACGCGGCATGTTGCTGGAGCTCGACAACAAGCAGGTGGCCGAAGTCATGAAATGGTGCGGCCTGGTGGACGAACTAAAGGCGGCCAAGCCGACGCCGCGCAAACCGGACGAACGGAACAAGATCGGCCATCCGTTCCGGCGCCGGATGCAGGCCAAGCGCGAGCGTTGAGTTTGGCGGGCGATAAGGCGGCTCTGCTAAAATGCGCGCCGCCGATTCAACCTCGGCAATTCAAAATCAACGGGAGTTTTTATGTCCGAGAAGAAAAAAGCCCTGATTACCGGGGTCACCGGCCAGGACGGCGCCTATCTGGCCGAGTTCCTGCTCAATAAGGGCTATGAGGTTCACGGCATCAAGCGCCGCTCCTCGCTGTTCAACACCGACCGCACCGATCACCTGTACGAGGGGCCGGAGGTCAAGCAACGCAAGTTCATCCTCCACCACGGCGACATGACCGATTCCTCCTCCCTGATCCGGATCATTCAGCAGGTGCAACCCGACGAGATCTACAACCTGGCGGCGCAAAGCCATGTCGCGGTGTCGTTCGAAGAGCCGGAATACACCGCCAACTCCGACGCCCTGGGCGCCCTGCGCATCCTCGAAGCCATCCGCATCCTGGGTCTGGACCGGAAGACCCGGTTCTACCAGGCCAGCACCTCGGAATTGTTCGGTCTGGTGTAGGAAACCCCGCAAAAAGAAACCACGCCGTTCTATCCGCGCAGCCCCTA
>JAIMKU010000011.1 GCA_020692235.1 Hydrogenophilus sp.
ATATGGTATTAACCCTAACTCAGGGCGCTTGTCTTAATCCCTTTGTTTTCAGGGCATTCGTTAATCAAAAGGGCGTCAGTTTAATTGACGCCAGAGGCACGTCTTAATCCCTTTGTTTTCAGGGCATTCGTTAATCCGCGATTGACAATTTAATGTTCCAATTCAACCTGTTACGTGGCCCGTCAGGGCCAGGCAGGGTTACCTGGTAAGCAGTGTTTTCGCTGTTCATCATGTCTCTTCCATCCAGCGTGCCGGCAGGCCAGTGTACTGGATTCCGGTGGGGAATGTGGCTCGACCCAGTCGCGTTTTTAGACCGCGCGATGGCAGCGGGTAGCAGCGCAGGTCGTCGCTGATCTTGTCGATGAGCGCTTCTGCCTCGGCCAGCAGTTTGCCGAGCTGGCGCTCGTCGAGGCTGAGATAGAACACGCTGTACTGGATGGGAACGGCGACTTTTTGCAGGTAGCGATGCATCTTTTGTAGCCGGCGCGGGCTGGTGATGTCGTAGGCGATGAGGTAGTCGCTCATTCTTCGTTTGCACTGTCGTTTTCCGTCCCGTCGGCGGCGATGAGCCGGAGCAGGTCCCTGGCCTGGTGTTCCATCTTTTTGCGCAGGTTTTCGGCCAGGGGGTCCCAGGCGCGGTAGAACTTTTCCCGCCCGGCCTTGCCCAGGAAGCAGCCGTCGGCAGTGCTGCTGAATGACTCGGCGCGCAGTTCCTGCCTGTTGAATAGGGCCATGGCCCAGGCGTCGACATCGGCGCGCAAGGCTTCGATGAGGTCGGAGGCGAGCGATTCACGGCCAAATGCGGGCGCATGGAGAAAGCCGATGCAGGGATCGAGCCCGGCGGCGTGGGCGGCCAGGGTGGCCTCGGCGTGCAGCATGGTGTAGGCAAGCGATAGGGTGGCGTTGAGCGGGTCTTTGGGCGGCCTTCGGTTGCGACCGTGGAAGCCCAGGCTTTCCGGGGCCAGGGCGGCGTAGGCGATGAAATACATGTTGGCGGCGGCGCCTTCAAGACCGCGCAGTTCGGCGAGGCTGTGTTTGTCGTCGATCTGGCCCAACATGCCGGAGATGGCCTTGATGACGCGGGTGAGTTCGTAGCGGCAGTCGAGCCGGCTTTCGACCTTGCTTTGCAGGTAGGTACGTTGCACCGCGAGTTTGGCGGCGACGATTTTTCTGGCGATGGCCAGGGTCTGTTGCGGGTCACAGGCCGCCCGGTATTGCGCCAGACGGCGGGCCGCGTCGTTGTGCGCGCGCGGCATGAACAGGGTGGGTTCGGCCTTGCGCCCGGAGATGAGGATGACGCCGATGCCGTTTGCCCCCAGCTTGCCCAGCAGGCTGGTGTCGACGGTTACGCCGCCACGAATGACGATGCGTTGCAACGGCCCTAGCGGCACAGTGCCGATGCGTTCGCCGTTTTCGTAAAACACCAGGGCCTCGGCGTCGAGGTCGAGGCGGACGTTTTTACGGTCGATGTAGAGGGTGGTCATGGGGTTGTCGCGGTCCGTGCCCGCCGTCCCGGTTCAAAGAATAGCAAAGCAGTTATCCTGAAAATGCGTGGCGACGCCGTAGCACAGCGGCGTCATCCGTTCGTCGAGCTGGAACAGGTGGATGCGGTCTTCGACGGGGTCGATCAGTCCGGCCAGTTCGCGCATGACCTGGCCCCGCTCCGCAGGGGTCATCCAGCATTCGAAGAAGGATTTCTGCCCGGCCACCTTCCAACCCGTCAGGTATTTGTACACCTGCGCCAGCCGCTTGTGGTCGGCGATGTCGTAGGCGACGAGGTAAAGCGTGCGGGCGGGGGCGGCGGGCATGTGATCTCCATAAAGCGCTGTGTGCGAGGCGGCGCGGGGAAGCTCACTCTAGGCTTTCGCGGTGCGGGTGTATGGCTTGGCAAGCTTGCGGGGATGTGCCAGTGGTCGCCGGTTGGCGCCGGCGGATTCAGTCGAAGGTGTGCCGCAGCGGGCCCCAGTTTTCATAATTCCCTTGGCTGTGCTGGTAGATCATGCAGCGCGTGCCGTTGGCGAACTCGGCGCCGATCAGGGCGGCAACCGCGGCCGGGCCGGCATAGAGGCAATGCACGGTGTCGCAGCCGGCGCGGGCGATGTCGGCGGATCGGGCGCGGATTTCGCTGGCCAGATCGGCCAGGTCGTCGGGGCCGAGACGCCTGTTGCGCCCTAGTCGGTAGCGGCGGTCGTTCGGAATGGCGGCGAGCTCGGGTCGGCCGGCGATGTAACGTTCCATTTGTGCTAGGATGTCCTTGTCGGCCAGCAAATCGACCAGCAGCAGCGCTGGGCGCTGACCGGGGTCGCTCCGGACTTCGCGCAACCAGCGTCGGGCACGGCGTTTGCGGCCGATGACCAGGTTGAGCCAGGTCCAGACGATGGGGATGGCGAGGACGAGCCCGACCACGGTGGCGATGGGGTCGAGGGTGTCGGTGATGAAGCGGAGCAGGGTATCCATATTCATGGTCCGGTTGGTTTGGGAAACTCGGAAATTCAGCGCGAAGACATAAATGGAGCGGCTTCAGTCGCGATAGCCGCCAGCCGATCGCGACCCGGCTCAGCGCCGGTGTTCGGCCGCCATGGGCTGCACTATTGGGGTTGGTGAGTGCTTACCGGTGGCCATGGTCCGCCCGATAGCGTGCGCGTCATCGGCGATTTCGTAGCGGCCTAACCCGAAGGTGGCGTTCTTGCCGACGTGCAGCCATTGGCCGAGGTGTAGGAAGGGCAGGAAGGGGACGAGGTCGCCGCCCAGGGTCCAGTCGCCGACCACGCCGCCGAGCGCCATTTCCTGTTTCTGGCGGTTGGAATAGCGTTTCCAGTCGCGCCAGCGCAAGTGTTTTTCGCTTTCGATGGCGGCACTGGCCTCGGCCAGGGCGTGAAAGTCGAGGTCGAGTTTGTGACCGAGGTGGAATTCGCAGATCAGCGCCGTGCGTCGGACCAGGCCGATTAACAGGTCGCGCGCGGTAAGTTCCGTCGCGCCGAGCGGCCTGCCATTGCGCTGCAGGCGTAACGGGGTGTCGAAGCGCAAGCTGACAGGACGGCCCGTGGCTGCCGTGCCGGACAGGGTGTCATGGCTGCGCGGTTCGACGGCCAGGGACCGCCCTATGGTCGGTTCATGTTCCCGTAATTTGCCCTCGTCCGCCGCGTACACGGTTACACCCTCGTGGTCGATCCGTTGCAGCCGCGCCGTGCCGTCGCTCCTGCCGACGCCGTGCTCGAAGGCGCGTTGCCAGGCGTACACGATCAGCGGCAGGTGTTTCAGGCTTTGACCGACCAGGACGAGTTGAAAGGCCAGGGTCTCGCCCGGCGCATAGATACGTTCGCCCCAGTCGGGCGGTTCGACCACGAATGGGTTGGGTACCTGCGAAAAATTTTGCAATGCGTGCCCCGCCGGCGGCGGCGTTTCGAACACCGCCGGATAAGGACAGGTGCGGTACAGCGGGCACGGTTTGCACTCGCGCTCGCGGGTCATGCAGGCGGTGCGCCGCAGGGCATTGCCAAACACGCCACGCAGGGTGGAACCGGCATACTCCGGCAGCCGGATGGGCGCCTCGACGGTAAATTCGAAACGGTAGCGGGCAGCGGGGAAGGGGCTGGGGAGCATGGTCAGGAAAAGAGTTTTTTCATAAAGCCGGCGAGTTTGTCGCGCAGGTTTTTTTCATCCGACAGGATGCGTGAATCCCGGTCGTCTTGCGGGCGAACACCGTGGGCTAGACTGTTTCGGATGTATTCGAGGGTTTTGACTTCAGGGGTTTCCGCTCGGGCTTGGTTATAAGCCTCTTTGCGTTGATCGAAATCGTTCGGATTCAGCTTGTTCCGGTTGGCCGCGCGGGTGACAAAGGCTTCGTACATGAAGGTGGCGGCACGGACGTAATCGCGCCGGTCCATGTACGCGCGGGCGAGTGATTGTTCCCAGGTATCCCGGCTGGGGCCGCGGAACCAACTGATGCGTTTGACCAGCTCGTCGCGAAACAACTTGCCCAGCGGTCCGGCATGGGTTTCCACGCTCGGAAATACGCTGATCAGCGTTTCTCGCGCCTTGACCGGGTTGTTGGTCCTTTCGAAATAGGCCGCCTTGTCCAGCAGTTTGGCCCGGCCAGGCTCCATGCCGTCGGATTGTAAAAGTTGGCCAAAGGGGCCGTAATCACCATCCTTGTCGTAGGTCGCCAAGGCCTCGACCCAGTCCAGCATCTTGAGCATACCGCCCAGGCGAAGCACTGGGGTTTCGCCGCCGCTGGGTGTCATTTCCAGCGCGCCATAGTAGATGTCTTCGACTTCAATTTGGCGGATATGCTTTAGATAGCGCGCGGCGACCAGCGCCAGCATGGGCAGATGACGGAAGGCGTGGGTGACGTCTAGGACGATTTTTTCATTGGCTGTCAGTGCCTCGGCCAATTCGGCCAGGATGGCGGATTGTTCGGCTTCGTCGCGGGCGTAGGGGATGAGCTGACAATCGACCGGGTAGCCCAGCCGTTGGGAGAGTCGCCGGGCGTGGTCGGCCAGCATGGTCTCCGTTACCTTGTTCTCTGACGCAGCTTCGATCAACTGCATGAGTCCGTCGTCGTTGCCCGCAGTCTCGTGGTCGAAGAAGACATCCCACATGCTGCCGGAGGTGCCGAGCAGAATCAGCCGGTCAGGCTTGAGAAATTCGGCCAGCGCCATGCCGAAGAAGGGGACTACACGGGTAAAGCCGGCATCGAAGCGGTAACTGGCGGTGCGGTAGCCCTTCTGCTGCTTGCCGAGAAAACTAACCAGGGTAGTCATGTCGTTTTTTTCACGGAATACTCCTCCAGCCGTGCGCCAAAATGCTCCAGATCATCGGCGGACAATTCCCGCCCACGCGCCTCGGGCGGCAGGTCCAGCGAGAGGTTGAAGAACCGCCCGCCGCGCGCGCAGACCTCGGCCGCCAGGTTGACCGGCAGGATGCCGATGACCGTGTCGCCGGGCTGAATGACGGCGGGATCGAGGTGGTCGATTTGCCGGTCGATGTTGAAACCCTGCCGTTCCGCCCATTCGACGGCGCCGGGGTGGCGGGTGACGAAGAGGGTGGTCATGTGCCGATTTCCAGCAAATCATTGCCGGATACCCGTGCGGTGACCTTGACGAACTGATTGGTCTCTATTTTTTTGCGCGTATCCGGTGGTAGCGAGGCAAGCAGGCTTGCGCCCAGGGGCGCCAGGGCGATGGCGGTTTTGTTGTCCTTTTCCACGCTGAGTGATTGATTGGCACGGTTGAACTTGATGCGTGCGCCTTCCCAGGTCTCGGCGTTGGCTTGGGCCTGTTCCCGTTTGCGTTGTTCCTCGGCTTTACGTTCGGTTTCACGTTGTGCCGCTATTTCGTTCGCCTTGGCTTGACGTATGGCCTCGGATGCCATCGCGCCATAGCCGACGGCCGTTTTGGCGCCAAAACCGAGCCACAGGAAGGCATGTTCGAAGGCGGCGGCCAGCAGTTTTTTCCAGCGTCCTTCCCGCGCCAAATCCGGGGCAAGCCGGTTGAGGTCGCATGTCACATGGAAAGTAAAGCCTGATCTGGGCGGCACGGTGAGGAAGCTGATGGGGGTGGGCTGACCGGACTCGTGGGGCGATGTGCTGCCGGCCTGCGGCTTGTTCTGGTAGTAGTGCCCCTGGTGCGGGGTCATGATCTCGACAGCGAGGCTGATCTGGTCGGGTTTCTTTGGGTCTTGCGGGGCGATTTGCGGGATGACGTCCCAGAAGGACAGCGCGCCGCGCTGGGCGTCGTTGCTGTCTTCCTTGCCGAACAGGGCGTCGATGGCGGAAATACCCTCACCTCCTACCCCTCTCCCGCCAGCGGGCGAGGGGTAAATAGCATCCCAGCCTTGGGCATCGCCCCACTCTCCTTTTGCCAATTCCCGTGCCGCCTGCCGCAATACGCCCTTGACGCCGCTGCCGGGCAGATAAGGCAGCCCATACGGATTGAGGAAGGAAAAGCCGTTTTCCAGCGGGTGTTCGTTGCCAAGGCCGGTGGTGAATGGGGCGGTGGCGAGGGCATCGAGGCGGAAGGAAGCCTCTGGCAAAGCGGAGACATCAAAGGTCAGACGTTGCCGCGCAAGCAAGCCGCGCATGGTTTGCCGGTCGTTGTCGTTGAGCTTTTTGGCGTCGCTCAGGGCAGATACCTTGTTCTCATATTTAACCTCTCGCTCTTGTTGGTTCTGGCCTCGCATCTCATAGTCCATGTCATGCGTGGTCCAGAGCAGTAAATGGGAGCGGCGATTTACACCCCAAAGCTGGAGATACATGCCGAAGCGCATTCCCGGCGAGGCTGCGCTGAAGTCATGGCCCAGATAGGCGGGTACGGCGGCGATGCTCATGGTTGCTGCCCTCCTACTCGAGCCGGCGCCATCTGCCGCATCCAGCGCAGCCAGGCGAAGGCTTCGGCGGTGATGGCCTGGTAGTCGCCAGGCTTGGCGTTCATTAGCGACTGCATGAGCAGATCAAAACCCGGGCCGCGGTCAATGCTCTTGAAACGCTTGGAGAGCCAGGCACGCAGATGCTGTGCGACGACCTCGTTGGCGCCACCCTTCTCGTGGCAGAAGGCCAACACCTGCATCAGCCCTGAATTCATGATGAGTGCGGGCAAGGCCTTGGCGGAGTTGACGTACTTGTCATAGCCACCACCAAGTTGCTGCATCGCTATACCTGCCTGATTCCAGGCATCCTGGGCGCGTTGTTGTTCCAGCGTAGCCATGGTCAGACCTCCACCACTTTCGCCACCACCAGACCGCGCCCGGTGGTCACATCGCCGCCTATCTGGAGCAACTTGCCGTTGATGACATTGTTCATTTTGAACATCACTTCTTCGGCCTTCATCCAGTCGTCCTTCTTCCCCGTGCGGGTCTGGCTGGCCAGCATCGGCGCAATGAGCAGCGACTCCGGCGGCAGGTTCTCGGTGTAGAACAGCCTGCCTTCCTTGGCCGTGCCGGTTTCCGGGTCGATGCACACATGCGGCTCGACCAGCATGGCGTTCTGGGCAAAGTAGGAGAAATAGGTATCGGACAGCAGCACTAGGTCCTGGCTGAATTTGTCTCGGAAGAAGGCGTAGGCCGCGTCCGCCGGAAAGGCCTTGGCGGCGATGTCGGCGGCCAGTGTGGGCAGTTCCTGCGACACCTTGGCGGTGTACTCGAAGGCTTCCAGATGCAATTTGTCGCCGGAGAGCAAGGCCGGGTTGGCGATCAGGCAACCGCCTTCGGTCACGGCAAGCGCCGGCCAGTCGGCCTTGATGCCAATCAGCCCCAGCAACCGCTGAGCGCGGGAAAGCGCCTGCGGGCAGGTGGCATAGACATAGCCGTTTTTCAGCGAGCGTACCGGCAGTGCCACAAGTTGCGCATCGCCAAAGCTCACCGCGCCGGCGTGCAGATCACTACTCCCGGCATCGGGGCCGAACAGACGGTCGATCAGCGTTTCATCGCCGCCGATGGCGGTGAAGCCGTGCCGTACCGCGCCCTTGATGCCGGAACCGGCAAAGCAGGGGTGGCCGGTGTGGCGCTCGCGCTGGATGGGATTGTCGATCACTCCGACGGCCTGGCCCGCGCCCATGTGGACGGGGCTGACGGCGTAGAGGAACAAGGCTGCGTGTTTTTCAAACATGGCGATTCACTCCCTTCAGGTATTCGGTTTGCTGGAGACCAGCAGATTGACGACGAGACGGATCATCAGATCCTTGTTGGTGGGCTGGCTCTCGGCCACCAGCAGGGCCAGGGCGGTGAGCGCGTTTTCGTTGATGGTCATGGCTATGCCTTCCTGTTGCATATAGAGCAGGAACAGGAACGAGCCGATGCGCTTGTTGCCGTCGGAAAACGGATGGTCCTTGATGACGAAATACAGCAGATGCGCCGCTTTCTCCTCGCGGCTTTTATAGAGTGGCTCGCCGAACATGGTCTGCTCGATGCTGCCGAGGATGCCCTGAATCGCGTCTTCGCGTTCGCGGCCAAACAGATCGGTGGCCTCGCCGCGTTCGAAGAGCGCCGCTTTCAGTTTGTCGATGGCGGCGCGGGCCTGGGCGTAATCCAGCACGCCGCGCGCGGGTCGGCAGGTGGCGGGCAGCGCCAAGCCGTCCTCATCGTATTGCAGCAGCAGGCGCCAGGTTTTGGCGTAGCCGGCGATAAGGGCGATAACCTCGCGCCCGGCGTCCGTTACCAGCGACTGGTTTTCCAGGGTGCGGGCCAGCAGCTCGATGGCTTGCTGCGCCTCGGCCATGCCTTTTTCCGCCAGACGCGCCGGGTTGAAGGTGTAACCCTGGACCAGATGCTCGCGCAGGATGCGGGTGGCCCATTGACGGAACTGCACACCGCGCTTGGAGTTGACCCGGTAGCCGACGGAAATGATGGCGTCGAGGTTGAAGTGCTTGAGGTTGCGCTGTACTTGGCGTTTGCCCTCGATTTGAACTGCTAAGAAATCCTTAGCAGTTGCCGGTTCGTCGAGTTCACCATCGGCAAAGATGTTCTTCAGGTGCATCAGCACGTTTTCCGGTGTGGTATCGAATAACTCGCCCATCTGCCGCTGGGTCAGCCAAACGGTTTCACCGTCCATGCGCACGGTGACGCCTGTTGCACCTTCCCCGGTTTCGTAAATCAGCAACTCACTCATGTTTTTCTCCCTTTCAAATCCAGGCCGCCAGCCAGAACCGGTTGAAGCCTTCGGCCCGACGTTGTGCATCTTTGCCGCCTTTGCTCCACAAACCGACGTCGGCAAGCTTGCAAAGCGCCTCTGGTGTGGCGTCGATTTCGTCCAGCCAATAGACGCTGCCGGCAGGTGCGGCACGGCGGGCGGATTTGGGTTGCCAACGCGCCAGGTCCCAGCCGGAAACAACCTCGGCACGGGTGACGGCGGCACAAACCAGACGGGCACTGACTTCGCCCAGGAGGAAGCGGCCATCGGCATCGGTGCCGGGAAGTTTCCAGCCTTCAGGAAAGATGCCGGGCGCCGCCAGAACAAGGCGGCAACGACCGGCGCGGGCGATGGCGGCATAGTCCGGTTCAATCGCATTCGGCGCGGCGGGATGAATGGCCGCCGCGCGGCCATCGCCGCCCAGTCGAACCATGCCGCTTGCTGGCGGCATAGCCCCCGCAACGCCAGCCAGGAAGCCGACCTCGTAATCGGCAAGGATTGGCTTCTCCTCGCCATTTGCATTTTTCGTTCCGATGCGATGGTCATGTTTGATCATCGCCACCGCCTGCACGGAGAACAGCCGCCCATCGGCGGCGCGGCGAGTCGTGGCATCAAGCCCAACACCCACACGCGGGTCAATGCGCCAGAGTTCACTGGACTTGATTACATCAACCGGCAGCGGCGTTTCGCCGGCCAAATATTTTTGCCAACCGGCTTCGGTCAGCCAGTACCCGGAAGCCGCTTTGCCGCGTTCGGCCTCGGCGAGCACCGGCAGATTCGGCATGGGCGATGAGGACAGCACACCCGCAGCGGGTGTGCTGGGTTTCAGTGCGCGCACCAACGCGGCTTTGCCATCCTGCTCGGTGATGACCAGATCGGCAGGCGGGGCGATGAGTGCCTCGACCCGGCCGTCCGCGAACCGGCGCGCCATCTGGAACACCGTAACGCGAAATGTGCCGGGGTTCTCCGGCGTGCCCAGCGTCGGATGCGGCTCGCGCCCGGCGGCGAAGGCGGGCAAATCGACACCATCGTCGGCCAGCATGCGCGAGCGTAACGCCCCCGCCGCCACCGAAGGCCACGGCGGCACCAGCGATTCGCCGTAACTGCCAGGGTCACCGAACAGCTTGTTGCCACGGAGAAAGAGGACATCCAGCGGTTCCAGAAAACGGTATTCGATGGCGCTCATGCTTGTACTCCCGAGCGGGTTTCACGGGCGAGGAACTCGGCCACGGTCAGGAAGTTTTCCAACCAACTCAGCCGTTCCTTTGGCTGTACCACGGTGAGCGCAGCCAGACGACGGGCCAGTCCAAGGGCGAGAACCTTCGCGCCCTTGTCGGCCTGGCGAGCCAGTTGGTAGGCCAGCAGGCTTTCGAGCATGGCTGCATCGCCCGTCGGGTCGGGCAGGTCATGCAGCCATTCCAGCGTGTGGTAGACCGCGCGGCGGGAAACACCGGGTTCACGCAGAAAGTTGATCAGCGCATTAAGCAGCGCCACGGGTTTGCCCCACTCGGCAGTGAGATAGAGCGCGCCGCCGGAACGCTTGATGACGGTAATGGAGAGGGCATCCCGATCTGTCGTTTTTCCATTCACCCCAGGCCGCAAGTAGTTCTTGGCCCGCTTCTCCGCCTCGCGCAGCTCCCGCATCACCGCGCCCAGCGGGGCTTGGTGGTGGGCGATGACCGCGCCGCAACTGGCCGTGGCTTTCGTCCCCATCATCCGCATCAGCTTGTCATTGAGGATGGCAAAGCCGTTTTGCAGGGTCAGGCCGCGCGGATCGCGTCCGCCTTCGTGGGCCGGCTCGTCCCCGGAATAGGCCAGCCGCAGCCGCTGCATGGTGGAGAGCAGGTCCGCCACCGGCAGCATGGCGAGCACGTCGTCGCCGCCGGCGTAGATCACCCGGCCCAAGTGTTCTTCCTCCACCACATGGCGCACCACGGTTTGGGAAAAATCGTTGAGCGCGCCGGAAATGGCCAGGTGCCGGTTGGGCGAAATTGGGCGCTTCTGCTTGCCGTAGGCTTCGATTAGCGATTGCCCGGCCGCGTGTTCATCAAAACCTTTTTGCACCTGCGGGTGAAAGCTCGCGCGGTATGGTATGGCGGTCTTCTCGTCGCCGGAGAGGATCGCCCCCATCTTGTCGCCGTCCATCATCAGCAGCGCGTAATAGGTTTCGAGCTTGATTTCCTCGCCCTTGTCCGCGCCCATCGCCAGCGTCTTGCGCACGAGCCGTTGCGCCAGTTCGAGGGCCGCGTCGTCATCGGCATCGCGGGCGGCTTCGAACAGGCCGGGCAGACGCTTGGCATCGGCCAGGGCGGGGTTTTTCGCGTGTTTTTTGGTCAGCTTGCGCGGCAGGGCGACGGGGCTGGCCTGCCTGGCTTGCTCGGCGAATCCTTCCGCCGTGTGTCCGCCATGCTCCAACCATTGGTCGAGTTGATGCGCCAGGGCCATGGTGTGGGTGGAGACGACGAAACGCCCTATCGACTTTTGCTCGCCGCGTTCCCCGGTGGCCAGTGCCTTCCCGGCCTCCTCGGCAAAAATCGTCGGCCACAGGCGCTTGATGGCGGGTAGCGCGCCGAGATGCTCACCCCTTTTGGCCCAGGCAGGTTTTTTGTCAGCGACTCTTGTCCATAGTGTTTCGATGTGCTTGCTCTCGTTGAAATGCTCGTCCTTGCGGCTCTTGCGTTTGCCCGCCGGAACAGCCAGATGGCCCTTGTCCGTCGTCAGCCATTCACTTTCGCCGGTGAGCGAACAGCGCCAACCTTTTTGCTCGGTTTGCTGAAAGGTGCGCGTGGCCTTGGCGGCGGCCAGCACCCGCTCGGCGAGGTCGTACACCGCCGGGTAGAGCACGCCGGGATTGGGGGCAAAGAAGGTGGTGCCGTCGCTCCAGTCGATTTCCTTCGCCAGCATCTTCCAGGCCGGCGTGTCGAGAAAGCCGCACGCCTTGTCGGGCGCCGCACCGAAGAATGGCGCCAGCGCGGCGGAAAGCGCGCTGGTGTCGAGGTCAGTCTGCTTCGCCTTGTTGCGCGGGCGAATCAGTGAAAACGGCACCGCCGCCCAATGCACTTCCGGGAAGCCTGCGAGCTGTTCCTTCATTTGCGCGTAGGGGGTTTCGGTGGTTTCCAGGTCGAATCCGGCTACATCGAGCAGACGCATTACCACATCGCAGCCCAGTTTCTGTAGCCAACCGCGTACCGCCTGTGTGACGGTTTCGGCGATTTGCTGCGCCTGACTGGCCGGCACCACCGCGACAAACCGATTCGGCAAGGCAGCGGAAAACAGAGGGTTGGCATCCGTGCCACCCTTCGCCCAATCGCAACCCTTGAAGAGTTCGTCGGGCAGGTTCATCTCGTCGCGCAGCCACATATCCACTTGCGGCACGCCGCGCAGACGCGGGAACAGGATGGCATCCGGCCCCAGAGCTTCACATACCGGTTTCATAGCCTCCCAGACCAGCCGCGCGAGCAGGTGCGAACCGGCCCAGAGATCGGAAGTGGTGCGCGCGCTGGCGATAAAGCCCTGTACCGGACCGATGGACAACGCCAGCAGCGCGGCATCGCCTTCCGGGTCGGCGGCGAACGCCCCGGCAAAGGCAGAAGTCAGGTCCAGGTGGTCCCAGATCGAGTGATCCGGCACGCGGGTATCGGCGGGCAGCACACCCCACAACGCGCCAAGTTTGCCGTTGTCGTTTTCCTCGACCAGTTCCGGGCCAAAGCGCCAGTAGGTGAGCAGCGTTTTCCTTGGGTCTTCGACGGGGTCGGCCTGGTTGAGCGTGGCGAGCAAGCGCGAAAAATGATTGAAGCTGCGTTGCTTGATGTCACTAATATCGGTTTCGCTCAAGCCGCCCGGCAAGGTGAAACGCTCACCAGTGAGCGGGTGGATAAGCACGGGTTCTTTCGTCCAACGCACCTGCGCCCAGGGCGCAACCCCAAAGGTTTTCTGCTCGCCTTTCCTGGTTGTGACGGTGATTTCCTGCATCGGCCACTGCGGCCGGTCGGCCGCCGCCGCCCACCAGTCGGCACGCTGGACATGACGGTACATGGTCAGCGGAATTCCCTTCTTGAAGATGATGCTGGAAAGCGCATCGGCATTGTCCGGGTCGATGGTTTCTGCGCTGAGGTCGGACAGCCCCAGCAAGCGGGTCAGCGCCTTCGACGTGCCGCCTTCATGCCCGGCCGGGTCGCGCAACAACACCAGCGCCTTTTCCGCCGGGTCGTGGACGCGGGCGGCGAGTTTGGTTTGCCAGATGAGATCGTTGTTCATGTTGTCCTCTCAGGCAGGGATGCGGGTCAGTTGTTGGGCAGGCACATCAAGAAACGCATGGACGCGCTGCCAGACGGACTCGATAACGCGGCGATCCGGCTTGAACTCAGACGGCGGCAGGCAAGGCACATGGAAGATCACGCCGACCAATTTGCCCTCGGTGGTCTTGCGAACCTTGAGGCGCAGGCTGTTGGGTAAACGCGCGTTGCTGCCCCAGGCTCGCACCGAGTGGTTGGTGATGGGGTAACTCAGCCAGTGGCGCTCTTCAGTTTTGGGAGAATTTTTTCCAGTCGTAAAGATGAACTGCGTGCGTAGCCCGATCTTCACAATGGCCAACTCCCGCATCAGCGACTTCCAGTCGTCGAACGGGTGGGTTTGCCAGATCAGGGCGCCTTTTTCGTCCTGGCCAAGGGCGTGCGGCCAGTTGAGAGTAAGTGCGTCACGCCAGGGACGAAGCGGTACCGCGCCCTCGCCACCGGCCCCTCTACCGCTCGCGGGGGAGGGGAGCAATGCAAACGAGCCCCAGCCGTTGCGGCTCCGGCCACCGGCCGTGGCGTAGCGATCCATCAGCCAGAGCGCGCATTCGATGCGTGGCGCGTGGTCGTCGGGCACGGCGATGGAGAGGGTCGCTGATTCGCCGACCTGAATCGCGGCGTTGACCTTTGTCGATAACCTTGTGCCGCCTCGCCCATCCAGTGGACCAAAGCCCAGGTAAGCATGTGGCCCGACCTTATAGTTAGTTCGCTCCGTTTCAGGATGATGAACGCTCCCTTGCTCCAAACCTTCCCAACTCTTCAGCTTGCCAATCTCCCACCTGTCCAGCCGAATCCGCACTAGGCTTTTGCAGTGATCGGCCACGTCCCTTTCTTGCTCACGGTGCGAAAGCCAGGCATTGCCGAATAACAAACCTTCCTCGCGGCGCATGGCGACCGTGCTTTGCGGATACCGATGCGCTTCGGCATAGGCCACCCGCCACCATTGCCGCATCAACGCCTTGAACGGCGGTGTGCGCCACTGCCCTTGTTGCTCGGCGTTGCCGAGAAAGGCGGGGGTGTTGAATATCACTTGGTAATTCAGTGTTCGCATGGGTGTTTCTCCTGTTTCTTATCATTCTTGCACCGTCCGGCATCATATCCGACGCCGGTAAGCTTGCCGATGACTTTTTGGCGGAAGGCGGCGCCAGTCAGTGTGTCATGGACATTGCAGGCGAGATCGGTGTCAAGGATGAATATCCTTTTCACCTGGGTGGCCCTATGGCGTTTCATGTTCCTGGACGGCGCTACGCCGTGTCCGTCAGTCATCGATTTGGATGTATTGCGGATCGATCTGGAGCTCGAACCGGGCGTCTCGGCGCGGGCCTGCCCGGCGGATCAGGTAGGGTTGGGCGCCGCGCTCGCCCAGTGCGCGGATCAAGGCCTTGTGCAGGCGGTTCTTGGCGGGGCTGAACCAGGTACTGTCCATGCCGTTCTTCAGGCCGGTTTCGGCGCGTTCGACTTCGCTGCCGTGGCCGCCAAACAGGTTGCGGCACAGGTTCAGATAGTCCTGGGCGGCCCGTGGGTCGCTGTCGTACGTGCTGCTGTGGATCGGGCCTTTTCCTGCCAGGCGGCGGCGGGCGAGCCAGAGCAGCAGGGCGAAGTTTTGCGCGGTGAGCTTTAGCGGCTCGCCGCCGGCGCGGGCCTGGCGCGCGGCCAGGTCGAAGTGCAGTTCCGGACGGTGTCCCGGGCATTGGGCGGCGGCCACGGCCTGGGAGAAGCGTGCGCCGCCGGCGATCAGCTCTGCGGGCAGACCATCGCGCAGGCGCACGAAGGGAATGTCGGTCAGTTCCACCCGCGCGTCGCGGGCGTTGACGGTGATCTCCTTGTCGCCGCGCCGGCTGTGTATGGGTTGGTCTTGGAGGGTGGGGTAATAGAAATCCCGGTTGGTCTCGAAGGGGTCGGAGACCAGCACATGCGAGAGGCGGTCCTGGGGACGACCGAACAGGGACAGGGCGTAGCCGAGGTAATAGCCCATGGTCTTGCGGCCGCCGGCGATGGAGACGTGCAGTTCACTGTCCGCAGTGGCCGTAAGGTGCCGCACCTGCTCGGCGATGAAGTCGGCGGCCAGTGTGTTCTGCTCCGGGCTGCGGATGTCGTCCAGGGGCTGGCCGTCGGCGTCGGGCACGACATGGATGTGGGCCGGGGTGAAGGCGATGGCCGGCAGCCGGTAGTCGGCGCACAGGCGGTGGAACCAGCGTTGGCCGGCGAGTAGGTTGAGGCGCGCGTTTTCGGCGCCGGTGGCAGTGGTGATGAGGTGGATGGCGTCGGGAATCCAGGGCGGCTCCTGATGGGCCAGTGCGTACAGGGTCTCGGTGACCACTTGCGGGGTGAGTCCGGTGACCGCGAGCAGGATGCGGCGTGGCTGGCGGGTTTTTCTGTCTGACATGCGTTCCCCCTGGGTTTACTCAGGTCATTACCTTAACCGCGGTTGTCGGTGTGGCTCTCGGACGGCAAGCTTGCCGGGATTATGCCATCGCCCGCCGGGGTGGTCGGCTATAATGCGGCGCGGGCGCCGTCCAGGCGGATATGGCCCGCTCTTCTATTGGGGAATCGGCGGACCGGGTCCGCCCTATCACAGACAATCATGGAACTCGCTAAAAGCTTCGAACCGCACGACATCGAGAAACGCTGGTACGGCCATTGGGAGGCCGCCGGCTATTACCAGATGGGTGCCGCCCCGGACCGGGATTTCTACTGCATCCTGCTGCCGCCGCCCAATGTCACCGGCACGCTGCACATGGGCCACGCCTTCCAGCACACGATCATGGATGCGCTCACCCGTTACCATCGCATGGCTGGCGACAACACCCTGTGGCAGCCGGGCACCGACCACGCCGGCATCGCCACCCAGATAGTCGTGGAGCGGCAACTGGACGCCCAGAAGATCAGCCGCCATGACCTCGGCCGGGAAAAGTTTCTGGAGAAGGTGTGGCAGTGGAAGGAGCATTCCGGCTCCAGCATCACCCGCCAGATGCGCCGGCTGGGCACCTCGCCGGACTGGTCGCGGGAACGCTTCACCATGGACGATGGCCTGTCCACGGCGGTCACTGAAGTCTTCGTGCGCCTCTATAACGAGGGCCTGATCTATCGCGGCAAGCGCCTGGTGAACTGGGACCCGGTGTTGATGACGGCGGTGTCCGACCTGGAGGTGGTGAGCGAGGAAGAGGATGGTTTCATCTGGGAGATCAACTATCCGCTGGAAGACGGCTCGGGTTTTCTGACCGTCGCCACCACCCGGCCGGAGACCCTGCTCGGCGATACCGCCGTGGCGGTGAACCCGGCCGATGAGCGCTATCTCCATCTGGTCGGCAAGAGCGTGCGTCTGCCCATTGCCGAACGCACCATACCGATCATCGCCGACGACTATGTCGATCGCGAGTTTGGCACCGGCGTGGTGAAGATCACCCCGGCGCACGACTTCAACGACTGGCAGGTGGGCCAGCGGCATAATCTTGCCGCCATCGGCGTGCTGACCCTGGACGCCCGGATCAACGACCTCGGGCCGGCTGAATATCAGGGCCTGGACCGTTACGTCGCACGCCAGAAAATCCTCGATGAACTCCAGGCCAAGGGCCTCCTGGTTTCCGCCAAGCCGCACAAGCTGATGATCCCGCGCGGCGACCGCAGCCATGCGGTGATCGAGCCCATGCTCACCGACCAGTGGTTCATGCGCATGGAGAGCCTGGCCAAGCGTGCCCTGGCGGTGGTGGACAACGGCGAGTTGCGCTTCGTCCCGGAGAACTGGACCACCACTTACCGTCAGTGGCTCGACAATATCCAGGACTGGTGCCTGTCACGACAACTCTGGTGGGGCCACCGCATCCCCGCCTGGTATGACGAGGATGGCAACATCTACGTCGCCGCCACGGAAGCGGAAGCGAAACGCCAGGCCGGCGGCCGGGAAATCCGCCGCGACGAGGACGTGCTCGACACCTGGTTCTCCTCCGCGCTGTGGCCTTTCTCCACCCTGGGTTGGCCCGCTGATACCTGGGAACTGAAGCACTACCTGCCGACCAGTGTGCTGGTCACCGGCTTCGACATCATCTTTTTCTGGGTGGCGCGCATGGTCATGATGACCCTGCACTTCACCGGCAAGGTACCGTTCAGGGAGGTGTATGTAACGGGTCTGGTGCGCGATGCCCATGGCAACAAGATGAGCAAGTCCAAGGGCAACGTGCTCGACCCGATCGACCTGATCGACGGCATCGGCCTCGACGAGCTGGTCGCCAAGCGCACCACCGGCCTGATGAACCCGAAGCAGGCGGAAAGTATCGCCAAGTCCACTCGCAATGAGTTCGCCGCCGGCATCCAGAGCTTCGGCACCGACGCCCTGCGCTTCACCTTTGCCTCGTTGGCCACCCACGGCCGCGACATCAAGTTCGACTTGCAACGTTGCGAGGGCTATCGCAACTTCTGCAACAAGCTGTGGAACGCTACGCGCTTTGTGCTGATGAACTGCGAGGGGCAGGAAATCGCCGCCCATGCGCCGACCTTCGTCGACCGCTGGATCATCGGTCGCCTGGATGAGGCCGTCGCCGCCGTGCGCGCCGGCTTCGACCAGTATCGCTTCGACCAGGCCGCGCGCGCCATCTACGAATTCGTCTGGGACGAGTATTGCGACTGGTATCTGGAGCTGGCCAAGGTGCAGATTGCCGAGGGCGGCGCGCGCGCGGCGGCTACCCGTCACACCCTGCTGACGGTACTCGAAACGGTGCTCCGCCTGGCGCACCCGATCATCCCCTTCGTCACCGAGGAACTGTGGCAGGCGGTAGCGACGCTGGCCGGCGCCAAGGGCAGCGAGAGCGTCATGCTCGCGCCCTTCCCGAAGACCGATCCCGGCCGCCACGATGCGACGGCCGCCGCCGAGATGGTCAAACTCAAGGCGCTCACCAACGCGGTGCGCAACCTGCGCGGCGAGATGAACCTATCCCCGGCGCTGAAGGTGCCTCTCTACCTGGAAGGCAATGCCGAGCAGGCGAACGCCTACGCACCCTATATAAAGCTGCTGGGCCGCCTGTCGGAAGTCGAGGTGGTGGCAAGGCTGCCGGAAGGCGATGCCCCGGTCGCCATCGTCGGCGATTGGCGCTTGCTGCTGCACATCGAGATCGACCGCGAGGCCGAGATTGCCCGCCTGGACAAGGAGATTGCCCGCCTTACCGGCGAGATCGCCAAGGCCACGGCCAAGCTCGCCAACGCCAGCTTCGTCGACCGCGCCCCGCTTGCCGTGGTGGAACAGGAACGCGCGCGGCTGGCGGGTTTTGTCGCCACCGTCGATAAGGTGCGGGCCCAGCGGGGCAAGCTGGCCTGACCTGGCACCGGCCTGTCCCGCCTGGCCCGACGAGGTTGATTGTTTTGTAGGTCGGGATTTATCCCGACGTCGCGGGTTCCACGGGCGCGTGGTTTTGTAGGTCGGGATTTATCCCGACGCCGCGGGTTCCACGGGCGGGGTTTGTCGGGATGAATCCCGACCTACAAACCGGACCTGTATCCATGGCTTGATCTCACATCGTCGCCGGTTGGTCCAGCGGCGTGCGCCAGTGGTCGTCTTCGGCCGGTTCCGGGTGGAACCAATTGAGCTTGGTGTGCAAGCTGACCACGCTGCCGACGATGATTAGTGCCGGCGGCTTGAGTTCGGCGTCCGCCGCCAGTGCCGGCAGGGTGTCCAGTGTGCCGGTGACGATCTTCTGGTTGAGCGTGGTGCCTTGCTGGATGATGGCGGCCGGGGTGTCGCTCGGCATACCGTGTTTCTTCATCTGGTCGCACAGCGTCACCAGACCTTTCAGCCCCATGTAGATGACGATGGTCTGACGCGGCCGGCAGAGCATGTCCCAGTCCAGGTCCATGGTGCCGTCCTTGAGATGGCCGGTGACCAGGACCAGCGCCTGGGCGTGGTCGCGGTGGGTGAGCGGGATGCCGGCATAGGATGCCACACCGGCCGCCGCCGTCACCGCCGGCACTACCTGGAATGGCACGCCGTGTTCGCGCAGGGTCTCGATCTCCTCGCCGCCACGGCCGAAGATGAATGGGTCGCCGCCCTTCAGGCGCAGCACCCGTTTGCCTTCCTTGGCCAGGCGCACCAGGATCATATTGATCTCGTCTTGCGGTACGGTGTGGTTGTCGCGTTCCTTGCCGACATATAGCCGGTCGGCGTCGCGTCGGCACATGTCGAGGATGGGCGGCGAGACCAGGCGGTCGTAGACGACCACGTCGGCCTGCTGCATCAGGCGCAAGGCGCGGAAGGTGAGCAGGTCCGGGTTGCCGGGGCCGGCGCCGACCAGATAGACCTCACCAACGCCGATGGCCGTGTCGCTTGCTTCCAGCATCTTGGTCAGGCTGTGCTCGGCTTCCTGTTCGCGGCCGGCGAAGACCATCTCGGCGATGGGCGAGAGCAGCGCCTTTTCCCAGAACTTGCGCCGGCCTTCAGTGGTCGGGAAGTGTTTGCGGACCGGTGTTTTGAAGCGCCCCGCCAGGGCCGCCAGACGACCGTAGGCGGCCGGGATCAGGGTCTCCAGCCGGGCGCGCAGCAGACGCGACAGGACCGGTGCCTCGCCGCTGCTGGAGACGGCCACCACGACCGGCGAACGGTCGATGATGCTGGGCATGATGAATGAGCAGTACTGGGGCCGGTCAGCCACGTTGACCGGCAGGTGGCGGGCATGGGCGGCCTCGTACACCTGTTTGTCCAGCGCGTCGTCGCCGCTGGCGGCGAAGACCACTTCGACGTCATCCAGGTGCTCAGGCCGGAAGACCTCCCGGCGATGAATGAGGCGATCAGTCTTGCTCAGGTTGTCATAGCTGGCGGCCAGAGGGCCAGGGGCGACGACATTGACCCAGGCGCCGGCATTGATAAGCAGCGTAGCCTTGCGGGCGGCCACATCGCCACCACCGACGACCAGTCCGGTCTTGCCTTTAAGGGCTAGGAAAATCGGCAAATAGTCCATAGTTCCAGAGAATAGATTCAAGTTTCAGGAAACAAGAGACAAGAGACACGGCGTAGCTATGGCATGGCGTCTTGTAACGTGCTGCTTGTATCTGTCAGCCGCCGCAGCCGCCCGAACCGCAACCGCCGGAGCCACAGCCGCCCGAACCGCAACCGCCGCCTTCGTCGCCGCCTTGGTTTGGCATCATGAAAATGAAGTGGGCCTCGCCGGGCGCAGATTCGGCATAGTCAATCGTCACCCCCTGCAAATACTCGGCGCTGGATGGGTGGACCAGCAGCGTGACACCGTAGGATTCAAGCCGGCTGTCATTGTCGCGTTCTTCATCGAAGCCCAGACCGAATTCCAACATGCCTGCTTCATTTAACCGAGCGGCGATGCGCAGGGCCATATTTTCGGCGCCGGATTCGCGTGCGGCTTGGGCGATCTGTTTGGCGGCAACTTTGGTCAAACTTATCATGCGATTTTCTCCAATTAAGCGGCAATGCGGGCCGCGTTGCAATCTTGGGCGTAGGCGCGGGCCTTAGCCAGAAAAGGGGCGATCCAACCCTGGTCGCCGGAGCCGCGACGGTGGCAATAGGTGGCGAGCAGGTTTTTGTGGACAAAGCCGTCGTTGCGACCGTCGATGCCATGGCCCCGCGTGATCTGGTAGCCGTAGATTAGGCCATCGGCTAGATTTTCCAGATGTGAATGGTGAAATTCATGGGCCGGAATTTCCTGGCCCGGTCGGGTGACCAAAGGCGAATCGGCAGTCTCCAGGAAACTGGCATAGCCTCGGCCGACCGGCCGGGCGCCCATTATGGCATCGCCCGGGATCAGCCCCACCATCTCGCCCCGCTGGCCATTCCAAAGTATCGAACGGGACAAGTACATCAGGCCGCCGCACTCGGCATAGACCGGCAGGTTCGCTTCCACTGCTCGCTGTATGTCTTGGCGTAGGCTGTGGTTGGCGGATAGTTCGGATATAAAGGACTCTGGAAAGCCGCCGCCCAGGATCAGTCCGGCCACGTCTGGTAGCGCGGCGGTCTTCAAGGTGTCGAGAGGGACCAGTTCCACCCCGCTATCGCGCAAGGTGTCCAGGTCTTCGCTGTAGTAAAAACCAAAGGCGCGGTCCATGGCGATGGCGATGCGGATAGGGCCTTGGTCATTCCCGCGTAGCGCCTGCCCCTGCGAAGGCATGGGGCGGAAACCCGGATCGAATGGACTGGACTGCTTTTCGTGCGCGATCGGTGAAGCATTCGTCACCGCGAGCAGGGCATCGAGATCGACTTGATCGGCGACGATTTCGGCGATGGCCTTGATGCGCTGTTCGGCCGATGAGTCTTCGTTGCCGGGCACCAGCCCGAGGTGGCGTTCCTCGATGGCCAGACGGGCATCCCGATGGATGGCGCCGAGCACGGGAATATCGGTGTAGCGCTCAATGACCTGGCGGAGCTTGCCTTCATGACGTGGGCCGCCGACCTTGTTCAGGATCACCCCGGCGATTTTGACCTCGGGATCGAATGCCTGATAGCCTAACAGTAGCGGCGCCACGCCACGGGTGATGCCGATCGCATCGATGACCAGCACCACGGGCAGCGCCAGTTCCTTGGCCAGGGCGGCATTGCTGTCCGAACCTTCGATATCCATGCCGTCATACAAGCCCTTGTTGCCTTCGACGATGACGATGTCGGCGGCCGCGGCGTGGCGATTGTATAGACCGTGGATTTCATCGCGCCTCATAAAGCGGAAATCCAGGTTATATGAAGGCCGTCCGCTCGCTTGCGCGTGCCAGATGGGGTCGATGTAATCAGGCCCCTTCTTGTATGCCTGTACCTTGAACCCGTGGTTTTTCAGCGCGCGACACAACCCCAGGGTGACCGTGGTCTTGCCTGATGATTTATGGGCGGCGGCGATATACAAGTTAGCCATGGCGATAGTCTATCAGCCGAAAGTCGAAAAGCCGACAATTATTGTCGGCTTTTCGACCTGCGACCGGCTTAATAGTCGGGACGGGTTTGTTTCAGTGTTTCTGGTCGAGCCTATCTATAGGCAGGAACTTGAGTATCCGCACGGCGACCGTGGTGAGCAGAAAGGTCGTGGCCATGCCGCCCAGGGCGAGCATCACTTCCAGGGTGGAGGGCGAGTAAGGATGCACCACGCCATCGAAGAAGCTGCTGGTCTCGGCATAGCCGGGGAAGATAGCGAGCGGGAAGGCCTGGACACCGACTATGGTGACATACATCTGGGCGTGTCCGCCGACGATGACCAGTAGGGAGGCAAGGAGTATCCGGGCGGGACTTTTGGCGGCGCCGGGACTGAAGATCATGAGCAGCGGGACGATGCCGCCGATGATGACCTGGCCAAGCCAGAAAATCATCGGGTAGGTATCGCCTTCCACTAGGATGAAGCGCTCGAAATCCCATTGCTTGGCGAAGTACATGTTGGTCAGATGCAGCACCGCCGTGAAGTAAAGACTGGCGGCGACGAACACGGCCAGCAGGTTCTTTATCCGGCCAAGGATATTTTCGTCGATCTGGATGTTGCTCCACTTGTACATCGCCGTCTGTACGACCAAAAAGCAGGCGAGGCCATAGGCGAAGGAATAGATGATGAACATGGGGGCGTAGAGAGCCGAGTTATAACCGGCACGCGCCACCAGAAAGCCGAAGACGGAGCCGGTGGCGGTAGTCAGGGCCAGGCGCCACAGAAAGGCCAGGAACCCGACCGGATGCGACCACGGCTTCAGCTTGCGATCCATCAGGGTCAACAGATACACACCGACAATGGCGAAAAAGCCAATGTAGAAGATCATATTGAGGGCGAAGATGGACTTGAAGTTGTAGTGGGTCATGGCCACGATGATGCGGTCCGACCGACCCAGGTCAAGCACCAGCACGGCGAGACCGCCCGCCAGTATGGTTAGCGCCAACAGGCCGGACAGCGGCGACCGGGTCTTGTATATCTTCTTGCCGAACACTGAGCCGATGGAGGCTACGTTGAGCACGCCGGAGGCGGCAACGATCAGAAAGACCGCGAAGACATGGGGCAGGCCCCAGACGATCTGATTGTTCATGCCGGTTACGATGTGACCGTGATGCTCGATATAGAAGTAGGCGCTGAGGGTGCTCAGCATAACCAAACCGCCCAGGGCCAACAGGCCCCAGAACAGTTTGCTTTTCTTGCAGTCGGCGGTGAAGCAGGTTACGTCAGTCATGGTTCAAATCCCTTGGTAACGGACGCCGGTGTTCAGGCCAAGATCGCCGCGTACTTCGACGCTGGCATAGGCCTTCATGGCCTTGGCGATAGCACTTTCCGGGTTGCGAAGATCGCCGAACAACATGGCCTGATGGCCATCGGCATTGCAGGCTTCGACGCAGGCAGGCTGTTCATCCCGATCCACCCGCTGGACGCAGAAGGTGCAGGCCTCGACGCAGCCCTTGCCACGGGGAACATCGGGGTTCTGGTCGCTCAGCGGCTCGTGCACGAACGACCGCGCCTTGTAGGGGCAGGCCATCATGCAGTAGCGGCAGCCGATACAGATATGACGGTCGACCAGGACGATCCCGTCGGCGCGCTTCATCGACGCGCCGGTGGGACAAACATCGACGCAAGGCGGGTTGGCGCAATGCTGGCACAGCATCGGCAGATTGTGTTCGATGCCCGTTTGCAGATGCTTGATGTTCAGCTTGCGTATCCACTGTGAATCTTGCGGTCCGGTTTTGCCGGATAAGCCATTCTCATGGTTGCAGGCGTTGACGCACGCCGAACAGCCGTTGGCGCACTTGCTGGTGTCGATGAGCATGCCCCAGCGTACCAGGCTGGAGGCGCCTTCTTCCGGCGCCCGGCCTTGGGCAATGCCATAGAACAAGATACCCGGGGCGATGGCGGCGCCAGCGACAACTGCACCAGTCTTGAGAAAATCGCGGCGATCGGGTTTATGTGACGTGGTCATTGGTTGGCTCCCCCGGTTTGGACAGGGTTCATCGTGGGCGAAGCTTGCTGCTCGGTAGCTTGCACCGGCTTTGTCTTCGGCTTGCTGGCATGACAGTCCCAGCAATCAAGCTGGACCCCGGCATAGGCATGACAAGTGACGCAGAAATCATCCTTGGCCGATGCTACGCTGCCCGTCTTGGCGCTGGCATGACACTCGACGCACCCCTTGAGACTGTACTTGGTGGTGCGTATACCGTGACGCAGCGTCTCGATGCGGTGATGCTTGAGCAGGTCGGGGTGGTTGCGGCGGATGATGTCCACATCCTCCACGCACTTATCACCCTTGCGGTTCTCAAGTCCAGGTAACTTAGCGTCCGCCGTCGCCTGCCGCAGGGGGATGGCGGCAAACGTCACCGCCACGCCCAGGAGGGCGGCCAACTTCAGCCAATAGGCAAATCTAGCCATGCCAGTTCCTTCCTTATCAGTCGCCCATGCCCATCTGGATGTAGCCGGTCGGGCAGACATCGGCGCAGATATGGCAACCGATGCACTTGGAGTAGTCGGTATCCACATAACGGCCAGTGGTCGGATTGTCTTTCTTGCGGACCTTGAACACGGCGGTCTGCGGACAGTAGACAACGCAGTTGTCGCATTCGAAGCACAGGCCACAGGACATGCAACGCTTGGCTTCGGCCACGGTCTCCTGCTCGGATAGGGCATGGAGACGATCCTGGAAGTTGCCCAGGGCGGAATTCTTGTCCAGCACCGTTACCTGCCGCTTGTTGCGCGCTGTGCTGGCGAAGTGGCCCAGGAACAGCTCGGTGGAGGCGATCACATAGCGGCCGGAGCGGTCCTCGAAGTTATGCAGTGTATCCTTCCATTCGGAAGTGCCCATCTCCTGGCCGTGGTGCTCGTTGTAATCGTGGCCTGCTTCCAGCCACTTACGGATCATGTCCCAACGGTGAACGTCGACCTTGGGCCGCTTGTCTGGTTCATCGCCGGACAGGTACTCGTCGATGCCTTCGGCGCAGATGCGGGCATGGCCGATGGCGGTGGTCAACAAGTGGGGGCGAATCACGTCGCCGGCGACGAACACGTTGGTCTTGCCGGGGAAGCGGTAGTTCTTGTCGGTCTTGATCAGGCCATTGTTGTTGTTGAAGACTTCGAGGCCGGTAAAGTCCACTGCCTGGCCGATGGCTGAGACGATCAGGTCGCCGGTAATATCCTGCTCGGTACCCGCGATGATCTTGGTTTCCTTCTTGCCGGCCACCTTGAACTTGGCGACCCTCAAGGCGGTAGCGCGACCATCCGGTCCCTTGACGATGCCGACTGGCGTGACGCCGCCGACGATCTGAATGCCTTCGGCCTGGGCCTGTTCGACTTCGTGCTTGTTGGCGGCCATTTTGTCGATGGTGGCGCGGGAGATCAGCACGACTTCAACGCCTTGGCGCGCGGCGATGGCGGTGACGTCATGAGCGGTCTGACCGGACAGTACATTCTCCGGCAGATCGGCGCTCGATGCGTTGGCGATCTTGCCGAGACGGCGCGCGACGGCAGCGACGTCGATGGAGGTGTCGCCACCGCCGATGACCACGACCTTATTGCCGACGTGTTGCAGGCGACCTTCGTTAAAGGCGCGCAGGAAGGCCATGGCGGTCACGCAGTTGGGCGCATCGGCGCCGTCGACCGGCAGGGCACGGCCAGCTTGGGCACCCATGCCCATGATGATGGCGTCACAGTCCTTTTCGATCTGCGCCATGGGTAGGTCAGTGCCCACGCGACAGTTCATCTTGGTCGCGACACCCAGGTCCAGAATGCGTTGGATTTCGGCGTCGAGCACCTCACGTGGGGTACGGAAACCGGGAATGCCGTAGCGCATCATACCGCCGAGTTCGGCGTGGTCGTCGAATATGGTGCAGCTATGACCCTTGAGGGAAAGCTGGTAGGCGGCGGCCAGGCCAGCGGGGCCGCCGCCGAGAATGGCGACCTTCTTGCCGGTCTTCTTGGTCGGTTTGCCGAAGGCCAGCTTGTGCTCTATGGCCCAGTTGCCGAGGTAGTGCTCGACCGAGTTGATGCCAACGTTCTCTTCCACCTGGTTACGGTTGCAGCCAGACTCGCAGGGCGCCGGGCAGACGCGGCCCATTACCGCGGGGAAGGGGTTGGCTTCGGTCAGGCGACGCCAGGCATATTCCTGCCAAGTCATGCTGGGCTTGCCATCGGCACCAACCGGGGGCTTCTCGATGCCGCGCACGATGTTCAGGTAGGAACGGATGTCCTCGCCGGCCGGGCAGGAACCTTGGCAGGGTGGGGTGGAGAGCACATATTCCGGGCACTTGTGACTCCAACTGGCCTGAAAAATCTTGTCCTGTCCGGACAGGTAGTCAGCCTCGGTCTGACCGTCCTTGTAACGGCGCCAGTTCAAGCCCTCAGTCTTCGATACGTCTTTTGATGTGACCGACATCTTCGCTCTCCTATCGTAAATCACGCGGCAGGGCCGCCTGTGTCTGTATGCGGTTACCCGCGACTACTTATTAAATAAATAATCAATCCTGTTCCAGCTTGATGGCCGTGCTGACCAACTGATGCACGCCGCCGATCTGGCTCATGTCGAAACCGTAATAAGGCACTACCTTGGTGAACTGCGCCTTGCAGATGGCGCAGATCAGGGCCATAAAGTTGACGCCCTTCTCCTGCGCCACGGCGTTGTAGGCATTCATGCGCGGCAGGGCGCCCTTGACCCGGACTTCTATCAGGTCGTCGGTCAATATGCCGGCTCCGCCGCCACAACAGAAAGTCGCTTCGCCAATGGTTTCCGGGGCCATGTCGTAGAAGTTGTTCGCCACCGCGCGGATGATGTTGCGCGGTATGGTGAACTGGCCGCCCGGCTCATCGCCCATGCGCGAACCGCGCGCCACGTTGCAGGAATCGTGGAAGGTAATGACCCGATCGTCATTGAGTGACTTGTCGAACTTCAGCACGCCTCGCTGGATCAAGTCCCAGGTGTATTCGCAGATATGGCTGGGCTGCTTGAAGCGGGGATCGAGTTGCTTTTGCAGTTCGATCGAGAAGGGATCGTTGCCGCCATAACCGATTCCGGTCAGGGTGTTCCAGAAGGCATAGGCGATGCGCCAGGCATGACCGCACTCGCCGACGATGATGCGCTTGACGCCCAGTTCCAGGGCCGCGTCGCGAATCCGCATGGCGACCTTGCGCATGGTTTCGTAGTTGCCGTTGAACAGGCCAAAGTTGCCGGCCTCCGAGGCATAACTGGAAAGGGTCCAGGACGCGCCGGCGGCGTGGAATACCTTGGCGTAACCGATCAGCGACTCGACATGCGGCTCGGAGAAGAAGTCAGCCGAAGGCGTGACCAGGAGTATCTCGGCGCCTTTGACATTAAGAGGCATCTTCACCGCCACGCCGGTATCCGCTTCGATATCCTCCTCCAGACCGAGCAGGGTATCTTCCAGCGCCGGGCCGGGCAGACCGAGGTTGTTACCGATCTTGAAGACCTTGGCGATGATCTCGCTGGTGTATTTCTGGCCCATGCCTACCGTGTTGAGTATCTCGCGACCGGCCATGGTGATTTCGGCGGTGTCGATGCCGTAGGGACAATATACCGAGCAACGGCGGCACTCGGAACACTGGTGATAATAGCTGTACCAGTCGTCGAGCGTTTCCTTGGTGAGGTCTTCGGCGCCCACCAGCCAGGGGACCAGCTTGCCCGGCAGGGTGAAGTAGCGGCGGTAGACCTTGCGCATCAGGTCCTGGCGCGCGACCGGCATGTTCTTCGGGTCGGCGGTGCCAAGGAAGTAGTGGCACTTGTCAGTGCAGGCGCCGCAATGGACGCAGGCATCCATGAATACCCGCAGGCCGCGGTACTTGACTAGCAACTCGCCCATACGGTTGATCGCGCGATCATGCCAGTCATCAGTCAGTTTCCAGGGGAAACCCAGGCTGGTTTGGCTGGCCTCGGCGGCCGGGAAGGACTTGACATGCGCCATTGCCCCTTCCTTGATCTTGGGAACGTCGGTGTATTCCGACATCTTGGGTACTTCGAACTTGGGACCAGCCACGTTTGCTCCTTGAATGCTTACAAACAGTCCGATGAATCAGCCGTTATCCCGTTCGAGGGCGGCGGCCCAAGGGGCTAGATGCCGTTTCTCGCGGGGGTTGTCCACCTGATTGCGGGTGGGGCTGAAGAACACGCCAGGCGCGTGCAGAAGTTTGCTGACCGGGAAAACGATCATCAACAGGGCGACCAGAAATAGATGCACCAGCAGGTTGGCATCGGTGGGCAATGGCTGGAAGTTGAGCATCATCATGCCGCGCACGAAGCCCTTGAGGTTGACGATGTCGGTATGAGCGACGAAGGTCATCGACATGCCCGACAGGCCGATGGCGATCAATAATGCCAGAATCAGGTGATCGGATGGGGTGGAGATGTAGCGCACCCGATCGACCAGGAAGCGCCGCGCCCAAAGCCCCGCCAGGCCGGCCACCATGACAAAACTGGCGTACTTGCCGAATGGCTGAATGAAGACCAGGAAGGAGCAGAGCGGCTCCGAGAAGTAGCGCACATGACGCAGCAGCACCAGCGCCAGACCGATATGGAACATATAGCCGAAGACCCATATCCATTTGTTGGACTTGAACAGACTTTCGAACAGAGCGACTTCCCGAAACATGCGGAAGGAGACGCCTATCCGAGTCGTCGGCGCCGGCGTGGTCGGGATGTTCAGGGGGGCAGGAACCTTCCAGTATTCGTAAATACGGTAGGTCAGGCCAGCGACCAGCACAAACGTGGCAAAGTAGAACAAGCCAATATAGAAAACGGTCAACGATGACATGCGTTCCTCTTTACTTACAGTCGAGAGTGGAGAGTGGAGAATAAAGGCCTTGGTGTCCTTCGTTTCACCACTCTCGACTCTCGACTATTGAGACAATAGCCGAGAGTCGAGACCGCGCGGCGCGATGCCCGCGGTCAGAACAACATCAGATACAGCCAGTCGGCTTGGGCAGGCCGGCGATCTTGCAGGCCTGTTTGGCGGGACCATAGGGGAACAGTTTATACAGGTACTTGTTGCTGCCCTTGTCCGCGCCGAGCTTTTTGCTGATGGCCTTGGTCAGCACGCGAATGGCCGGAGCGATCTGGTACTCGGAATAATATTCACGCAGGAAGTTGATGACTTCCCAGTGGTTCGGGGTCAATTCAACCTTTTCTTCGTTGGCCAGATAAGCGGCGATGCCCTCATCCCAGTCGGACAGATTAATCAGGTAACCCTCTTCGTCTACTTCAAAGGACTTGCCAGCGGCTTCAATCATGGGCATGGTATTTCTCCTATCGATTCAAAATTACAACCAGGACTGACAGTTGCTGTGCTCTGCTACCAGATCCACAAAACCGCCGTAATCCACAACACTCACCCCGTCCAGAACGCGATCGGCCATGCCGCGCGCGGATAGATCGGGACCTAGGGCATAAATCTTCAGGCCGGGTAACGCGGCCTGTAACGCGCCCTCAAAGCTGCCGCCCTTGACGGCGCCGTAAACGCCGTCCTCGATCAGCAGTACAGCGGAACCATTTATCGCTAGTCGCAGGCAGCTCTCAAGCGCGTTGCGTTCATAGGGCGATTTGTTGACGATGTGCAGCATCTTGGCCTCCATTAGAAACTGATCAGGACGTCTTGCTCGGCCATCTTGGCCGCCATTTCGGCGTGGTCGAGCACAGTCACATCCACCGCAAAGTCTTCCACGGTCAAACCGCGGACTGCCATGGATTCCTTCTCAACATACAGTTTCTCGATGTCGTAACCTTCCAGGGCGCGGTAGGTGGGCGAGAAATTCTTCTGCCCCAGTGCCTTGGTGTCCTGGCCCTTCTTCAGCTCATACACACCATCGTCGATAAAGGCCATGCTCACGTCTTGTTCAAAGGCTGCGGAGATCAGTACGACTTCCAAACCCTCCAAGGCGTAGATGGTGCCATAGGGGGCCTTGCGGTTAACAAACATGAACTGCTTGACGACGCCGCCTTCTTCCATATCCATTTCTTGGTCGCTCATTTCAAATTCCTCAGTCGCCGAAGGTCACCAGGCGATCGCTCTGGATGCCGGCCTCCACCAATTGGCCGAGGCCGGAGATACGGAAGCCCTCGGCGAGGTTATGGGCGTCCTTGCCCTGACGCTTGGCCTCGTTCTCGTCCATGACGCCGCGACGCTGGGCGGCGGCGATGCAGACTACCAAGTCCAGGTTGTGCTGCTTGCTCAATTCACTCCAACGGTTGACGATGTTGCGGTCGTCGCGCGGCGGCTCAGTCAGCCGGGTCGCGTTGTTGACGCCATCGTGGTAGAAGAACACGCGGTAAATCTCGTGCCCCTTTTCCAACGCCGCCTTGGTAAAGTTGTAGGCGCTATCGGAGGCCTCGTGGGTATAAGGCCCCTCGTTAACCAGTACACCGATCTTCATTTAACTATATCCCTAAATCCAAAATATCGATTCTCTAACTTGGGCCGGGCGCTTGCGCTCCCGGCCCGATTGCATCGGATCAGAAGCGGATCTGAGCCGAGGCGTTGAGGCTGTGACGGCCACCGCGCCAGTTGTCGATGTGGTACTTAGTAAAGGGCAGACCAGTCTTTTCGAAGAAAGCGGGCCAGCCGATACGGTTGATCCAGTCGTTCATCCGTTCCCACGGACGACCATCGGCCTTGTAGGTCGCCAAAATCTTTTTGACGATGGTGGATACCTCGGGCCAACGCGGCGGGTTGTTCGGGATGCCCGACGCAACCAGTTTGTGGAAGGTGGGCTTGGACCGGGCATTGGAGTTCTTGCCACCTACCCAGATCGCGAACTTGGAGTTGACCGGGTCGTTGATCTTCATCGGCGGGCACGGGGGGAAGCAGGCGCCGCAGCAGATGCATTTCTTTTCGTCGACTTCCAGGGACGGCTTGCCGTTCACCAGTGCCGGGCGGATGGCCGCAACCGGACAACGGGCGACGACGGTGGGGCGCTCGCAGACGTTGGCGACCATGTCATGGTTGATCTTGGGCGGCTTGGTGTGCTGGATGATGATAGCAATGTCGGCCTGGCCGCCGCAGTTGATCTCGCAGCAGGAGGTGGACAGCTTGACCCGGTTGGGCATCTCGCACTTGATGAACTCGCCATAGAGTTCGTCCATCAGTGCCTTGACCGCGCCGGAAGCGTCGGTACCGGGGATGTCGCAGTGCATCCAACCCTGGGTGTGGGCGATCATGGATACCGAGTTGGCGGTGCCGCCGACCGGGAAACCGTTGTCGGTCAGAGCCTTGATGAGGCCATCGACCTTGCCGCTATCGGTAAACATGTACTCGATATTGGACCGGGTGGTGAAACGCACATAGCCGTCGGCGAACTGATCGGCGATGTCGGCCAGCTTGCGGATGGTGTAATGGTCCATCTGGCGCTGTGTGCCGGCCTTGACGGTCCAGATTTCGGCGCCGCTCTCGGCGCGGTGATACAGCACACCGGGCCTCGGATGGGAGTGGAACACCCACTTGCCATAATTTTTGGCCATGACAGGGTGCATGTACTGCATCGGATCCGGTGCGCCGGATTCGATAGTCTCATGAGTACGTTCGCTCATTCTTGCCTCCAACTAGGTGAGATCAGAAAACTTGTTGGTATCCGTTATCTTTTCCTGTTTTGCGGACGTTAGCCCGCGAAACAGGAAGCAATCGGATTACGCGGCGGCGTTCTTTCGCTTGTTCCACTTGGCCGCTTCCTCATCCCAACCATCCATGCGGACGTAGGGATTGGTACGCGGGTGGGTAATCATGCTGGGATCGATCGGGATATCGAGACCTTCCAGGTAGTTGACCAGACCAATACGCTCGATCATTTCGCCAGTACGCTCATGTTCCAATGCGTTCTCGGCAAAGAAGTCCATCATGTTGCGTGCCAGATCGTTCAGCTTTTTGAAGTCCTCGTCGGATTTCATCTTCATGAACGGGATCATCACGGTACCCAGCGAGGCGCCGATCTTCAACACGCTCTTGCCGCCGACCAGGATGGTGACGCCCTTGTCCTTGCCGGGCAGCAGGGCGCCGGGCATGACATTCAGACAGTGCATGCAGCGCACGCAGTTATGGTTGTCGATCTCGATGCAATTGGTATCAGAGACCGCGACCTTGGTCATGCCTGCGGCCGCCGCTTTGCCATTGTTCTTGACCAACTGAATGGCGCGAGTCGGACACATGCCGATGACCATGTTGGTCAGGTCTTCCATGTTGTGAGCGGTCAGCCAGGCGCGGGCCTGCTTCTCGTTGGCACGGATGCTGTCGCGCCAGGTGCCGATAGTGGCCATGTCAGAACGCTGGATGGCGTTCGTGCAGTCGTTCGGGCAGCCGGAGAACTTGGACTTGAATTTGTACGGCATGGACGGGCGATGCATGTCGTCCAGGTTGTTGTTGATGACGGTGCGCAGGGCGCGGGCTTCGTCATAACAGGACATTTCGCAGCGAGCGGCACCGACGCAAGACATCGAGCTACGCAGATCGGGGCCGGCGCCACCCATATCGAAGCCCATCTCGTTGAAACGGTCGAAGGAGCGCTGTACGTCGGCAGTCCTGATGCCCTGGAACATGATGTCGCCGGATTGGCCATGCATGGCGATCAGGCCCGAGCCACCGGTTTCGATCCATGCGTCGCACAATTGACGCAGCAGGTCGGAGGTGTAATGCATGCCGGCGGGCGGCATGATGCGCAGGGTGTGGAATTCGGCTGCTTCCGGGAACTTCGGGGTGCCGTCGGCATTCTTCAGTTCGGTGAAGCGGGGAATAACGCCGCCGCCATAGCCGATCACGCCCACGGTGCCGCCCTTCCAGTAGCCGGTGCGAGTCTTGTAGGAGGTTTCCAGTTGGCCGAGCAGGTCGACCATCATGTCGTTATCCTTTGCCAGCCGTTTGATGCCGGTTATGAAGCTGGGCCACGGGCCTTTTTCCAGCTCGTCCAGATTCGGCGTGTCATGCATTTTCTTAGCCATCTGTTTCTCCTTTAGGTCTTGCGAAGCGGTATATCGTCACTCCGCCTATACACTGCTCGTGGACATCATGCCGGCACGAGACGAGTCCTATAATCTTAGTAAGCCAGTTGGCCCGAAGCCATCATCCCGATGGGGTAAATCGGTTTTTCGTGGGAGTGGTTCGTACCTACCCGATCAGGTAGGTTTGTTTACCCCACGGCGTGATGCTCTTACTCGATAAAATCTGGCTCAATACAGCCCTAATTGCCAATCTGAACCGAAAACATGGACGAGATCAAGTCGCTGACCAAATTCCGCAACCCATATGGCAACCAGGAGATCGAGTTCCAGGAGGTACGCTATGCGTCTGGCGGGACGCCCATGATGCGCCTGCGCATCCGCGAACGCGGCGCGCGCTTCACCATCTTCGACGTGGATCCGGTGACGGCCAAGCATTGGGCTGAGGAAATGTTGCAATGGGTCGCCAGCCAGGAACTCGGACCGGTCGCTTCGACAGGAGACGCTCATGCGGATGTATAACCCGGATTGGGAAGCCATCAAGGATTTCCAGTACACCCCACGTTTCAAGGATTTGCATTTCGATCTGGTCGGTGCCGAGATTCCGGCCGACCATGGTCAAGCCCTGTTTGATGCCTTGGTGGCGCATCTGCCGTGGTTGAAGGACGAACCCGCCGTGGGTGTGCATCCTATCCATGGCGAGCCGACCGGGCGCAACGACAACCTGATTATCAGCCGCCGCATCAAACTGGTGCTGCGCCTTCCCGTGGCGCGCATGGACGATGCCCGTGTACTGAGCGGCAAGCGCCTCGACACCGGCGCCGGCGAGCTGGCCGTCGGCCAGGCGAAGGAGAGACTACTGACGCCCTTCGCCACCTTGTACGCGCCTATCGTCGATTTCGGGACCGACGATGAAGCGGTTTTTTTGGCGGCGGCGCGCGTCGAATTGGAGGCCATGGAGATTCGCTGCCAGCTCCTTCCAGGCAGGAAGCGTAAAATTCACCTCGCCGAGGGGGCAGTATTGGGTTATAGCCTCATGCTGCACGAAGTCGACCCTCAGCAATCATTGCGGGTTCAGGAACAAGGCTTGGGACGCCATCGCCGCTTTGGCTGCGGTATATTTGTCCCCCATAAATCGATTAAGGCAGTCGTGATCGACTGAGTCGATCACAGTTTTTTGTAACCTGTGTATAGGAGAAAAATCGTGGGATACGTACTAAACGGCGAAGAGCTGGAAGTCGATGACGAGGATTTCCTGACCGAAGCCAATTTTAGCGATGAGATCGTACCGATCATCGCCGAAGCCGAAGGCCTGAAACTGACTGAAGATCATTGGAAGGTCGTCCGCTTCATGCGCCAGAAATACCAGGAAGATGGTCATACCCCCAACTTCCGCAACATGTTCATGGGCATGGATGAAGAATATCCCGGCACCGACTGGAAGAAGGTATTGTATGAGCTGTTCCCCAAACAGCCGAACCGTCAGTCTTCCAAGGTGGCCGGCCTGCCCAAGCCCTATGGCAAGGGCGGTTACTAAGGGTTGTGACGAGTGACAGGCGACGAGTGACAAGTCTTTCGTCACTCCGCCTGCCCTCTGGAAATTTTTCTTGAACCCATCACCCCGACGGGTTGCCGGTGTCGCGAGTTGAAGTCGTTTGTCACTCGTCACTGGTCACTGGCCACTGGATTTATGTTCTACACCACACTCGTTTCAACCGACGATCTGGCTTATCATCTGGATGATCCGCACTGGGTCGTCGTGGATTGTCGGTTCGCCCTGACCGATCCCGAAGGCGGCCGTTCGGCGTACGGTAAAGGTCACATACCAGGCGCCCACTACGCTCATCTGGACGACGACCTGGCCGGTCCGACCGGGCCTGACACCGGGCGGCATCCGTTGCCCGATGTCGAGACACTGGCCTTGAAGCTGTGTCGCTGGGGCGTCGGCGTCAACAAACAGGTGGTGGTTTATGACGATAGCTTCGGTTCCATGGCGGTTCGTTTGTGGTGGCTGCTGCGCTGGCTAGGCCATCCAGGCGTGGCGCTGCTCGACGGCGGTTACCCGAAATGGCTGCGCGAGCGGCGCCCGATCAGCCAGGAAACGCCCGTGCCGATCTGTAAGGACGCCTGCGCCAGGTTGCCGGAGCCGAGCCTGTATGTCACGGTCGATCAAGTCATGGCGGCCATGCGAAGCGGCGACAAGCTGATACTGGATGCGCGCCCCGAGCGCCGTTTCAGCGGCGAATATGAGCCGCTCGACCCGGTGGCCGGTCACGTGCCAGGTGCGGTCAACTGGAACTTTGAGGAAAACCTGGATATCGACGGTACCTACTCGCCGCCCGAGGCCCTGCGCGAGAACTACCAGGCGTTACTGAAGGGGCGGGCGCCGTCCGACGTCATCCACATGTGCGGTTCCGGCGTCACCGCTTGCCACAACATCCTGGCCATGGAGATCGCCGGCCTGTCCGGCTCCCGGCTATATGTCGGTTCCTGGAGCGAGTGGGTCACCGACCCGTCGCGTCCGATTGCGCTTGGAGAATAACGAATGGCCGCCCCCACCCGCGTTAAAACAACCTGGTTCAAGAAGGAGGCCGAGCACGCAGTCGAGGAGACTGCCAGCGCCCTGGCCACCACCATCTGGCGCATGGCCGACCGCGCCATGGATAATTTGTCCCACGCCGATTTCGATATCATCACGCCCCAGCGCGGCTTCAAGATCATCGGCGAGTTGACCGCGTTCGCGGTCCATTACGTCGATCGCCTGGTCTTTACCCGGCTGAGCGATGCTGCCCGGGGCGAACTGGTCAGCGCCCTGGGGGTGCGCCTGGCCGAGATCATGGAAGAAAACATTCTCGATTTCACCGAAGGTGAAAAGGATGCGAACTACGATTACCAGCAAGGCTACATCGACCTGCTGAATAGCCGCATGGCCGAGTACGGCCACTACGATTTCCCCGACGACCGGCCCAGCTTCCAGGCCCTGCGTTTCCTTAGCCTGCAAATTCGCGAGGACATGGAAAAGTCCGACCAGACCTGGATACAGGACCAGATCATGGACATCGAGATGCCCGATATTCTGGGCACGGTGAAGAAACAGGTCGATGGCTTCTATCCGGTAACGAACGCGGCGTAGGCGCGGCGCCAGCCGTGCTTCGCCAATGTCTTCGCGGCCGCCGCCGCGGCCACCTGGAACATTTGAGATGATCCCCACAAATTCCCCATTCCATCCCGACAACGAGACCGACTACCAGCGCTGACGCGAGGCCAAGCTGGCCGGCTATCCGACCCGGGGCGAGGACCTCATCGTCGAGGTGCGTAACCCCCATGCCCTGAGCGATTCCGAATATCGCGCCATGATCGACCGCGTCGCCAAGACCGGCATGGCCATCTACGCCACCGCGCTGGGCGAGGCCGAGGACAAGGCCGCAGTGCGTGCGCTGTCGGCCCGGTTTGGCCTGACCCATCTCGACGCCAACTGGCTGGCCGACGAAGACGGCATCTCCAGCCTGACCCCGCGCGACGAGGATACCGGCGGCAAGCGTGGTGACTACATTCCCTATTTAACGACCTACCTGTCCTTTTATGTGCGCATGTTTACGAATGGCATAAGCTGAAAGCGGTTCTAGCGTTGAGAGCAGTTATGAGCCATAAGCACGAACATCTGTTGTATGCCCTGTTTCAGGATCCGATCAGCGGCAATATCCACTGGCGGGAGGTGGAGTCGCTGCTGGAGCACTTGGGGGCCAAGGTGGAGTCGCTGTCTGGCGCGCGCATTCGGATGGTGTTGAACGGTGTCGAAGGCGTATTGCACCGGCCGCATCACAGCAAAGTGTGCGGGCGCGAGGAGATCAAGCACATCCGCGAATACCTGGCCTCGGCGCGGGTGACCCCGTCGCTGTACGAGGCAACAAAACACCCCGGCGGTTAGGGTCGGCGGCTCGATGGCGGCGGGGTAAAATGCCGTATGGGCCGCATACAACTACTCCCCGACCTGCTTATTTCCCAGATCGCCGCCGGCGAGGTGGTCGAGCGTCCGGCCTCGGCCCTCAAGGAATTGCTGGAGAACAGCCTGGACGCGGGCAGCAGTGAGATTCGGGCCAACCTGGAGGAGGGTGGGATCAATCTGATCCGGGTGGCCGATGACGGTGCCGGCATCGATGCCGGCGACCTGGCCAACGCCCTGGCCCGTCATGCCACCAGCAAGATCACCAGTCTGGCGGAACTGGAAGCGGTGGCTAGCCTCGGCTTCCGGGGCGAGGCCTTGGCCAGCATTGCGGCGGTTGCCCGGCTGACCCTGACCAGCCGGGTCGGCGCGGCCGAACATGCCTGGCGCATCGCCGCTCAGGATGGCGCCCTGACCGCCATCGAGCCTGCCGCGCTGAGCAAGGGCACGGTAGCGGAGGTGCGCGATCTGTTCTTCAACACCCCGGTCCGGCGCACATTTTTGCGCACCCCGGCCACCGAATACGGCCACTGTGAGGAGGCCATGCGTCGCGCCGCGCTGGCCAGACCGGAGACGACCTTCGAGATGCGTCACAATGGCCGCATCGTCTGGCACTGTCCGGCCCAGGATGTCGCCGCCCGTGTGATGGCACTGCTGGGCGAGGATTTTGCGGCTGCCGCCCGTAGCGTCGACCAATCGGCCGGCGACCTGCGCTTGCACGGGTTGGCTGGGCTACCCGCCTACAGCCGGTCCGGGCGGGATGCCCAATACCTGTTTGTCAATGGCCGTTACGTGCGCGACAAGCTGCTCGGCCACGCGGTGCGCCAGGCCTATCGCGATATCCTGCACCACGACCGCCATCCTGCCTATGTACTGTATCTGGAACTGCCGCCCGAACAGGTCGATGTCAACGTCCATCCGGCCAAGACCGAGGTCCGCTTTCGTCAGGCCCAGGCCGTGCATCAGTTCATCTTTCATGCGCTGGAGCAGGCCTTGGGACGGGCCTCCGCCCTCCCTGCGGCGGCTGAACAGTCAGGCCAGGCGACGGCGCCGCATTTTTCAAATGTCACCTTTGGTACAAATCTACATCAAGGCGGTGGGGCCGCCTGGTCGCCGCAAACCCTGCCGCCGCGAGCATCCGAACCACAGGCCTATTACGGTATGGTGGCCGAGGCATTGACGGAGTCGCCGCAACAAGCCGAGTCGATGCCGCCCCTTGGCTATGCCCTCGGTCAGGTGGCCGGCGTCTATGTCCTGGCCGAGAATGACCAGGGTCTGGTGGTAGTGGATATGCATGCCGCCCACGAGCGCATCCTGTACGAGGGTTTAAAGACGGCATTGGACGAGCAGCGCCTGGCGGCCCAGCCGCTGCTGATCCCGCTGGTGTTCCAGGCCACGGTGCTGGAGATGGCGACCGCCACGGAAAATCACGCGGCGCTGGCGGCCATGGGTTTCGAAATCACCGCCGCCTCGCCCAGCCATCTGGCGGTGCGGGCGACCCCGGCGCTGCTGGCTAAAGCGGATGCCGAGCAACTGGCTCGCGAGGTGTTGCGGGAGATTCGCGAATTCGGTGCCAGCGAGGCACTGGCCGGACGCCGCAACGAGATACTGGCGACGCTGGCCTGTCACAGTGCGGTACGGGCCAGGCGCCGTCTGACCCTGCCGGAAATGAATGCCCTGTTGCGCGATATGGAGCGGACCGAGCGGACCGATCAATGCAATCATGGCCGGCCGACCTGGTTCCAACTGACCATGGCCGACCTGGGCCGACTATTCATGCGAGGAAAATAGATGAGCAAAGCGAAACCCTTCCCTATCCCGGTGCGCCCCGCGCCAGAACCCTCCGAGACCGAGCAGGACCTCGCCGCGTCGGCCTGCGCCGGTAGCGAGCCCTATGCCCTGATGGTGCTGGGCGACTCCATGGTCCCGGAATTCGTCGAGGGTGAGATCATCGTGGTCGAGCCGGATGGCATCGCCAAGGATGGCGCCTATGTGGTGGCCTGGGCCAACGAGGAATACATCTTCCGGCAACTGGTACGAAACAAAGAGGGCTGGATGCTCAAGCCGCTCAACCCGCTGTATCCCAACATCCCGGTCGACGACGTCAAGGAAACGGTGAAGGGCGTGGTGGTGTTGAAAAAGAAGCCTGGACGGCGCAGGGAAGCGAAGCGCTACGACTGAGACGATGCCGACACCGGAGCGACTGCCGCCGGCAATCTTTCTAATGGGCCCCACCGCCTGCGGCAAGACCGACCTGGCGGTGACCCTGGCGGCGCGCTTTCCGCTGGAGGTTGTCAGCGTCGATTCGGCCCTGGTCTATCGGGACATGGACATCGGCACGGCCAAGCCGGACGCGGCTACCCTGGCCGCCTGCCCGCACCATCTGATCGACATTGTGGCCCCCACCGAGACCTACTCTGCCGGCCGTTTTCGTGCCGATGCCCTGGCGCTCATGGCGGACATCGTCGCGCGCGGCAGGGTGCCGCTGCTGGTGGGCGGCACCCTGCTTTATTTCAAGGCCCTGAAAGACGGTCTGGACGCATTACCCAAGGCCGACCCGGCGATACGCGCGGAACTGCTCGCACGGGCGGCCGCAGAGGGTTATCCGGCGCTGCACGCCGAACTGGCCCGGTTTGATCCGGCATCGGCGGCGCGAATTCAGGCCAATGACAGTCAGCGCATCCAACGCGCCCTGGAGGTGTACCGGGTATCCGGCCGGCCCTTGTCCGAACTACGGTCCGGGGCGGGAAACGCAGCGTTGCCCTACCGCCTGATCGAGATCGCCCTCATGCCATCCGATCGGGCGGCGCTGCACAAGCGTATCGAGGCTCGTTTCCGTGCCATGCTCGCGGCGGGATTCTTGGCCGAGGTACGGTATTTGCGCGAACGCTATGCACTGACCCCGGATATGGCTGCCATGCGCAGTGTCGGCTATCGTCAGGCCTGGCGCTTCCTGGATGGCGAGATTGACGAAATACAGTTGTACGAGACCGGCGCGGCAGCGACCCGCCAGTTGGCCAAGCGCCAGATCACCTGGCTGCGTGGTTGGCAGGGAGCCACGCTGTTCGATTGCCTGCAGGCCGACCATGCGGATCGGGTAGCCGACTGGTTGAGCGAGCAGTTAATAGCTTAAAACAGGGCGGCCCGCAGCGAGGCCAATTCTTCCTTGGCTTGTGCCAGAATTTCCGTTTGCGCCTCGGCGGTCAGCAGGTCTTCCGAAATCGAGCGAGGGTTGCTGGCGCGCAGATCTGCCGGCGCCCAGTCGGCGATCTGCTGGCCCAGATAGTCGGCGCAGGCCAGCAGCGAGGTCCAGTTGGTGAGGCTTGTATAGGTGGCTGCGGCCTCGTGATCCTGCACTGCGGTAAGGATGTCATCGGTTTGGTTCATGGTCGATAGCAGGGCATGACCGATGCCGTCGTGCCACTGAAACACCAGCCCCAATCGGGTTGCTTTGTCCAGGTATTCATGTGCTACCGGGGCAAACCGCTCAAGGCTCAAGCTCGATGACTCGCGCCCTCAATTGGCCTTGGGCCAGGGTGACCGCGATTGCCTCGCCCTCGGTCGCCTGACGGCTGTCCGTCAAGAGGTCGCCGGCCTGATTCCGGACGATGCTATAACCTCGCGCCAGGACCGCCCGCGGGTTCAGGTGGACAAGCTGGGCCGCCAGGGAATCCAGCCGGTCGGCCCGGCGCCGAAGCCCGACTCGATATAGATAATCCAGACGGTGGCGTAACTCGGTCAGGCGTTCGATGTTCCGGCCAAAACTGGGCCTGCTGGCAGCCAGCCGTTCGATCAAGCGCTCGCCAAGCAGGCGGCAATAGGCCAGCTTGGTCTGTTTGGCCAGCGCCAGGCGTTGACTCAAATGAGCGATCTGGCGCGACTGGTCCGCCAATCGGGCGCCCGGATGTTGCAGTCGACGACTTAGACCATCCAGGTGTTGGCCGAGAAAGTCCAGACGGCGGCGCATATCCAGGGCCAAGACGCGACCGGATCGGGCCACTTGCAGTAACAGCGCGTCCCGATCCGGGGTCGCCAACTGCGCCGCGCCAGTCGGCGTCGGCGCACGCAGGTCGGCGACAAAATCGGCGATGGTGAAATCGGTCTCATGGCCGATCCCGGACACCACTGGCAGTGGGCAAGCCGCGATCGCCCGCGCCACCCCTTCATCGTTGAAGACCCACAGATCCTCGATGCCGCCGCCGCCCCGCACCACCAGCAAGACATCGCACTCCAGACGGACACCGGCCACGCCTATGGCGGTGGTGATCCGCCCCGCTGCATCGGCGCCCTGCACTGGGGTCGGGTACAACACCACGCGCGCCAAAGGCCAGCGCCGCTTCAGCGTCGTCAAGACATCCCGGAGCGCGGCGGCGCGCGCTGAGGTCACCACCCCGATGCAGGCCGGCAGCTCTGGCATGGCGCGCTTTCTGGCTGGATCGAACAGGCCTTCCTGTTCCAGCTTTTCCTTGAGTCGCTGAAAGGCCTCGAACAAGGCCCCCAAGCCCGCCCGGCGCATCGCCTCGACCGTGAGCTGAAACTCGCCGCGCGGTTCATACACGCTCGCCTGAGCACGTACCTCCACCTGCATCCCATTGTCCGGCCGCCAGTCCACGAACTGATTGCGGTTGCGGAACATCGCGCAGCGCACGCTGGCGTTTGCGTCCTTCAGGGTGAAATACCAATGGCCCGACGGCGCCCGGGTCAGATTTGAAATCTCGCCGCTGATCCAGGCGCTGGGCAAGGCACGCTCGATCGCCAATCGCGCCATGCGATTGAGTTCCGAGACGGTGAGGACAGGTGGGCTGGATTCGAGTGCGAACATGACGGCCTTGGGGTTATCCGGGCACAGATTAATGGAACGACCCGCTGGGTTCAATCGCCGGGCCGCATCGTCACGTTGTTAGCACTGTGTCGCCGAAAGGCGGCGAACAAGCCTAGGTCGTAGACGATCTTCAAGATTCCGCAGGCCGCCAACGGCGCGGCCAGCCAGCCGGCGGCGAACAACGCGCCGCCCAGGGTGGCGAAGGCCGAACCGAGCAGGGTCGCCGAGCTGAGTATGCCAACCTGCCAGGTGGCCATGCCCAAGGCCAGTAGATAGGCCGGCAGCAGCACCGCCACATAGCCATCGGCCAACGCCCGCAGGGCGCGGGCAATGAGCAGGAAGCGCGCCTCGGGGGCGGCGCCGGCGGGTAGGATCACGAGTCGGCGCACCAGGCATAGAGCGCGTCGTAGATCACCATGCCGTGCTTCAGTATCTCGTGGTCGTCGCCGAAGTTGCGCGATAGGCCCCTGGAAATCGCCAGCAGGCCGGCGGCTTCCGGCGCCAGATGCGGCGCGCCGCAATCGGCGCCGCGCACGATCAGGGCGAGTTTGAGCAGGGCCGGGTCGGTCAGTTTATGTTTGGCGATAAAGGCGTCGAAGCTGCACCGGTCACCGTGGTGGCCGTATTCCACGCCGGGGATGTCATAGGCTGTGGCGCCGGTTTCGGCCGCCACCTTCAGCACCTCCTCGCCCGGCACGTAGAGAAACTCCGGGTCGGCGTCGATGAAGCGGGCGATCAGCCAGGGGCAGGCGATGCGGTCGATCTTGGGGCGTTCGCGGGTGACCCATTTCATGTTCAGGCGCCCATGGCGAAGGTGTAAACTAGGCCCACCGCCGCGCAGGCGGCGATGACCCGCATGATGTCCTGCTTGTACCGCCACAGGGCGATGAAGGCCACCACCATAATCAGCGGGCCGGGCGTGGTCTCGCCCAGGGCCAGGCCGTCCATCATCTGTGGGCCGGTGAGCCACTGGTAATGCTCGACGCCGCCCTGATAGACATAGAAATGAGGGATGGGCGGGGCGCACCATATCTGTCGACTCTGTCGTCTCGCTCATGTTGGTTCTCCTGTTTTGAAATTTAGGGTTATCCCGTCGAAAACGCCGCCGGCGGCCACGAGCAGCGCATCGTCATCCGGCAAACTGGCGCGCAGCCCGCCCAGCACCATCTCCAGCCCCGCCGCTTCCGCCACCGGCAGTCCCCCGACGTCGAGACAATGCACCAGCGTTGCCAACTTCATCAGGGCGGGGTTGGTTTCCAGCCCGAAACTCGCCAGCAACACCTCGAACGTCACGCGCTGGTCGACGTGGGTGAATTCGGCGCCGTCAAAGTCAAAACCCAGTGCCTCGGTGGGGCAATTGGCGGGTGCGGTAAGCCAAAGAAAGCGCGCCTCCGGGTCGATGAAACGGCGAATCAGCCAGGCCGAGGCGAGGCGGTCCACCCAGGGGCGCTTACGGGTAGCCCAGGTCCGGCCACGATAGTCAGCGATATCGAGATGCGGGATTTCAGTCTGGCGCGGTGTCGGTTCGTCCGGCGACTGTTTGGCCAGAATACGGTGTTCCAGTGTGTCCAG
>JAIMKU010000012.1 GCA_020692235.1 Hydrogenophilus sp.
CGCGTGGTTCCAACCCAGGTTCTTGCGGGTGGCGTCGATCTCGGCCTGGCCCAGCGCGGCGCCGTGTATATCACGGGTGCCTTCCTTGTTGGGCGAACCTTTGCCGATGACGGTCTTGCACTGGATCAAGGTGGGCTTGTCGGTATGCTTCTTGGCTTCCTGAATGGCGGCCTCGACGGCCTCGGCGTTATGGCCGTCGACATTGCGGACCACATGCCAGCCGTAGGCTTCGAAGCGCTTCGGGGTGTCGTCGGTAAACCAGCCTTCCGTGTGGCCGTCGATGGAGATGCCGTTGTCGTCCCAGAAGGCGATCAGCTTGCCCAGGTTCCAGGTGCCGGCCAGGGCGCAGGCCTCATGGGAGATGCCTTCCATCATGCAGCCGTCGCCCATGAACACATAGGTGTGATGGTTGACGATGTCATGGCCGGGTTTGTTGAACTCGTGGGCCAGCAGCTTTTCCGCCAGCGCCATGCCGACGGCGTTGGTGATGCCCTGGCCGAGCGGGCCGGTGGTGGTCTCGACGCCGGGGGTGTGGCCGTACTCAGGGTGGCCGGGCGTCCTGGAATGCAACTGACGGAAGTTCTTCAGGTCGTCGATGCTAAGGTCATAACCGGTCAGATGCAGCAGGGAATAGATCAGCATGGAGCCGTGGCCGTTGGACAGCACGAAGCGGTCACGGTCGGGCCACTTGGGGTTGGCCGGGTTGTGGCGCAGGTGGTGGTTCCACACCACTTCGGCGATCTCCGCCATGCCCATGGGGGCGCCGGGATGGCCGGATTTAGCCTTTTCCACCGCATCCATGGAGAGCGCGCGGATGGCATTTGCAAGGTCGGTACGGGTTGCCATGTTGTTATTTCCTTAGTAATGAGAACTTTAGGGAAGCATTGCATGGATGCCACACGCCGCGGCGCGGCGGAATTCATTCAAGGCCTCGGCTTGGCCCTGTTCGGGCTCAAGAGGGCTAATTATGTCGTAGGGGTCGAGTCAGAGCAATCAGAGCAATATGTCCGGGCCGGCTGGAGTACCGTGGCCGGGCCGCTTGGTGGGCCGGATTTCATTGTGGGCAGCGGTTTTGCGGTGGCTGGGCGGGCAAAATTAAAATGTTTTTATAAATTGTGTTGTCTTGTTTATTGCGCGATCTTGTGTTATGGCACACACAGCAAAGGGGGATTATCCAGCCAGGCCCGCCATTGTTTGAACAGGCCGGGCGTGTTGGCCGCCAGCACCGAACGGGTCCATGGATCGCCCTGCCAGAACACCTCGCCGTCGATCTGGCCGACCTGACCGCCCGCCTCTTCCAGGATCAAGGCGCCCGCCGCGTAGTCCCACAACTTTTGCCCGCCATGCAGGTAGAGGTAAAACCGCCCGGCGGCCAGATAGCACCAATCCAGGGTGCTGGCGCCCAGGTTGCGTTGAGAGCTATAGGGATGCTCGGCGGCCAGGCGGCTGGCCAGGGCGCGCGGGATGCGCTTGAAGTCGACCCCGGCGACGCAACTTTCCAGGCGATCCGGGGCCGTTTTCAGGGGCAGCCTGTTGCCATTCAAAAAAGCGCCACGGCCCGACTCGGCGTAAAAACACTCGTCGGCATGGGGGTCGAAGACCACGCCCAAGACCGGCCGGCCCTGCTTCATCAGGGCGATCGAAATGGCGAAGAAGGGTAGACCGGTCACGAAATTGGTCGTGCCGTCGATCGGGTCGACGCACCAAAGACCGGCGCCACCCTCTTGCCATAGCCGCTGGTGGTTGGCGTCGGCCATTTCCTCGCCCAGCACCGGGTAGGGGGCGATGGCCTGGAGCCGGACGATCAAGGCTTGCTGGGCGGCCAGATCGGCCTCGGTAAACAGGCTGCCATCGTCCTTGTGGCTGTGCGCCACCTTCATGTAACGAGGCATGATCTCCTCGCGCCCGACTATGCGGGCGGCGGCGATGACCTGGGCAAGGATGGGCGTCATGGGCGAGGCAGGGCACAAGAGGCAAGGACAAGCGGGGTTCCTGGTATCTTGAGTCTTGAGTCTTGCATCTGAATCAGGCCTTCCATTTAATCGAACAGCCCATGCTGGGGATCTGTTCGGCCGGTCCCCGGCCGCTGGTGGCGACCTGTTTCATGGCTTCAAAGAGGTCGCGGCGGACACCCTCGGGCGCGGTCTCCTTGCGCGATTGGTCCAGTCGGCCGCGATATTGTAGTTCCAGCCGGCCGTTGAAGCCGAAGAAGTCCGGGGTGCATACGGCGCCATAGGCCTTGGCGACTGCCTGACTCTGGTCGAGCACGTAGGGCATGGGGAACTTCAGTTCCGCCGCCGCCCGCTTCATGTTGTCGAAGCTGTCCTCCGGATACTCGGTGGGGTCGTTCGCCATGATGGCGATGGCGCCGACGCCCAGCGCCTGGAGGTCGTTGACGTCGCGCACGATGCGCCGGATGACCGCCTTGACGTAAGGACAGTGATTGCAGATGAACATCACCAACAGGCCATTGGGGCCGGCGGCATCGCGCAGCGAGTACTGTTTGCCATCCACGCCGGCGAGCTCGAAGTCTGGCGCCTGCCAGCCGAATGCGCAGACGGGGGTTTCCATGCGTACCATGTACTAACTCCGATGATGTTTTGCCCGATAATACCATCGTCAACCGAGACCCCATAAGCCATGTCCATCCCCCGCTTCCACTGCGCCATGCCCTTGCCGCCCGGCCGTCAGGTCACTTTGCCCGATGAAGTTGCGCGTCATGCGGTGGGCGTTTTGCGTCTGCGCGACGGCGACGACGTCATACTATTCAACGGCGACGGCTCGGAGTGCCTCGGCCAGTTGTTCAAAAGCGGCAAAAGCGCCGGCAGCACTGGCAAGGCGTGGTCATCGCCGCCTGTGAGCAGTGTGGCCGCAACCATGTGCCGCCGGTCGGCGCCATCCTGGATTTCCCGGCATGGCTCGAACACGTAGCCAAGCTGGCCGGCCAACTGTTTCTTCTCGACCCGGAAGCGACATCTAGGCTGCGCGATCTGACCGCCCCGGTCGGAGCAGCGACCCTGCTGGCCGGGCCGGAAGGCGGTTTTGACGGCAACGAACGAGATGCCGCCATACGGGCCGGCTTTACCCGGTTGTCGTTGGGGCCACGCATCCTGCGCACCGAGACCGCCGCCCTGGCCGCCCTCGCGGCCATGCAAAGCCAATGGGGCGACCTCTAATAAAACGGATTAATTCGTCGTCCTCGAATGCTTGAACGTAAAACCCGCGCAATCCAGCCCCATACCATGCGCTACCCAGGCACAGGATCGCGCCGCCCGGCGTGCTGGAGGGTGAGGGCTGGATTGCCGACGATTTCAATACCCATTTGGTGGTCTGGTGGCTGATTCGCAGTCAGCATGTCCCGGCCCGCGTTTAATTTCTTCGCGGAAATGCCGCCAGTTTCGTCATAATGCGCTTGGTGCCACGGATTTATGCTGCCCATGACCTCTAACAAGCCTGTCGATGTCGATATGTCCGGTTTCGTGGACTGGTTCCGCGCCGCCGCGCCATACATCCACGCCTTTCGCGGCAGGACCTTCGTCCTGGCCTTTGGCGGCGATGCGATGTTGCGGGACGATTTTGTCGACCTGGTCCACGATGTCAATCTGCTCAACGCCATTGGTGTCCGCCTGGTGCTGGTGCATGGGGTCCGACCCCAGGTTGAGGAGCGGCTGAACGCCGGCGGCGGCGAGGCACAGTATATTCAAGGCCGCAGGGTGACCGATGCCGATACCCTTGAACACGTCAAGGATGCGGTCGGCTCGGTGCGGGTGGATATCGAGAGCATGCTCTCGATCGGCCTGCCCAACACCCCGATGGCCGGGGCGGAGATTCGCGTCGCCTCGGGCAACTACGTCACCGCCCAGCCGGCCGGGGTGGTGGATGGCGTCGATTTGCAGTTCACCGGCGAGGTGCGCAAGGTGGCCGCCGACGCGATCCAGCATCGCCTGGATGCCGGCGACATCGTGTTGCTCTCGCCAATCGGCTATTCCCCCACCGGCGAGGTATTCAACCTCACCCTGGAGGACGTGGCCACCAGCGCGGCCATTGCCTTGCGGGCCGACAAGTTGATCTTCATCCTGGACTATGGCGATACCGTGGATGCCGAGGGCCGGCCGGTCAATCGGCTGACCGCCAGCCAGGCGCAAAAGCTGGTCAAAGACCTGCCGGATGGCGACATGAAACTTTATCTGCCCCACGCCGCCAAGGCCTGCCGCAACGGTGTGCTTCGGGCGCATCTGATCAGCGCCGACGTCGACGGTGCCCTGCTGATGGAGTTGTTTACCCACGAGGGCGTCGGCACCATGGTGTCGCGCCAGTCGGTCGAGTCGCTGCGCAATGCCAGTATCGACGACGTCGGCGCCATCCTGCAATTGATCGAGCCGCTGGAGCAGGAAGGCGTTCTGGTGCATCGGCCGCGAGAGTTGCTGGAGCAGGAGATCGACCGCTTCTTCGTCGCCGAGCTGGACGGACGGATCATCGGCTGCGTGGCCCTCTATCCATTCCCGGAAACGCTGGCGGGTGAGATGGCCTGTCTGGTCGTGCATCCCGACTTCCGCGACGGCGGCCGGGGCGAGGCGCTGATGAACGCGGTCGCCGACTCGGCGCGGGAGCAAGGCCTGAAGCGGCTGTTCGTCCTGACCGCCCGCACCGCCCACTGGTTCGTCGAGCGCGGCTTTATAGCCGGCACGCCGGACGACCTGCCGGCGACGCGCAAGGAAATGTACAACTGGCAGCGACGGTCAAAGGTGTTCATCAAGGAACTGTGAAGCGCGGCCGGGGCGCCGGGCCGGTATCAAGCGCAGAGTCGGGTAAAATCGGCCTCTTTACCTATGGGTTGTTCGCCGTGCTTACCGCTTCCAATATCACCATGCAGTTCGGGGCCAAGCCCCTGTTCGAGAACGTCAACGTCAAGTTCGGCGATGGCAACCGTTATGGCCTGATCGGCGCCAACGGCTGCGGCAAGTCCACCTTCATGAAGATAGTGTGCGGGCTGCTCGAACCCTCGGCCGGCAACGTCGCCAAGGACCCGCACGAACGGATGGCCTACCTGCGCCAGGACCAGTTCGCCTTCGAGGATTTACGGGTGCTCGACGTAGTGCTGATGGGCCACGAGGAACTATGGGCCTGCATGACCGAGAAGGATGCCATCTACATGAACCCGGAGGCGACCGAGGCCGATTACATGCACGCCGCCGAGCTGGAGGCAAAATACGGCGAGATGGGCGGTTACGATGCCGAGGCCCGGGCCGGCGAGTTACTGCTCGGCGTCGATCTCCCGAGCGCCCTACACCAGGGCCCGATGCGCGAGGTGGCGCCGGGTTGGAAGCTGCGGGTGCTGCTGGCCCAGGCCCTGTTTGCCAACCCCGACATCCTGTTGCTCGACGAACCGACCAACAACCTCGACATCAACACTATCCGCTGGCTGGAGGAGGTACTCAACCAGCGCACCTCCACCATGGTCATCATCTCCCACGACCGCCACTTTCTGAATCAGGTCTGCACGCACATGGCCGACCTGGACTACCAGACCCTCAAGGTTTACCCGGGCAACTACGATGACTACATGGAGGCCTCGACCCTGGCCCGCGAACGGCAACAGGCGGCCAATACCCGGGCCAAGGAAAAGATCGCCGACCTGCAGAATTTCGTGCGCCGCTTCTCAGCCAACGCATCCAAGGCCAAGCAGGCCACCAGTCGTTTGAAGTTGATCGACAAACTAAGGCCGGAGGACGTGAAACCGTCATCCCGACAGTATCCGTGGATTCGCTTCGATTATGATGAACGGGAAAAGCTGCATCGTCTGGCGGTCGAGATCGAGGGCCTGACCTTTGGCTATGAGCCTGACCAGCCGATCATCAAGAATTTCACCTTTGCCGCCGATGCCGGCGACAAGATCGCCATTATCGGTGAGAACGGCGTTGGCAAGACCACGCTGATCAAGCTGCTGGTCGGCGAGCTCACCCCGCAACATGGCACTATCAAGTGGGCCGAAAAGGCCCGGCTGGGCTACTACGCCCAGGATCACTCAGCCGACTTTGCGGGCGACGAAAACCTCACCGACTGGATCAGCGGCTATGTCCGCGAAGGTGGTTATGAGGGCGACGACGCCGAGACTTTGATACGCGGCACCTTGGGGCGCCTGCTGTTCAAGGGCGACGAGGTGAAAAAATCGGTCAAGGTCATCTCTGGTGGCGAACAGTGCCGGATGCTGTTCGGCAGGCTGATGCTGCAACGCAGGAACGTGCTGTTGCTGGACGAGCCCACCAACCACCTGGACATGGAATCGATTGAGTCGCTTAACACCGGCATCGGCGAGTTCAGCGGCACCCTGTTCTTCATCTCGCATGACCGCGAATTCGTGTCCTCGCTGGCCAACCGCATCATCGAGATCAAGCCGGACGGTGGCATCGTCGACTATCGTGGCCGCTATGACGAATATCTGGCCAGCCAGGGCATCGAATAGCTATTATTCGGTCAGCCGAATCGATGGAGACCGGGATGAATACCTCTGCGCGTAAGCTGTTGTTGTTGCTGATCCCGCTGACCCTGTCCGGCTGCATCAGCGATACTGCTTCGTACATGATCGACGGCGACCACAATCACGCCATCACCCTGACCCGTTCCCAGAACGGGTTCTGGGACGACAAGCTTATCGTTTCGGTTGTCGCGGCCCGGCAGCCCGACTGCATGGGCGGGTTGGAGTTGCAAGGCGTGCCCGGCGGCGACCCCATCGTCCTGCATCAGGCGCCGGGCGAATATGCCGAACCGATCTACATCCTGGATGCGGCGGACCATCACTATGCGATCAGCACCGATTCGTGCCAGGTGCAGAAATTCGCCACCGCGCCCGCCGACTTGGGGCCGGCGATTGGCAGTTTCAAAACCGTGGCTGGAAAATTTCAGTACGTCGCGGGCAAACCGTAGCCTAGGAGCCTGTCGGACCGCCATCTAGGTCCGCATACCATGGGGTGTGCCCGTCGCCGCCGCCCGGTTCTACGACGTGGCGCACCTCAGCCGCGGCGCATCGAGTCGAAGAAATCCGCGTTGGTCTTGGTGACCCGGACCTTGTCGCTGAGGAATTCCATCGCTTCCATGTCGTCCATCGGGTAGAGCAGTTTGCGTAGCACCCATATCTTCTGCAGGATCGACGCTTCGATCAGCAGTTCTTCCTTGCGGGTGCCGGAGCGATTGACGTTGATGGCCGGGTAGACGCGCTTCTCGGCCATGCGCCGGTCGAGGTGAATTTCCATGTTGCCGGTGCCCTTGAATTCCTCGTAGATCACGTCGTCCATCCGGCTGCCGGTATCGACCAGCGCGGTGGCGATGATGGTCAGCGAGCCGCCTTCTTCGATGTTGCGCGCGGCGCCGAAGAAGCGCTTGGGCTTCTGTAGCGCATTGGCGTCGACACCGCCGGTCAGTACCTTGCCGGAGGCCGGCTGCACGGTGTTGTAGGCGCGGGCCAGGCGGGTGATGGAGTCGAGCAGGATGACCACGTCTTTCTTGTGTTCGACCTGCCGCTTGGCCTTCTCGATCACCATCTCGGCAACCTGGACATGGCGGCTGGCCGGTTCGTCGAAGGTGGAGGCGACGACTTCGCCGCGTACCGTGCGGCTCATTTCGGTCACTTCTTCCGGTCGTTCATCGATCAACAACACAATCAGCACGGCCTCGGGATGATTGGCGGTGATGGAGTGGGCGATGTGCTGCATCATCACCGTCTTGCCGGTCTTGGGCGGGGCAACGATGAGGCCGCGCGAGCCCTTGCCGATGGGGGCGACGATGTCGATGATCCGGCCAGTCATGTTCTCTTCGGCCTTGATGTCCCGTTCCAGAATGAATCGTTCATTGGGGAATAGCGGGGTCAGGTTCTCGAACAATATCTTGTGCTTGAGCACTTCCGGCGGTTCACCGTTGACCTTGTCCAGCTTGGTGATGGCGAAGTAGCGCTCGCCGTCCTTGGGGGTGCGAATCTCGCCCTCTATGGTGTCGCCGGTGTGCAGGTTGAAGCGACGGATTTGCGAGGGCGAGATGTAGATGTCGTCCGGGCTGGCCAGGTAGGAGGTATCCGCCGAGCGCAGGAAGCCGAAGCCGTCCGGCAGGATTTCCAGCGCGCCGTCACCATTGATGGTCTCCCCCTTCTTGGCCTTGCTTTTCAGCAGGGCGAAGATCAGCCCCTGCTTGCGCATGCGGTTGGCGTTCTCGATGCCGTTGGCCTCGGCCATTTCGAGTAGTTGGCTGACGTGGAGTTGTTTGAGCTCGGATAGATGCATGGTTGTCGATTTTATGGGTGAAGCGGCGCCGGAATGGGCCAGGGGGAATGGTAACGGGGGGAGGATAAATGCCCGACAGAACCGCCAGGCATCGGAAGACTAGCGAAGTTTAGAGGTTACTGTCAACAAAAGCCGTCAACTGGGACTTGGACAATGCGCCGACCTTGGTGGCCTCGACGTTGCCGTTCTTGAACAGCATCAAGGTCGGGATGCCACGGATGCTGTACTTGGGCGGGGTCTGCTGGTTTTCGTCGATGTTCAGTTTGCAGACCTTCATGCGCCCGGCATACTCCTTGGAGACCTCGTCCAGGATGGGGGAGATCATCTTGCAGGGACCGCACCAGTCGGCCCAGTAGTCCACCAGCACAGGTGTGGGGGATTGCAGGACTTCCTGCTCGAAGGTGTCGTCCGTGACGTAATGGATGTGCTCACTCATTTGTGGGACCTCGTGTGGAAGAGATAAGGCGTTAGGGCGGATGACGCATTGGCCAAACCGGAAAACATCGCTATGCTAGCGAAAAAGCACTCGCGAGGAAAGCGTATGACCTATGTCGTTACTGAAAACTGCATTCAATGCAAATACACCGACTGTGTTGATGTCTGTCCGGTGGACTGTTTCCACGAGGGCCCCAACTTCCTGGTGATCGATCCCGACGAGTGCATCGACTGCACCCTGTGCGTAGCAGAATGCCCAGCCGAGGCCATTTTCGCCGAGGACGATGTACCGGTCGGTCAGCGCGCCTATATCGCCCTCAATGCCGAGTTGGCCAAGCTGTGGCCGAGCATCGTCGACAAGAAGGCGGCCCTGCCCGATGCCGATGCCTGGCTGGGCAAACCCGGCAAGGGCGACAAGCTGGAGAAATGACAGGCGTGATGCAGTGTGCGTCACGCAGTTGTCCATTCCCGCCAGCCGCCGAGCAATTCGCGCACTGCTTCGTCCTGTACCGGCACTGGTAGCGCTTCGTCGATGTGGAAGCGCTGCCGAACCTTGTCCAGGGCGACCTGGTGGAGCGGGTCGTAGTACACCAGCACCTTCACCTCGGGCATCGACTGCACCGCCGCCAGCAGGGATTCAAGGTTGCTTAGCCGGTCCCGGAAATCAGGTTGAAAATAGAAATCCGCCACCACCACGTCGGGCCGGTTCTTACGCAGCCAGGCAATGGCCTTGCGCACGGCGAATTCGCTGTGGACCTGGTAGCCCAATGCTTCATACACTGCCCGCAGCCGATTGTGGGTGAGAAACTCGACGACCGCGAGTAATTTGGGTTGTCCTGTCATCGACTATGGGAAAGGGGGCGCGCGGCCCCCTTCCGGCTCCACTTTTCCGAGGCTTACAGTTTGTCGGCGTTCTTGGCCAGGTACTCGGCCACGCCGGCGGTCGATGCCTTCATGCCTTCGTCGCCGTGTTTCCAGCCGGCCGGGCAGACTTCGCCATGCTCTTCGACGAATTGCAGGGCGTCGACCATACGGATCATCTCGTCGATATTGCGGCCGAGCGGTAGGTTGTTGACGACCTGGTGCTGCACGACGCCGGACTTGTCGATCAGGAATGAACCGCGGAAGGCGACGCCACCGGCGGCTTCGACGTCATAGGCCTTGCAGATTTCGTGCTTGATGTCATTGTTGCCCATGACGGCGGCAGCGGTGAAATCGGGTGCTTGTTTGCCAACGAGTACGGCCATTTTGAAGTCCTTTTTGCTTGAATTGAATGGGAACCCGGCCACCTCGTGAGGCCGACCAGATAGCCGACTAATTAACTACACTTTGACCCGGAAATGAATACCCTGGCCAGACTCAGGCCGCTTTCTTACGCCGTACCGGTTTCTTGGCGGGGCCTTTTGCGATCTTGGCGGCAAGCAATGCCAAGGCATCGTCCAGGCCGATTGAATCCGGTGTCATGTCCTTGGGCAGGGTGGCATTGACCTTGTTGTGGCTGACATAGGGGCCGTAGCGGCCATCCTTGACCATGATCGGTTTGCCGTCTTCCGGATGCTTGCCGACTTCCCTGCCGGGGTTGCCGCCGCCGCGTCCGACGGCCGGTGCGGCCAGCACCTCTAGCGCCTGGGCCAGGTCGATGGCGTAGACGTCATAGCGTTTCGGGATTGATTTGAATTTGCCGTCGTGCAGCAGATACGGCCCAAACCGGCCTATGTTGGCGACGATGGGCAGACCGGTCAGTGGGTTGTGACCCACTTCACGAGGCAGCGAGAGCAGCACCAGGGCAGTCGCCAGATCGGCGGCTTCGACCGGCTTGTCCTTGGGCCAGGAGGCGCGACGCGGCTTCGGTGCCTTTTTGTCGGTCGGCATGTCGCCCACCTGGACATACCAGCCAAACCGGCCATTGAGCAACTTGATGGACATGCCGGTGGTCGGGTCCGGGCCGAGGACGATGTCCTCGCCGGGGGCCGGCTGGTCACCATAAGGTCGGGTGTAATCGCATTCCGGGTAGCCGGAGCAGCCGATGAACAGGCCGCGCTTGCTTGATTGCAGCAGCAAGGGCTTGCCGCACTTCGGGCAGACTTCCTCGATCGGACAACCCCGATCAACTTGGGCCTTGGCCGCCAACTGCCCGGAAAACTGGCCCCAGAATTCGGCCATCACCGGCACCCATTCACGGGCACCGCTGGCGATGTCGTCCAGCTCGTCCTCGAAGTGGGCGGTGAAGTCGTAGTCGACGTAGTCGTGGAAATGCCGGGTCAGAAAACAGTTCACCAGCCGGCCCATGGCCGTTGGTTGAAAGCGTTTTTTCTCCAGCAGCGCATATTCCCGATCGAGCAGGGTGGAGATGATGCTGGCGTAGGTGGAGGGTCGGCCAATGCCGTATTCCTCCAGGGTCTTGACCAGGCTGGCCTCGGAATATCGGGGCGGCGGCTGGGTGAAATGCCGCTCGCCATACAGCTTGTCCAGCGGCACGCTTTCAGCCTCGATCAGGGGCGGTAGCTTGGCCTCGTCCTCGCTGTCGCTGGGCTCATCCTCGTCTTCCCGGTAGACCGCCAGGAAACCCGGGAAGGCCACGGTCTGGCCGTTGGCCCGGAACAGGGTCTTGTTCGACCCGACCGCGATGTCCACCGCCACGGTGTCCAGTTCGGCCGGGGCCATCTGGCTCGCCAGGGCACGCTTCCAGACCATCTCGTAGAGCCGGAACTGGTCGTGGTTGAGGTGATCCTTAAGGCTATCCGGCGTCCGATCGATGGCCGTGGGCCGGATCGCCTCGTGGGCCTCCTGGGCGTTCTTGGCCTTGCTGCGGTAGGTTGGCGCCTTGGCCGGCAGGTAATCGGCCGTGAAGGTCTGGCCGATGTAGGCGCGGATGTCGGCGATGGCATCCTGGGACAGATTCACCGAATCGGTCCGCATATAAGTTATGAGGCCTATCGCGCCCTTGCCGGTATCGATGCCCTCATAAAGCTGCTGGGCGGTGCGCATGGCCCGCTCGGCGGAGAAGCCTAACTTGCGCACGGACTCCTGTTGCAGGGTCGAGGTGGTGAACGGTGCGGCCGGTTGGCGCTGGCGACGCTTTTTTTCGACCTTGGCCACGGTGCCTTCGGTGGTTTGGGCCAAATCGGCGATGATTTCATTGCTACGGGCCTCGGTCTCGACCGAGAACTGCTGGATCTTGTCGCCGGCGTACTGGGTCAGGCGGGCGCTGAACGGCTGCTTGCCCTTATGGCTATCCAGATGCAGGGTCCAGTACTCACGTGCGGTGAACCGCTCGATCTCCTCCTCGCGCTCGACGATGAGCCGCAGTGCCGGGCTTTGCACACGGCCGGCGGAGAGGCCGGGACTGATCTTTTTCCAGAGCAGGGGCGACAGATTGAAGCCGACCAAATAATCCAGCGCCCGCCTGGCCTGTTGCGCGTTGACCAGGTCCATGGCCACCGCGCGCGGATTGGCGACCGCCTCCTTGACGGCCCGCTCGGTAATCTCGTAAAACGCCACCCGCTTGGTGGGCACCTTGTCCAGTAGCTTGCGGGTCTTGAGTATCTCGGTCAGGTGCCAGGCGATGGCCTCGCCTTCGCGGTCCGGGTCGGTTGCGATCAAGACTTCATCGGCCTTCTTCACCGCCTTGGCAATCGCCTCCACGTGGCGGATGTTGTGCTCGATCAACTCGTACTTCATGGCGAAGTCGTGATCGGTATCCACCGATCCGGTTCTGGGGGTCAGATCGCGGACATGACCATAGCTGGCCAATACCTCGAAGTCGGCCCCCAGGTATTTTTTTAGTGTTTTCGCCTTGGAGGGCGATTCGACAATGAGCAGTCGCATGGCTGGCGGCTTAATGATAGGTAGGCGTGTGGTCCTCGCCGGCCCGTACCAGGTCTTCCAACCAGATGGCGTCGTCGGGGCCGTGAAGGCGGGAAATGGCCAGCAAGGTAAGCCATTTGATCTTTTCGGCGGGGACTTCGACATCTTCCAGCGCCAGCGCCTGGTCGATTACCCATTCCCGTGCCTGGCCTGGCAACAGGCCGGCATTCTCCAGATGCATCAGAAAGCCGACGCCTTCCGGGTCGAGCCGACGTTGTTCCTCGGCGGTATAACAGCGCAAACCCAGACCGCTTGAAGCGCCGGCCTCGGGGTCGAGCATTTCCAGAACCTTCAGCCAATCCAGGGCGCGATCGACGTCGTCGGCCTCAAAGCCGACCGCGACGAGCTTGCGCGACAAGGTTTCGACATCGGGGTGGACGTCGGCGACCAGGTAGTTGTCATAGAGATAGAGCAGGATATCGAACATTTTTCAGTACAGTCGTTGATAAAGACCGCCCGGTAGCAATGCCACCCGGCCCGCCATCTCGTGCGTGAAAAGCATGGCCGAAAGGCTCTCCACCGTCAAGCGACTACGCACAGCCAGTTCATCTAGACTAATCGGATTGGCGCCCATCTGCTCAAGCAGGGGGTCGGCGGTGGCCGCCGGAAGCGTCTCCTGAGCGGCCAGTTCGATGGCCCATGGCAGGTTCAGTTCCTCAAGAATATCGGCGGCCGATTCGACCAGCTTGGCCCCTTGCTTGATTAAATGATGGCAACCCTTGGCCAGCGGCGAGTGGATCGAACCGGGGATGGCGAATACATCGCGGCCCTGCTCGGCGGCGAGCCGGGCGGTGATCAACGAGCCCGATTGGTGTGCGGCCTCCACCACCAGTACACCGAGTGACAAACCGCTGATAAGCCGGTTGCGGCGGGGGAAGTGACCGGGCCGGGGCGGCGTTCCGAGGGCGAACTCGGAGACCAGCGCGCCGCTGGCCGCCAGCCGATGGGCCAGGTCCCGATTCTTGGCCGGGTAAACTCGGTCCAGGCCAGTGCCGACGACCGCTACACCGGTGCCATTGCCGGCCAGACCGCCCTCGTGGGCAGCGGTGTCGATGCCGTCGGCCAAGCCGCTGACGATGGTCAGGCCGGCCTCGGCCAGGGCCTGGGCGAAGGCCTGGGCATCACGCCTGCCCTGCGCGGTGGCGGTGCGACTGCCGACGATGGCCAACATGGGCCTGCGCAAGGCCGCACGTTGACCCTTGACGTACAGCCAGGCCGGGGCATCCGGCACGTTGCGTAGCGTTTCCGGATAATCCGGATCGGTCCAGGTAATTAGATGGGCGTCGGGTGCCGCCAGCCAGTCCAGGGTTTTGATATGGTCGTCCGGCTTTACCGGCGTATTCAGGGCGGCGGCGAGCCGGTCGCCGACAATCGGGCTCAGCAGTCCGGCCGGGGCGGCGAAGATGTCCGCCGGCGCCGGGAAACGCGCCAGCAGACGGCGGGCCGTGTCCGGCCCCAGACCTGGGATCGCCTCCAGGGCAAGCCAGTAGAGGGCGTCGGCCGGCGCGGTCAAGGATTCTTGACGGTATCGAGCAGGTAGATGGGATTGGCCGAGTCCATGACCAGGCCATAGGCCACATGGTCGAACACCCGGTAGATGAGGATATGACCGGTCTCGACGTCCGGCAACTTGACATTCATCGGGCGGCAGTGACGCTCATAGACATCCTTGGGCTCGAACGCCTGGCCGAAGCTGATTTGCTTGCCAGGCTTCAGGCAGCCGATGTCCATATAGGCCCATTTATGCGTCTTCGCTGTCTGCGTGGCCGGGCAGTCGATCATGGTCTCGGCGGGGTCATGAAACTCGTTGGCGGCGACCTTTTCACCGGGCTTCAGACACCGCTGGTCGATGTAGCGCCAGCCCCGACGGCCATCCGGGTAGATGCGGAAGAAGAAATCGAAGGGGTCGACCAGGTCGACGACTTCTTCGCCGAAATTCTTGTATTGGACCTGATGGGCGCGTTCTTTATCAGCGTCGAGGTAGCCACTCTTTGGCGTGAACGGGGCCAGGCGGCTGCCGTTGGCATCGGGGCCGATCGCCCTGCCTGCGCGATATACGGTCAGCACATGACCTAACTCCAGACCGTCGAGACGGCCCCGGTTGACGATCACGGTTGAATATTTGGCGGCTGCCTGGCTGCCGCCAAAGGCGGAGACGATCTTGCCTGCGATCGGTTTTTCCGGCGCACGGGGGATGAAATCGACGCCGTCCATCGTTGCCGCCAGGATGAGACGGTCGCCCATCTGTACTTCCTGGTCGACGCTGACGATGGCCAGGGTGGCGGGCGAACCCGGCTCCAGGATGTCGGCATCGCCGACATAGGCGACCTCGCGGGCGAGCTCGGCGTCGGTATCCGGGTCTTTGAGCGCCTTGCCGACCCGAACGATATTCCATTTGCCGTTGTCAGCCTTGACGCCGCTGGCATAGACCCGGTCGCCGATGGTCAGCAGTTTGCGGTTATCCTCGGCGGCGATCAGGGTCGGGGCATCGGCCAACGAGTCCACGCTGGCGACCGACGGCCGGCGCAGGAAGGTCTCGACGGCGCTGAAAGGGATCGTGGGAATGGCCTGCCTGGTTTCCGGCAGGGCCTCGGAATGGAGGCTGGGCGATAGTTTGGTCGTGGTCATGACCGAGAGCCGGGGCCCTTGCGGGGTCATGACCAAATAAATGACGTCGCCGGGATAAATCCAGTGTGGGTTCTTGATCCGATCGCGGTTGGTCTGCCAGAGCTCCGGCCATTTCCATGGTGATTTCAGGAATTTCGCCGAGATGTCCCAAAGCGTATCGCCCTTGACCACCACGTGCCGGTCCGGTGCATTCTCCCGAAGCTGAATGGTATCGGCCGCCGCCGCGAACGAAGCGGCTAGCAGGGCGATCAAAGCCAGTTTACGCATGATCCTGCCTCTGATGATTCGGTTGTTGAGGGGGTACTAAGTTTTATACTATTCACTGAAGCGCTAACTTAAACCAATTTCTCGGAATTTGCACCCATGTGAAGGTTAGATAATGGCCTTGTTGAAAATCTTGCAGTACCCCGACCGCCGACTGCACACCCTGGCCGAGCCGGTTACCGAGGTGACCGATGCGATTCGCCGCTTGGCGGCGGACATGGCCGAAACCATGTATACCGCCCCTGGCGTGGGCCTTGCCGCGACTCAGGTGGACCGGCATATACGCATGATCGTGATCGACGTCAGCGAGAAAAAGGATGACTTGAAGGTATACATCAACCCGGAAATACTGGAACGGGATGGCGAAGTTTGCCATGAAGAAGGTTGTCTCTCGGTGCCCGGTATCTATGAAAAGGTCAGCCGTGCCGAACATGTCAGGATTCGAGCACAAAACGCCGAGGGCCAACTGTTTGAGCAGGAGGCGCATAGCCTTTTAGCTACCTGCCTGCAACATGAAATCGACCATTTGCATGGCCGGGTATTCGTGGAATACCTGTCGCGCCTTAAACAGGATCGGATACGGAACAAATTGTTGAAGCAACAACGGGAAACCATGTAAATCAGAGACAATAAATAATAAATAAAGGCGTGATGCGTGCCGGAACAGTGTATTTGTCACGCCTTTGCGCCACGCTTTTTTGTTTGTCACTCAATCTTATGAAACTCATATTCGCAGGCACTCCGGAGTTCGCCGCCCGGGCCTTGGCCGCACTGATCGCGGCTGGCCATGACATCCCGCTGGTGCTGACCCAGCCCGACCGGCCGGCGGGCCGAGGCATGAAGCTGAAACCGAGCCCGGTCAAGGAACTGGCCCTGGCCCATGGTCTGACGGTCGGACAGCCGGAAACACTGAAGACGGCGGCCGCGCGCCAGGCCATTGCCGATGTCGCGCCCGAGGTCATGGTGGTCGCCGCCTATGGCCTGATCCTGCCTGAGGACGTGTTACTCATCCCCAGACTGGGTTGCATCAATATCCACGCCTCCTTGCTGCCCCGCTGGCGCGGCGCGGCGCCGATCCAACGGGCCATCGAGGCCGGCGACGACGAAACTGGCATTACCCTGATGCGGATGGACAAGGGGCTCGATACCGGTGCCCTGCTCAGTCGCCATCCGTTGCCTATCGCATCGGACGACACGGCCGCCAGTCTGCACGACAAACTGGCGCAATTGGGCGCGGCGGCCATAGTCGATCTGTTGCCCAGGTTGACCGCGACCCGCGCCGTCGCCCAGGACGAGCGCCTGGCCTGCTATGCGGCCAAGATCGGCAAAGACGAGGCGCGCATCGACTGGAGTCTGCCCGCCGAGGTGCTGGATCGTCGCATCCGCGCCTTCAACCCGTTTCCCGGCGCGGTGACCCAATCCCTGGGTGGGCCGCTGAAAATATGGCTGGCGCGACCCATTGCCGGCCTTGGCCAGCCGGGCGAGGTGTTGTCCGCCGCGCCCTTGCGCGTGGCCTGCGGCGAGGGCGCGCTGGAGTTGTTGGTGGTTCAGAAGGCGGGCGCTAAGCGTCTGCCCGCCGCGGCCTATGTCGCCGGTACCGGGATAGTGCCCGGACAACGCATGGGATAATTGATTTTTCCCGCGCCGCCCTTATCTTTGCGGCCATCGAATCTTATTTTCGGAGTGAACGGATATGTTGAATAACTGGCTCAAAACGACCCTGCTGATGGCGGCCATCGTCGCCCTGTTTGGTACCGTCGGCATGGTGCTCGGTGGCGCCCAGGGTATGTTGATCGCCCTGTTGCTGGGCGGCGCGATGAACCTGTGGGCCTACTGGAACTCGGACAAGATGGTCCTGCGTCAGTACCAGGCACAGGAGGTCGACGCCCAGACTGGCGGCGAGTATTACGCCATGGTCCGGGACCTGGCGCAGCGGGCGGGGCTGCCCATGCCCAAGGTCTATATCATCGACGAGGCCCAGCCCAACGCCTTTGCCACCGGTCGCAATCCGGAGCACGCCGCCGTGGCCGCCACCCGTGGCATCCTGGCGATGCTCAGCGCCCGCGAGTTGCGCGGCGTCATGGCGCATGAACTGACCCATGTCAAAAATCGCGACATCCTGACCTCGACCATTACCGCGACCGTGGCCGGCGCCATTTCCAGCCTGGCCCAGTTCGGTATGTTCTTCGGTGGCGGCGACCGCGAACGGCCGAATTTCATCGTCCAACTGGTCATCATGATCCTGGCGCCGTTGGCGGCGATGTTGATCCAGATGGCCATCTCCCGCGCCCGCGAATTTGGCGCCGACCGTGGCGGCGCCGAGATTTCCGGTGATCCAGAGGCCCTGGCCAGCGCCTTGCGCCGGATCGAGGCTCATGCCCAGGGTACGCCCATGGCGCCGGCCGAGATGCACCCCGAGACCGCCCAGATGATGATCGTCAACCCGCTCACCGGCGGTGACCTGCGTGGTCTGTTCCGCACCCACCCGGCAACCGAAGAGCGAGTCAGCCGCCTTCTGGCCATGGCCAGGCACGGCGGCTGAGTGACCACGCTGCCCAGGATCGAACCGACGCTGCGGCCAACCACGGCCAGGCAGTTGGCCGCCGAGCTGGTCAATGTGGTTCTGCTCCAGGGCCGTAGTCTGACCGCGGCACTCAATGCCGTGCGGCCGGGAGTTGAGCCCCGCGTTTTGGCCGACGCCCAGGACCTGAGTTACGGCGTTTTGCGGCATCTGGGCCGCCTGCGTTTCTTCCTCGATCGTTTGACCGACCGGCCGCCGAAGCCGCCCGAATTGACCGGTCTGCTGCTGACCGCGCTGTATGAACTGGACGGCCGGGATACCCCGGCCTATGCCGCGGTCAACGAGGCCGTGGCACTGACTCAACAACTCTTTCCGCGAGCCAAGGGCTTTGTCAATGCGGTATTGCGCAGCTTCATACGCGCCCGAGTCGGCTTGGCCGCCAGCGCGGAACAAAACCTGGAGGCACGCTGGAATTTTCCCGCCTGGTGGATAACCAAGCTGCAAGGCCATTACCCCGATGCCTGGGCGGCCATGCTTGCCGCCATGAACGATCACCCGCCCATGACCTTGCGGGTCAACCTTCGACGTACCACGGTCGCGGCCTATCTCGACCGGCTGGCACAAGCTGGCCTGACCTGTCGGCAAATCGGCCCGGCGGCGCTGGTGCTTGAACGACCGGTACGGATAGGCGCGTTGCCGGGCTTCGCCGAGGGCCTGGTCTCGGTCCAGGACCTGGGCGCGCAATATGCCGCCGAACTGCTGGACTGTGCCGAGGCTATGCGGGTCCTGGATGCCTGTGCGGCGCCCGGCGGCAAGACGGCTCACCTGCTGGAACTGCGGCGGCTCGACCTGCTGGCCCTGGACGACGATGCCGGTCGCCTGGCGCGGGTGAGCGAAACCCTGGACCGACTGGGACTCAATGCCACGGTTCAGGTCGCCGATGTCGGCCGCCCCGAGGACTGGTGGGACGGTCGACCCTTCGACCGGATATTGCTCGACGCGCCCTGTACCGCTTCCGGCGTGGCGCGTCGTCATCCAGACGGAAAATGGCTAAAGCGTTGCCAGGATGTGACCACTTTGGCGGTTCGCCAGGCGCGCCTGCTGGATGCCGTTTGGCCGCTGCTCGGCCAAGGTGGTAGATTGCTGTATGCGACCTGTAGCGTTTTTCCCGAGGAAAACGCCGATCAAGTCGAGGCCTTCCTGACCCGGCATCCCGATGCCCGTCAGGAACCGGTCAGCCTGCCCGACGGCGAGGCTGGGCAGTTGCTACCAAACGGTGACCACGACGGTTTTTTCTATGCCTCTATTGTCAAGGCGTGATTTCATTCGATTGACGTGCGCGGCGATCCTGGCGCTGAGCGCCCTGGACGCCTGGCCGAGCGATCTGCTGCGTCTGAACCGGGCCGAATTGCAATTGCGGGGTGAGCGTTACGTGCTGACCGGCGGTTATACCGTGGAATTGACCCCCACTCTGGAAGACGCCTTGCAAAAGGGCATCGCCTTCACCTTCATCCAGTCCTTCGAAGCCGAGCGGCCCCGCGATTACTGGTTCGCCGAGGGTATTACCGTGATTCGTCGTACCCGGCAACTGAGTTACAACGCACTCCTGCGCCAATATCAATTGCAGGCGGATGGCCTTCATGAATCCTTCGATACCCTGAACGAGGCCTTGCGCACCCTGGGCGCCTTGGCCGATTGGCCTGTGCTGGAACGCCACCAGGTCAGCAAGAAATATCTCTATCAGGCGCGGGTGCGTATGTATCTGGACGCCGCCAAACTACCCAAACCGCTACAACTGAACGCCATCGCCTCGGAACGTTGGGATCTCGACTCCGGCTGGCGGGAGTGGTCGTTCAGGCCGTAACCGAGCCGGCCTATGCTCTATCTCGCCTTCGGCAGCCTGATCCTTGGCGCCTCCCTGGTCGGCTTGCTGGCCTTCTCGGCCGATAACTCCGGTTTTTTTGCCACCCATTTTGCCGCCCTGGTTGGGGTCGCCAGCGCGGCGACACTGGCCTTGGTCGCCCTGTTTGTCTATCAGGTCTATTCGCTTTTGCGCCGCATCCGCAACGGGGTGTTCGGCGCTCGTCTAACCGCAAACATGTTCTGGATATTCGGCTTGATGGCTTTGCTGCCCGGCCTGGTGGTATATGCCTTGTCGGTCCAGTTTCTGGTCAATTCCATCGAATCCTGGTTCGATGTGCGCATGGAACAGGCCTTGGCGAGCGGTTTGTCGCTTGGCCAATCGGCGTTGGGCAACCTGGAGAGCGAGCTGGTCAAAAAGGCCGAAGGCATGGCCATGCAGTTATCCGAATTAGCCGTCGATAAACAGGGCGCCCGACTTAACGAATTGCGCGAATCCCTAGGCGTCCAGGGGATTGCCCTGTTCGATGCCGAGGGCCGGCTGCTGGCGTTCGCGTCCTCCGACAAGGCGGCGCTGGCGCCGAGCAAACCGGAGCGGGCCGCCATCTGGCAGGCGAAACTGCAACAGCCCTGGTCGCGCACCGAACAAGACCATGACGGTCATTCGCTGGTCGTCCGGGTGGTCGTGCCGGTAAACCTGATCAGTCTGACCGAAAGCATACGTCTACTTCAGGTCGATCAACCGGTCTCGGCCAAACTCGCCGAGGATGCCCAAAGCGTCGAGAAGGCGCACCGCGATTATCAAGAACTGGCGATCTTGCGCCTGGGCTTGAAACGTCTCTATGGCCTCTCCTTAACCATCGCCCTGGCCCTGTCGCTGTTTTCCGCCTTGTCGCTGGCCTATATCTTGTCCGAGCGGCTGGCGGCGCCGCTGCGGGTACTGGCCCGGGGCACCCGCGCCGTGGCCCGGGGCGATTTCTCCCAGGTCAGCCCGAGCCGTTCCCGCAACGAATTGGGCATGTTGACTCAATCGTTCAACCGGATGACCCAGCAACTGTCGGAAGCGCGCGTCTCGGTCCAGGATAACCAGGATAAATTGCAGCAGGCCAACGCCTATCTGGAGAGTATCCTGGGCAGCATCAATACCGGTGTGGTGACGCTTGACAGCAAGCTCAAGGTGCGTTTGGTCAATCCCGCCGCAGCGGCTTTGTTCGGCGCACCACGCGAGTCACTGGAGGGGCGCTCGTTGGCCGAATGGGGCGAACCCGGCGACAGCCTGCGGCACTTCGCCGGCGCTATGGCCGAGCGCTTCCTGGCGGAGCCTGGGCAACGCTGGCGGGAACAAGTGGACTTGACCACCAGCGTCATCACCCGCGTCCTGCTGGCCCGCGGCACACCCCTGGCCGCAGGCGGCGCGGCCGAATTTGCCTTGGCGCTCGACGACATTTCCATGCTCATCCAGGCCCAGCGTGACGCCGCCTGGGGCGAGGTGGCCCGGCGCCTGGCCCATGAAATCAAGAATCCGCTGACCCCCATCCAGCTTTCCGCCGAACGCTTGCAATTAAAGCTGGCCGATCAATTGGACGAGCCCGCCCGGCGGATGCTGAGCCGCGCAACTGGCACCATCGTCGATCAAGTATCGGCCATGAAGTCGCTGGTCGATGCCTTTGCCGAATATGCCCGCACGCCATCGGTGCAGGCACAGGCTGTCGATATCAACGTGTTCGTCATGGATGTCCTGGCGCTATATGAGCATCATGCCCCGGTCGACACCGATCTGGCCGCCGACCTGCCCATGGTGTGGGCGGACCCGGCCTTGCTCAGACAGGTGCTGGTCAACCTGATCAAGAATGCCGAGGAGTCTCTGACGGACACCGCCGCACCGAGTATCATAGTCAGGACATATGGCATGGCGGACGTGGCGGGTTTTTGCGTAGAGGACAATGGCCCCGGTTTTCCGGAGTCGCTGATGAACCGATTGTTCGAGCCCTATGCATCGACCAAGCCCAAGGGGACGGGGTTGGGATTGGCTATCGTGAAAAAGATCATCGAGGAACATCATGGCAGCATCGAAGTGCGTAACCTGACGCCTCATGGCGCGGCGGTTTGTATCACGCTGCCGATAGTAGGGGACGGCCATGAGTGAAATCCTGGTGGTGGATGACGAGCCCGGTATCCGCGACCTTCTTCAGGAGATACTGGAAGAAGAAGGCTATGAGGTCAGGTTGGCCGCAAACGGCGAAGAAGCCCGCGCGGCCCGCCGGGAAAAGGCGCCGGATATGGTCTTACTCGATATCTGGATGCCGGATGTCGATGGCCTGACCCTGCTCAAGGAATGGGTCGCTGGCGATCAACTCTCTATGCCGGTGGTCATGATGTCCGGCCATGGCACTATCCATACCGCCGTTGAAGCGACCCGGCTCGGCGCCTTCGATTTCCTGGAAAAGCCGGTACCGTACAAGAAGCTATTACAGACCGTGGTCCGGGCGCTCGACTCGCGCCGGACCAAGGATGCTCAGCCCGCCAGCCTGTCACGGCTGGGTGAGGGCGAGGTCGTGCGTCTGCTGGCCCAGCGTCTACGTCAGGCGGCTCATGCCGGCTCGGCGATCTTGCTGACCGGCGAGCCGGGCGCCGGGACCGATATTTGCGCCCAGTTTCTCCATGTCCCGGATACCCCCTGGGTCGCCCCGGAGGAAATTGGCGCCTTGGCTGAAAGGCCGTTGGACTGGCTGGCCGAGGCCAAGGGCGGAACCCTGTTCTTGAGTGAGGTGGGCCGACTCACTACCTTGCAGCAGAAAGGCCTGCTGCTGCTCATCGGCAGGCGCCTTGAATTTGCCGTGAATCTGATCTGCGCCAGCAACGAGAACCTCGCCAGCAAGGCCTTGGCTGGCGGTTATTCGCGTGATCTTTACAATGTCCTGGCCCAGGTTGCGGTCCGGGTGCCGTCCCTGCGTGAGCACCGCGAGGATATACCGGCGCTGGCAACGGTGGCGTTGGCCGAGAGTCTGACCAGGACCGGCTTGGGGCCGAAACTGTTTTCCGATGCGGCGCTGGATCGGCTGGCGCGCCACGATTGGCCGGGCAATCTGGACGAATTGAACGGTGTGGTCAGTAATCTGGCCATGACCGAGTTGACCGAGCTGATCGACCTGAAGGATGTTGATGCGTTGCTCGGCAGTGGCGCCCAAATGGATGGCGGGGCGCTGGCGGAGTTGTTCACACTGCCGCTCAAGGAGGCGCGGGATGCCTTTGAACAGGCCTATCTGGAGGCCGTCCTGCGTGAATGCGGCAGCATGTCGCGGGCAGCGGAGCGCTCCGGTCTGGAACGGACCCATTTGTACCGGAAGATCAAACAATTAGGCGTAAAACCGCCGGTCCGGAACGATCACCACTGACCGGCGTTCATCCGTGCACGAACCCGATCGGGATACCTTATGAAGATCATCATTCTCGGCGCCGGACAGGTGGGCTCAAACCTGGCGGCCAGCCTGGTGTCCGAGGCCAACGACATCACCGTGGTAGACATCGACGCCGTCAAACTGGCGTTCTTGCAGGACCGCTATGATCTGCGCACGGTTTGCGGTCAGGCTTCGCACCCCTCGGTATTGCGCCAGGCCGGCGCCGAAGACGCCGACATGCTGGTGGCGGTGACGCTAAACGACGAAACCAATATGGTGGCCTGCAAGCTGGCCGCCACCATGTTCAACATTCCCACCAAGATCGCCCGCATCCGCGCCCAGGACTATATGCAAAACGAAGCCCTGTTCGCCCCGGAAAACATGGCCGTGGATTTCGTCATCAGCCCGGAGAAGGAAGTCACCAATTACCTGCGGCGTCTGATCGACTATCCTGGCGCCTTGCAGGTGGTCGATTTTGCCGTAGGCCGCATCCGGCTGGTCGCGGTCAAGGTACATGGCGGTTTTCTGGTCGGCCATGAATTACGTGAGTTACGCGATCACTTGCGCTTACACCTGCGCGAAGCCAAGAACGGAAATCCGCGCGAACTGGATGCCCGGATACCGGCCATTTTTCGTCATGGCCAACCCTTGGTCCCTTGTGGGAGCACGATCATTCAGGATGGCGATGAGGTATTCTTTCTTGCGGCCATGGAACATATCATGGCAGTCATGAAGGAAATGCGGCGCACCGATCGGTCTGTCCGCAGGGTCATGATCGGCGGTGGCGGCAATATCGGCAGCCGCCTGGCCGCCGCACTGGAGGGCGATTACCAGGTCAAGCTCATCGAGCATAACAAGAAGCACTCGCAGGAATTGGCCGAGCGTTTGACCAGTACCCTGGTGTTGGTCGGCGACGTGACCGACGAGGAACTGCTGTTGCAGGAGAACATCGAGGACATGGACGTCTTCTGCGCCCTGACCAACGGCGACGAAGACAACATCATGTCGGCCCTGCTGGCGAAGCGGATGGGGGCGAAAAGGGTCATCGCCCTGATTAACCGTAGTAGCTATGTTGACCTGTTGCAGGGCGGCGAGATCGATGTGGCGCTTTCCCCTGCCCAGGCTACCATTGGGCCTCTGCTAACCCTTATCCGCCACGGCGATATGGCGGTCGTCTACAGCCTTCGGCGCGGTGCGGCCGAGGCCATGGAAGTAGTGGTGCATGGCGATGCCAAGACCTCCAAACTCATCGGCCGCCGGATCGAACAGATCGACCTGCCCGAAGGCGTGTCGATCGGCGCCATCGCGCGGGGCGACGAGGTTGTCATCGCCCACCATGACACGCCGATCGAGCCGGAGGATCACCTCATCCTGTTCATTCCCAACAAGCGGATGATCCCCAAGGTGGAAAAACTGCTCCAGGTTGGTTTTGGCTTTTTCTAAGTCGTTGGCGCTGACCATGCACCGCCGCCTCCTACCTATCCTGAATGTACTTGGACTGGTCATTGTCGTATTCGGGCTTTCCATGCTGGTGCCGTTGCTGATCTCCCTTGCTCTCGGCGACGATGCCCGCTCGGCCTTCGACGAGAGCTTTCTGGCGACCTTCGTGATCGGCCTGGTGTTGTGGCTTACCGGACGCTTGCACCGGCGCGAACTCAAAGCGCGGGACGGTTTCCTGCTGGTGGTGATGATCTGGCTGCTGCTGCCGGTGTTCGGCGCCCAGCCGCTATTGTTCTATCTGCCGGGGCTGTCCTTCACCGATGCCTATTTCGAGGCAATGTCGGGCTTGACCACCACCGGCGCCACAGTACTCTCCGGCCTCGACGGCTTGCCGCCGTCGATTAACCTGTGGCGGACCCAGATGCACTTCATTGGCGGTATGGGCGTCATCGTGCTGGTCGTGGCGGTGCTGCCCATACTGGGCGTCGGGGGCCGGCAGATGTTCAAGGCAGAGACGCCGGGGCCGATGAAGGACACCAAGCTGACCCCGCGCATGACCGAGACTGCAAAAGGCCTTTGGCTCGCCTACATGTTGCTGACTGCTGCCTGCATATTGGCCTTCTATGCCGGCGGTATGGGCTGGCTGGAGGCCCTGACACATGCCTTTTCGGTGATGGGTCTGGGTGGCTTCTCCTCCCATGATGCCAGTCTGGGGTACTTCCATTCGGCCACCCTGGAGGCTATCGCAGGCGGCTTCGCCCTGCTTGCCGGGATCAATTTCGCCACCCATTTCATGGCCCTAAGTGGCCATTCTTTCAAGCCGTACCGTTACGACCCGGAAATCCGTTGGTTCCTCTCGGTGGTCCTGCTCTCTTGCCTGGGGCTGGCGTTGCTGCTCTGGTACCTGCATGTCTATCCCGATTTCCTGACCGCACTGCGCTACGCCACTTTCAACACCATTTCGATGGCCACCACGCTGGGTTTATCGACTGCCGACTACAATACCTGGCCGCTGTTCGCCGGTTTGTGGATGCTTTTTCTGTCCAGCTTCTCGACCAGCGCCGGTTCGACCGGCGGCGGCATCAAGATGATGCGTGCCATCCTCCTCTACAAGCAGGTTTACCGGGAACTGGTCAAGTTGCTGCACCCCAATGCCGAGACGCCGACCAAACTGGGTGGCGTGGTGGTGCCGAACAAGATCATCTATGCCGTGTTGGCCTTCATGTTCATTTATGTCGCTGCCATTGTCCTGTTGAGCTTCATACTGATCGCCTCCGGTCTCGATGTGGTCACCGCCTTCTCGGCGGTAGTCGCCACCATCGACAACACCGGCCCCGGCCTCGGCCGAGTCGGATCGGCCACCACCTATGCGGCGCTCACCGATTTCCAGACCTGGGTATGCACCTTCTCCATGCTGCTCGGCCGTCTGGAATTGTTCACCCTGCTGGTGGTGCTGACGCCGGTGTTCTGGAAAAAATGAGCCCGATCGAGAATCTTACAAGATGCCGGAGGATGACGGCAACCGGCCCATGGGCTAACATCGGCCCCCATTGATATTCATTAGGAGTCGGCATATGGCACGCATGGTGCAGTGTGTAAAACTGGGGCGCGAGGCCGAAGGCATGGATTTTCCACCCTACCCCGGCGACCTGGGTAAGCGCATCTTCGAAAGCGTATCCAAAGAGGCCTGGCAAGGCTGGGTTCGCCTGCAGACCATGATTATCAACGAGAATCGCCTCAATCTGGCCGATGCCCAGCACCGCAAATATTTGCTGGAACAGGCCGAGAAATACTTCTTCGGCGAATGCGTCGGTGCCCCCCAGGGCTATGTAACGCACTGATGGCCGAGGATAAGACCACTCATTTCGGCTTCAAGACCGTCGCGGAGACCGAAAAGGCCACCAAGGTGGCGGAGGTTTTTCATTCTGTCGCCAACCGCTACGACTTGATGAACGACCTCATGTCGGTCGGCCTGCACCGGGTCTGGAAGCGCTTCCTGCAATTGAAGGCCAATGTCCGCCCTGGGATGTGCTGTCTGGACATCGCCGGTGGCACCGGCGATGTCGCCCGGCTACTGGCCCAGGATGCCGGCCCCACCGGCCAGGTCTGGCTGACCGACATCAACGGCTCGATGTTGGGAGTCGGTCGCGACCGTCTGCTCGACGAAGGCATGATGTTACCGACGGCCCAGTGCGATGCCGAGAAACTGCCCTTCCCGAACGACTATTTCGATCTGGTGACCGTCGCTTTCGGCCTGCGCAACATGACCCACAAGGAGGCCGCGTTGCAGGAGATGCGGCGGGTGCTGAGGCCAGGCGGACGCCTGATGGTGCTGGAGTTTTCCAAGGTCTGGAAGCCGCTTGCGCCACTCTATGACCTCTATTCGTTCCAGGTCTTGCCTCGCCTGGGCGAGGCGGTAGCAAAGGATTCGGCCAGCTACAAATACCTGGCTGAATCGATCCGGATGCATCCGGATCAAGAAACCCTCAAGGGCATGATGACCGAGGCCGGCTTCGGTAAAGTGGGTTACCACAATCTGACCGGCGGCGTTGTGGCCCTGCACCTGGGCTACAAGCTCTAATCCTAGAAACCGCAGTTGACCGCTGATGTGCCATTGGAACGTCTCATGCCGGCTGGGTTTGCTGTCTTCGGGGGAACTCACCGGTGGGTGAGCACGCTACGCACCCGATTGCGCGTCTGGCGCGCCGCCTGGCGGTGTTGCTCCTCCTTGCAGGGAGTGACCATGCCGCGTCGTCGCGCCTTGCCAGTCAACGCGCCAAACGCGCACTCAGGCGTGTTCAACTGCGGTTTCTAGGCTAATTCAGCGCCAGATACTCCACCGCAACGATCTCCAGTTCCCGCAAACCGCCGGGCGACTGGAAGCGCACCATCTCGCCCACCTCGGCCTTGAGCAGTGCTCTGGCCAGGGGCGATATCCAAGAGATGCGGCCGCAACCGGGATCGGCCTCGTCTATACCAACCAGGCTGTAAACCGCCTCGCTACCCGTCTCGTCGGTCACCGTCACCGTGGCGCCAAAATAGACCACATCCGTTGCCTCGCGGTCACGCGGATCGACCACCACCGTATTTTCCAAACGTTTAGTCAGGAAGCGTATGCGACGATCAATCTCGCGCAGGCGTTTCTTGCCATAGATGTAGTCGCCATTCTCCGAGCGGTCGCCATTGCCGGCCGCCCATGAAACCACGGCCACGACTTCAGGGCGTTCCTTGCGCATCAAATGGGACAATTCAGCCTGCATCCGGGCATGGCCCCACGGCGTCATGTAGTTCTTGGTAGCGGCCGGAAGCGGGGAAACCGCGTCGTCTTCATCATCGGTCTCGGCCGCTTCATTCGCGACAAATGCCTTGCTCATTCAGAAGCGGGCGGCGGGCCGTCATATACCAGCCCCGCGCGGCGGTCGAGATAGAAATCGCGGGTAAACTCATACTTGTCCAGCGCGGCCTCCTCCAAGGCCGCCTGGGCATCCATCAGGTCGGCGCGCTGGCCGATCAGTTGCAGGCCAAGGGCGTCGTTACGGCTGGCAATGTCCTTGATCTGGTAGACCGGGTCGGTGAAATTACTGTCCACCGCAAGGCCCAGGCCATCGCGGAAACTGCTAGGCCCGAAAATTGGCAGGACCAGATAAGGGCCATTGGCGAAACCCCAACGCCCCAGGGTTTGGCCGAAGTCCTCGTTGTGCTTCTGAAGGCGCATCTCGGTAGCGATATCGAACAGGCCCATAAAGCCGAAGCTGGAGTTGACTGCAACCCGCATGAGATCGGAAGAGGCGGCTTGAATCTTGAATTGCAGCAGATTGTTGGCAAATTCGGTTACTTCGTCCAGATTGGAAAAGACATTCCGAATCCCATTTTTAACCGGCCGCGGCAGGACGGCCTTGTAGCCCTTGGCAAGCGGCTTGACGACGGCCTTGTCCACGCCCTCGTTAAAGGAGAAAACCGCACGATTCATCGGCTCAAGCGGGTCACGCGAATCGCGTTCGGCGACGTTAGCGCAGCCGGCCGTCAAGGCGGCAAGTGCAATGGTCGCAAGCGTGTAAGTGCGGCTCTTCATGTCAGGTAACCTAGTGCGGCTTTGAATTTTTAGTTTTTTCATTTTACTATTTCGACCCGCTCATCGTGAGGCAAAAACAGCAAAATGCGCTTTACATGTCGATGTCCTGTCGTTAGAATTCGCGCCTCTTTTGGGGGTATAGCTCAGCTGGGAGAGCGCTTGCATGGCATGCAAGAGGTCAGCGGTTCGATCCCGCTTACCTCCACCAAAAAGATTTAATTAAGCAACCCGCACAAGTGGGTTGCACTAGGTCAAGTCCCTATCGTCTAGAGGCCTAGGACATCGCCTTTTCACGGCGGTAACCGGGGTTCGAACCCCCGTGGGGACGCCAATATAATCATTGGCAAATCAAGGGCTTGCAGAGATGCAAGCCCTTTTATTTTGTGCCACGAATTGACAAGTGCTTAAAGTCAGGCTGATACTTCATAATAAGACTTATGAATCCTGTTCTCTCTTGGTGATGTTAACCGCCTGGCGGCAAAACATCGGCCTAATACCGCTAACCATTTGATTTTATTGGTGCGCCCGACACGATTCGAACGTGCGACCCCTGCCTTCGGAGGGCAGTACTCTATCCAGCTGAGCTACAGGCGCGTGGGTTGGGGGATACCCTGTGATCTTCCGGCGTGAGTGCCATTTACTGTCGTACATGAGACGTCATGCTGGAGTGGCGCAGAATACCATATGCGCCTTCCTGTTGGCAGCGGTTTACTTCTATAACTGCCCTGTTTTGCAATCCCGCTGCAAGGACACGAAAGAATGGCCGAACACCATGAAATGACCAAAACGACCCCGATGGAGTTCTTATCCGCTTTACTGGGCGGGTTGTTCGCTCCGTTACTGGCGATCGCGCTGATCGTCGGTCTGGTGGTCAACATCCAAGCCAAGCACGTCAACCTGGACCCGGCTGCCGTGACCGATCAGGCGAACCGCGAACGTATCCAGCCCGTGGGCCAATCGCTGGCCATCGACCCAAATGTTCCTCATGTGGATATGACCGACGAACAGGTCTACAACAACGTCTGTACCAACTGCCACGGTTCCGGTGCCTTGGGTTCGCCCAAGTTCAAGGATGTCGCTGCCTGGGGCAAGCGTCTTGTCCAGGGCTATGACACGCTGCTTCAGCACGCACTTAATGGCATCCGCAAGATGCCCGCGCGCGGTGGCGAGCCCGACCTGACCGAGCTGGAAGTCGCTCGTGCCATGGTCTACATGACCAATGCAGCCGGCGCTAAATTCGAGGCGGTGTTGAGCAGGGAAGTCGAGCCACGGCCGCGCAACTGGCGCGAGGCCAGAAGGTTTATGTCGATAACTGCGCGTCCTGCCATGACACCGGCCTTACTGGCGCCCAAAAGCTGACTGATACCAAGGCTTGGGGTGCACTCATTAAACAGGGCAAGAAATATCTCTATCCCGCTGCCATCAATGGCACCTTTGGCGGCCCCGCCAAGGGTGGCAACGAAAAATTGAGTGACGAGGACACCAAGGCCGCCGTCGATTATATGGTGAACACGGTCAATGCGGCCCTTGCCGCCAAGGCGCAGCCCGCGACCGTGAAGCCCTCGGAGCCGGTTGCCATGAGCGCGCCAGCAAGCAAAAAGTAGGTCGATCTTCGAGCCGCAAAAAAGGCGCTTCGGTTGCGCCTTTTTTGTTTTCAGCCGCCCAGCATGGCCTTGAGGTTGGCCAGTCTTTGCTTACCGATCACGCGGGCCGCATCGGGATCAATCGCTTCGTCGCCGCGTTTGACGTTACCGTCGTCCAACTCGGCCAGGAAACGGGATGGTGTGCACGGTAGCCAGACCTGCCCCCGCTTACGGCGTTTGCACCAGGTCAGGGTCAAACTGCGCTGGGCGCGGGTTATGCCGACATACATCAGGCGCCGCTCTTCTTCCAGCCGGTCGCCATCCAGACATTCTCGATGCGGCAGGGTTTCTTCCTCAACGCCGACCAGAAAGACATGCGGGAACTCCAGCCCCTTGGCGGCGTGCAGTGTTGACAGACGGACCGCGTTGAGCTCGGCATCTTCCCGGCCTTCCAGCAGGTTCATCAGGGCCACGGTCTGGCTCAGTTCGATCAGGGTTTTAGCCTCGTCGGCGCCCTTCTTGGTCAGCCAGTCGACGAATTTGCCGACGTTCTCCCACTTGGCGTGGGCGATGCGATCATCTTCCACATCATAAAGCCAGGTCTCGTAGCGGGTGGCCGCCAGCAGGTCTTGCAGCAGCGTGCCGGCAGGTTCCCGTTCGGCCCGGAAGGCCAACCGGTTGATGAACTCGCCGAATTCCAGCAGCGGCTGTAGTTGTTTGACGGTCAGTGTCGCCTGGGCGCCAGCCTCGAACAGCGCGGCGAACAGGCTGATATGCCGGTCGGCGGAATAGTGGCTGAGCCGTTCCAGGGTGGCCGGGCCGATCCCCCGGCGCGGCGTGGTCACGGCCCGGATGAAGGCGGGGTCGTCGTCCGGGTTGGCGATCAGACGTAGGTAGGCGGTGATGTCTTTGATCTCCGCGCGGTCGAAGAACGACTGGCCGCCGGACAGCACATAAGGAATCCTGGCCGATCGGAAGGCCTCTTCCAACACCCGCGCCTGATGGTTGCCGCGATAGAGTACGGCATAGTCGGAAAAACGGTTGCGGGTCTGGAAGCGATGACCGTCGATTCGCGTGGCCACGGTCTCGGCCTCGTGGCGGTTGTCCTTGCAGTCCACTATCTGGATCGGCTCGCCGATGCCCAGCTCGCTCCACAGGTTCTTGTCGGAAAGCCGGTTGTTGTGGCGGATGACTCGATTGGCGGCTTCGAGGATGCGCTGGCTGGAACGGTAGTTCTGGGTCAGCGGAATCTGTTTGAGCTGATGATAGTCCTCGGCCAGGCGGCGCAGGTTTTCCACGTCGGCCCCGCGCCAGCCGTAGATGGCCTGATCGTCGTCGCCCACGGCGGTGAAACGGCCGATCGGGCCGGCCAGCAGCTTCATCAATGCGTACTGGGCGCCGTTGGTGTCCTGGTATTCGTCCACCAGCAGATAACGTAGCCGTCCCTGCCAGCGGGAAAGCGCATCGGCCTCGCGCTGGAACAACGCGACCGGCAGCCGGATCAGGTCATCAAAATCCATCGCCTGATAGGCCTTGAGCGTTGTCTGATAGCTGAGATAGGCGCGGGCCAACTGGACTTCCGCCTCATCACCGGCCTGTCGCATAGCCTCATCCGGGTCCAGTAGTGCATTCTTCCAGTTTGAGATCGCCGCCGCCGCCCGCCGCAGGCTCGACTTGTCCGGCGACATGACGATGTCGGACAGGATGGCCTGGGCGTCGGCCGCGTCCAGTACCGAGAATCGCGGTTTGTAGCCGAGGTGACGGGCCTCCTGGCGCAGGATCGCCAAACCCAGGGAATGGAAGGTCGAAATGGTCATGCCCTTGGCCTGGCCTCCGGCCAAGAGTTCGCCTACCCGTTCCCGCATCTCCCGCGCCGCCTTGTTGGTAAAGGTGATAGCGGCTACATGGCGCGGGTCGTAGCCGCATACCTTGACCAGATAAGCGATCTTGCGGGCGATCACCCGGGTCTTGCCAGAGCCGGCGCCGGCCAGCACCAGGAGCGGTCCGTCCAGGTATTTCACTGCTTCGCGTTGAGGGGAATTGAGATCGGACAGCATGGGGCGTGGCCCGGTAAAATCGAACCTGATTTTACCATTATTGAGGGTAACGGTGACCGTGGCTACCTATGTGATCGGCGATATCCAGGGCTGCTTCGAGGCCTTTCAGGAGCTATTGGTGGCCATTGCCTTCAACCCGGCCCGCGACCGGCTCTGGCTGGCCGGCGATCTGGTCAACCGGGGCGAGAACTCGATCGGCATGTTGCGCTGGTGCATGGCCCACGACGACCGGATCGTCGCCATTCTGGGCAACCACGACCTGCACCTGCTGGCGGTCGCGGAAGGCTTTGTGCCGCTCCACCGCAATGACACCCTGGACGAGATACTCGACGCCCCGGACCGCACTGAGGTACTGAATTGGCTGCGGCATCGGCCCATGCTGCATCGGGAGGGCAAGTGGCTGATGGTCCACGCCGGCCTGTTGCCCGACTGGACATCCGATCTGGCCCTGGCCCTGGCTCGCGAGCTGGAAGCGGCGCTGCGCGGCCCGGACTGGCGCCGGTTTCTGGCCGACATGTATGGCAACGAGCCACGCCGCTGGGATGCCGCGCTGGCAGGCCAGGACCGGCTGCGCCTGATCGCCAATGCCATGACCCGGCTGCGCTTCCTGCATGAAGACGGCAACATGGACTTTCTGCACAAGGGTGCGCTTGAAGATGCCCCCCGGGAACTGATTCCGTGGTTCGATTTCCCCGGTCGGCAAAACCTCAACGTGCAGGTGTTCTTCGGCCATTGGTCGACCCTGGGCCTGATGCGCCGCGCCGATGTGGTGAGCCTGGATACCGGTTGCCTGTGGGGCGGCCAGCTTAGTGCCTTCAGGCTGGAAGATGGTCGGCTATTTCAGGTTGGCTGCCATGCCCGTCGGCAACCAAAAGGCCACGGATAGCCTGTTCGGCCCGGGCCGCTAGCTCGCGGCGGTGCAGGCCCTGGCTGGAAATCGGCGTCAGGAACTCGATCTCGGCGAAAACCGCCGGCTGCCGCACGATGCGACGCAGGGAATCGAGCAGGCTGCTATCGTCATGCCAGGCGGCCTCTTGGCAATACCGGCCATCGCCGGCCCGATAGCGAATCAGTGCTGGCCACACCGGCGTCTGAGCGGTCACGGCAGGCTGGAACAGGTTGGAGTAGAACGGCAGCAATTCCGAGCCATCGGTCGTCGTGCCTTCGGGAAACAGGGCCAGGCACTCGCCGGCGCGCAGATGATCGGCCATGGCGCCGTTCACCCGCTTGGCGTCGGTCTTGCGGGCGCGCTCCAGGAACAGGGTGCCGCCCGCCTTGTCGGCCAGCCAGCCGATAACCGGCCAGCCGCGCACCTCCGACTTGGCCACGAAGCGGGCCGGCAGCAAGCTGTGAATGAGATGAATGTCCAGCCAGGACACATGGTTGGCCACAATTAGCGCCCCACCGATACGCGCTGCCGGCGCCTGCCCCTTGACCGTCACGTGTACGCCGACTATGCGCAGCAGCCTGGCCGCCCAGCGCACCAGACGCCTTTCCCGTTCGACCGTAGCCAGAAACGGAAACAGGACCAGAACGGTGAGCGCACCAACCAGGACATGGCCCTGCAGGGACAATAAACGGCGGCCGGAACGCAACCGCGTCACCAACATGTCCGTCTCAGAGCGCATACCCATATTCGGCCTTGAACCGCTCGGCCACCTCGTCGAAGTCGAAGCGGTGATTCTGGCCACCGCGACGGGCGATCTTGATGGCGCCGATCAGCCCGGCCAGGCGGGCTGCGGTTGGCCAGTCATAGCCTTTCAACATGCCGTACATCAAGCCGGCCCGATAGGCATCGCCGCAACCGGTCGGGTCCATGACCGCCTGAGCCCTGGCCGGCGCGATCTCGTGAATCTGGCCATCGGCATAGATACGCGAACCCTTGGCGCCCAGGGTGACGATCAATGCCCGCACCTCCGGCGCGATCTGCTCCAGCGACCGACCGGTGCGCTCTTGCAGCAACTGCGCCTCATAGTCGTTTACCGCCACATAATCGGCCAGGCCGATGAAGTCCAGCAATTCGACGCCGCTGAACATGGGCAGTCCCTGGCCCGGATCGAAGATGAACGGGATAGCCGCCTCGTGGAACTGCCGGGCATGGTCCAACATGCCCTGGCGGCCATCCGGCGCAACGATGCCGAGCTTGATGTCTAACGCCTGAGCAACCTGGTTTTCGTGGGAAAAACTCATCGCTCCAGGATGGAAGGCGGTGATCTGATTGTCGTCCAGATCGGTGGTGATAAACGCCTGGGCGGTATAGCTGCCGGCCACCTGGCGGATATGGCCAGTCTCGATAGCCAGTCCATCCAGGCGTTCCATATAGGCGCCAAAATCGTCGCCCGCCGTGGCCATAATCACCGGCTCGCCGCCCAACAGCTTAAGGTTATAAGCAATATTTCCGGCGCAACCGCCAAACTCCCGCCGCATGTCCGGTACCAGAAAGGCCACGTTCAAGACGTGAATCTTCTCCGGCAGGATGTGATTCTTGAACTGGTCGTGGAACACCATGATGGTGTCGTAGGCCATGGAACCGCAGATCAGTGTGCGCATATCGTGATAACCGGGACTAGTTGGAAACGCAGCAATTTTCCCTGTTTCAGCCCGGATTGTCGTGGCCAAATACGCCCCATAAGCTTGACTGCGGATACGATTCAGGCTTTAATTCGCGCCTTCTCGGCCGGGCAACCCGGCCTGAAGAAAGATGGCCAGTTAGCTCAGTTGGTAGAGCAGCGGATTGAAAATCCGCGTGTCCTTGGTTCGATTCCGAGACTGGCCACCACCATTCAATTCCTGCACTTAGGTCACCCATCGCGGTGGCCTTTTTGCTTTCTTGGGTAGTCAAACGCAAAACCTCATGGGGCTGGGTTCCATAAGGTGGGCCAGCGCCTGTTCCAGGTTGAGTAGCGCTTGTGGGCTTAGCCCTTCACCCAGTTCGAATTCGTAGCCTCTGATTGCCAACACCCAGGCCTCGGGCGGTTGGCCGTACAGTCGGCGATAGGCTTGCAGCAGCGCGGCCGGCGACAATGCGTGGCTGCTGTAGCTGGTGTCCGCTGCCGGTTCAATCCGTTTGAATTCATACGGCTCGGCGTCGCTGACGCTGGCATCGACGAAGATTACCTTCTGCCTGCATTGCAGGTCGATGGCGTATTCGACCTGGAGCTGGAAGTCGGTGAGCAGTTCGACGTCCGCCAGGTTCAAGGCATCAAGACGTTCGATCAGGCTCGGCCCGAGCGCATCGTCGCCCCGGCTGGGGTTGCCGATACCGACGATCAGGGTCGAAGCGGTCAACGACAATCCCCACTATCGCGGGTCAAGCGGCCGATTTCAGTGCCCTCGGCATCGAGCAATTCAATCTTGAGCGGCATCTTGCCCAGGGCGTGGGTGGCGCAGGACAGGCAGGGGTCGAAGGCGCGGATGGCGACCTCGATGTGGTTTAGCAGGCCTTCGGTCAACTCGTGACCATCCAGGTATTGGCGCGCCACGGCAGCGATGGCCTCGTTCATGGCCTGGTTGTTGTGGGTGGTCGAGACGATCAGGTTGGCACGGACGACTAGGTCGTTTTCGTCGACCCGGTAGTGGTGGATCAGGGTGCCGCGCGGCGCCTCCAGCACCCCGACGCCGCGCTCCCGTCGCTCGCCCTTTGCCACTAGGTCATCGCCCATGAGGTCGTCGTCGCGCAGCAACGCCGCGATAGCCTCGGCGGCATGCAGCATCTCGATCATGCGCGCCCAGTGGGTACCCAGGGTGGCGCCGGCGGCATGACCGCCGTCCCAAGCCAGGAACTCGCGCCGCGCGGCCTCGGCCAGCGGGGTGGGGATGAAGTCGCACTGAGTCACCCGGGTCAGCGGCCCAACTCGATACCAACCCTGGTCGGGGCCGAGCTGGCGCAGGAACGGGAATTTCATGTAGGACCAGGACTTCACGTCTTCGTAGATGTGGTCCCAGTAATGGTCGTAATCGACGTGGTCGAATAGCGTCTCGCCATCCCGGCAGTATCTGGCCATAGTGCATCAACCGGCGCAGCTTCTCGGCGGTAGGCGTGAGCCGGTCGACGCCCACCACCTGGTCCATGGCCTTGCAGGCGGCCAGGTGGTGCGACACCGGGCAGATGCCGCACAGGCGTTGCACCATGACCGGGATTTCCCAGTAGGGTCGGCCCTGGACGAATTTTTCGAAGCCGCGAAATTCGACGATGTGCAGTCGCGCCTGCTTGACGCGGTTGTTCTCGTCCAGCAGCAGGGTCACCTTGCCGTGGCCCTCGACGCGGGACAATGGCTCGATGGCGACCCGGCGGAGCTTGGCCGTAGGCGCGGCTGCCGCCGCGATGTTTTGCCGTTGGTCAGTCATATCGGATCAAACCATGACCCAGTCGCGGCGTCCGGCCGGCGATCAGGTCGGTCAGAAACTGCCAGATGGCATCGCCGGATGGCGGGCAGCCGGGTAGAAAATAATCCACCTTCACCACCTCGTGCAGCGGGTGGACCTTGTCCAGCGGTAGTGGCAGTTCCGGGTCGTTTGGGATGCCACCGTGGGCCAGGCCCGGTTCGGTCAGGTAGACCTCGGTCAGGCAGGCATCCAGGTCCAGATGGTTGCGTTGGGCGGGCAGGCCGCCGGTCACCGCGCAGGCGCCGAAAGCGACCAGCAACTTGCAGTTGCGGCGGAACTCGCGCAGCACCTCGACGTTCTCCGCGTTGCAGATGCCACCCTCGATCAGGCCGATGTCGCACGGTCCGCAGTGCTTGATGTCGGTCAGTGGGCTGCGGTCGAATTCGACCTGTTGCAACAGGTCGAACAGACGCTCGTCGATGTCCAGAAGGGAGGCGTGGCAGCCGAAACAGCCGGCCAGCGAGGTCGTGGCGACGCGCAACTTGGTCATTTGCCATCCTCGCAGGAGGCACACGGCTGCGCTGGCATCAGCGGCCGTGGTGCGTCGGCCAGGGCCTGGGCACTGATTGGGCTGGCGTCGAATCGGCGTTTACCGATAGGCACCGCGAAGCCGACCCGCTTGGCCAGGATGGCGCCGACCGGACAGACCGTTACCGCCTTGTCGGTCAGTGCGATGTTGGTATCGGCCAAGCGGCCTGATTCGGAATTTACCACCAGGTGCTTGTCTATGCCCCGTCCCGAGAGGGCGAACACGCACTTGGCGTCGATCTCGCAGGAGGCGCGCACGCACGGTTCGCACAGTATGCAGCGGTTGAAGTCGATCCAGATGTCGGGGTGGCTGGCATCGACCTGCCGGTCTGGAAACAGATGGCGGAAGCCGGCCGTCATGACCCCCAGGTCGTAGCCCAATGCCTGCAACAGGCAGTTGCCACTCTTCTCGCAAGAGGGGCAAAAGTGGTTGCCCTCGGCGAACAGCATCTGCACCAGGGTGCGCCGCAGGGCGTCCATCTCCTCGGTGTGGCTCTCGACGGTCAGGCCGGCTCTGGCTGGCAGTGTGCAGGCGGCGATGCTATGGCCGTCGGCCTTGACCGTGCAGAGTTTGCAACTGCCATGTGGCTTGAACTCCGGGTGGTAGCACAGGTGCGGGATATAGCGGCCCGCCGCCAGGGCCGCCTGCAGCACCGTCTGGCCGGGTGCAAATGGAATCGCTGCGCCATCGAGGGTAAATGAATTCACGGCTCACTCCTGATATGCGCCCCGGCATCGTCCCGGCCGGTCATGGCGCGGGCGCGGGCCAGGGCGCCGTCGAGGTCGAAGGCGGGTTCGAAATCGAGCGATTTCAGACGCCGCTCGAAGGTCGGGCGGAAGCGCTTCAGTATGTCCAGCGTGGGCTTGCAGGCGCTGTGGCCGAGGCCGCAATGGGCCCTGGAGCGCCGTGCCCAGTAGGCCGGCGGCGCGGCGTTGGGTCAGGATTTCTTGCAGCGGTTCCAGCAGATAACGGTACTCGCCGCGCAGATACAGAAAACCCTGCCGGGCGCCGATGGTCAGGGCGCAGATGGTCATGCCCTCGAACAGCAGGTCGGCATGACGGGTGAGCAGGACGCGGTCCTTGAAGGTGCCGGGTTCGCCCTCGTCGGCATTGCCGACCACATAGCGGGCCTCACCTGGTGCCTCCCGGCAGGCCCGCCACTTGCGGCCAGTCGGGAAGCCGGCGCCGCCGCGACCGCGCAGGCCAGCGCGCTCCAGTTGCTCAATGACCCCTTCGGGGCCGCGCGCCAGGGCAGCCCGCAGCGCCGCGCCGGCCATTGGCCCGCTGTTCAGCAGCCGGTCGCGGCGGCGAATGTGGTCCTCGACCCGGAAGAATTCGGCCGGCCAGTCGGCGACCGGCGTCTCGGCCTGGACCAGGCCGGCGATCTCGGCGATCCGCTGGTGGGTCAAGTGGGTGATCGGTCGGCCATTGGCCAGCATGGCCGGACCCTGGTCGCACATCCCGGTGCAGGAGGTTATGTCGACGCTGACCAGGCCGTCCTCGGAGACCTTGCCCGGCTCCAGCCACAGCTTGCCGCACAAGTTGCTCATCAGTGCCTCGCTGCCCGCCATGCGGTCGGTGATGTTGTCGGAGAACAGCAGCCGGAAGCGGCCCGCGGGCTCTGGGCAGAGCAAGGCATAGAAACCGATCGTGCCGCGCACCCGCGCCAGGGGAATGGCCAGTGCCTGGGCCACCCGAAGGTCCAAGCCGGCGGGGATATGGTTATGAATTTCCTGGATGTCGCACAAGACCTGCAACAGCGACTCCTGGCGCCGGGGATGGCGGGCCAGGATGGACTCCAGATCGGTGACGGGCGGCATGGCCGGCCCTCATATAGGACGCTGGTTCCAGTCTACTACGCGCTCAGGCCAAGTCCATTACCGGGCAACACGGGGCAACTCGCTGGCGGGTACGAACAGCCGGTAATGGTGGTGGCGGTCACGCGGCCGGTAACCGTCCCAGACGGCTTGCAGGTCTGACCGGCCGGCGGGCGGCGTCTGGCTGGTCAGCCAGTAGGCACATTCGCCGTCGGTGCGGTAACGTTTGCCCAAATGCAGGCGCAGCATGGTGGCCATGGCCGGATCGACCTCAGCGCGCAGGCAGGCATCGGCCGGTAACTGCCTGGCCAGGTCGTCAATGATCGGCCGATACCCCCAGCCGGCCTCGGCCCAGGGCCGAAACAGCAGGATCAGCAGCATCCAGGTCAGCGCCATGCCGGTAGCCCAGACCAGGATCGGTCGGGCCTTGGCGCGGGGAAACAGCGGAATGGCGAGCAACCAGGACAAGGTAATGGCCGCCGCAGCCAGCAGTACGCCAAGCGGGGTGTCGCCACCTCGATACAGCGGCGTCATCTGTTTCAGGTGTTTGGCGATCGGATAAGGCCAGCCCCATTCCAGAGCGGCGGAATAGACCCAGAAGGCAATGGCGAAAAACAGGAAGCAGAGCACGCCAAACCAGTAGAAACCTTGGGCCCCGCCGCGCTTGAGGCTGGCTACGCCATGGCCGGCCAGGAGGGCCAAGGGGACCAGTATCGGCAGGGCGCTGCCGCTGGAATGGCTGGGCCACAGCCCGAGCACCAAGGTCACCAGGAGGGCGGCCAGCACCGGATGCAGCTCGGTTGCCCGGCCCAGGCGTCGGTGTTCGTGCCAGAGCGCCCAGAGGGCCAGCGGCCAGACCGGCCAGGCGAACCAGGACAACAGGTTGAGCAGCGCGACAGTGTTCTGGTCCGGCCAGAGTCGGGCAGTGAACTGGCTCCACCAGGCGGCGAGATCATCAGCACCCGACAGGGCTAGCGCGGTCAACCACAACGCCAACAGGACGGCCAGCCCAGCCAGCCCGGACCACGCCGCGCGGCGATAGTTGCGATTCTGCCAAGTGCGGGACAGCAGCGGCAGCAAGACGATCAGGATGACGGCCACCAGATCGGGCAGGCCCCGGCTCAGGGTCAGGACCAAGCCGGCCAGGGCGATGGTCAGCGCGCCCCGGCCGACCTTTTCCCGGGCCTGGGAAACGCCGTGCAGCAGCCAGGCATAGCCCATCAACAGGGCCGTTTCCGGCAACAGCGCGTGGGCACGGAGCATTAGGCCGAAGCTACCCATCAAGGCCAGGGCGGCGGCCGCGCCATAACCGGGGCCGAACAGGTTTCTGGCCGTCAGGCCGGTGAACACCAGCGCCGCCAGGGTCAGCGCGCCGCTGGCCAGGCGGGCGCTGTCCTGAAGGTCCAGCCAGGGTTGTCCAGCCCAGGCGAAGAGGCTGGAAATCAAGGTGTGAAATGGCGCTGGCGAGGCGGCGGCGAGGCCGCCCTGGGCCAGCCAATCGAGGATCGGCGCCAGGGCCAGGGCCTCTTCCGGTTTCCAGGCGTCGCGGCCGGTCAGGCCGAAGAAACACCAGATCGCCAGAAAGACGAACAGTCCGATCTTCTCGGCGCGGCTGGGGGTGTGCATGGTCATGGTGTTCGATCAACAA
>JAIMKU010000013.1 GCA_020692235.1 Hydrogenophilus sp.
GAGCCAACTGGATGGCGAGGTCTTTCTGTGGGAATGTATGGCGCTCACGCCGGCCTTCGTGCGCCTGCTGCAACGGCGCTGGATGCACGACGATTTCTCCACCATCACCAACACCTTCCCCGACCACGAGGACCTGCAAGGCCCGGCCGGCATCAATATCCCCGAGGTGATGACCAACTTCATCCCGGAGCGGGGCCGCCTACTCACCAGCGAAGAGCAGATGCGGCCCATACTGAGCGAGGCGGCCAGGCAGTTGGGAACGCCGCTCAGGGGCGTGGGCTGGCTGGAGTCGGGGCTGCTGGCCCCCGACGTGCTGGCCCGCTTCCCCTACCAGGAGCACCCCGACAACATCGCCTTGGTGCTGGCCCTGGCGGATGAACTCGGCATACCGCAGGATTTCGCCGTCAAGGAAATGGCCGATCGCGTCGTGCCGGACCTTGGCGTGCTCAAGGTCTATCCCACCGCCACGCTCAACACGCGCCGGTTGGAGTTTGTCAACGGCATGTCCGCCAACGAACGCTTTGGCTGTCTCGGCAACTGGCAGCGGACCGGTTTCGCCAGCCACGACATGGAGGCGGAGCCTGGCGTCATGCTGAGCGCGGTGGTCAACAACCGTGCCGACCGCGTTGCCCGTTCGCAAGTGTTCGCCGGGATACTGGTGGAAGACATTAGCGCCGACCTGATCGTACTCATCGGCTCCAACCTGCATGGCTTGCAAGGCTATATCCGCGAGTCGTGGCAAAACCACGCCGCCGGTCTGTCGCTATGGCCGGCCGATGGCGCCACACCGGCGCAGGCGCTGGCAGACATCGCCCGCCGTATGCGCGTGGTGCATAAGGTCGCGCACGCCAAGGCAAGATTGGCCGCCATGCTTGCCGGCTGCGGTATCGGCGATGGCGAACGCATCCTGGCGGTCTGGGATAAGCCGGCGGAGATGGCCGAGGCAATACGCGCCAGCGGCTGCGCCGAGGCCGACACCATCATCGCCTGCGCCGAGCAGGATCGGCTGAGCCTGACCGAATATGCCGAGTTCGCGCAACGCATCGCCGCCCTCGCTGCCACCTCGGCACGCGACGCTACGCTCGATCCGGCCTTCCACGATCTGCTCTGGCGCTGGCTGGAGCGGCGCATACTCGTTGTCGAGGACTACTACGCCAGCGGCAACCAGATCATCGACATCATCTGTCGTGCCACGCCGCCGGGGTTCAAGAACCGCATCCAGGGCATCCAGAACATCAAGGGCACCGGTCTCGATTTCGTCTATCGCTGGCGGGCCTGGGATACCTGCTACCGTGCCTGCGCCCTGTTGCAAAGCCCCGAGCCCGAGGTCACCCGCCAGGGCCTGACGGCGCTCGCCTCGTTTCAGGAATTCGGGCTGCTCTGCGAGGAACACATAAAAACCGTCATTGCTACAGTCAATGCCACGCCGGAGGCGCAGAGCGAGCACTTTCTCAGCGAACTCAACATCATCGCCGCTCACCTCGACCGTGCCATGCAGGAAGTCAGGAAGCAGATGACGGTAACCCGCGCCAGCGGCTGGCAGGACAGCCTGTTCTCCGGCATCGAGTCATTTCTCGATGCCGGAGATGCCATCAAGCGGCGCAAGATTTCCAACCGGATTTATCGGGATATGATTAACGAACGGATCAGCCATGCCCGCGCCGCGCTCGAACTGCAAGCCCTCAACAAGCGGCAAAAAGGCGGCTGGCTGCTGAGTGCCCTGCAGCAGTGGAAAAAACGCCGGGGCGGCGGCTGACGATCAGTCGCCGCTGCGGCCGCGCACGGCCACGCCGGTCGTCGCCGCGAACTCCAGCATGCGGCTGATGGAACGCACCGCCTGGGTCCGGATGGCCTCATCCACGAGGATTTCGTTGGCCCCCGTTTCCAGCGCATGGCACAAGCTTCTGAGACCGTTCATCGCCATCCACGGGCAATGGGCGCAGGACACGCAGGTGGCGCCACGACCACCGCTGGGGGCCTCAAGCAGCAGCTTGCCCGGCGCCACCTCGCGCATCTTGTGGAAGATGCCGTTGTCGGTGGCGACGATGAAGGTCGGCTGGGGCAGATCACGCACAGCGTTGATGATCTGCGTCGTGGAGCCGACCACGTCGGCCAGGGCGATCACCTCGGCCGGCGATTCGGGGTGTACCAACACGGCCGCCTCCGGATGCTCCCGCTTCAGGTCGCGGATACCCTCGGCCTTGAATCGCTCATGCACGACGCAGGAACCCTGCCAGAGGATCATGTCGGCGCCAGTGGCCTTCTGTACATAGTCGCCCAGATAGCGGTCCGGCGCCCAGAGTATCTTCCGGCCCTGTGCGTGCAGGTGACGGACGACCGGCACGGCGATGCTGGAGGTGACCATCCAGTCGGCGCGCGCCTTCACCGCCGCCGAGGTGTTGGCGTAGACCACCACGGTGCGCTCCGGGTGCTGGGCGCAGAACTCGGCGAAGTCGTCGGCCGGGCAGGACAGGTCGAGCGAGCACTCGGCATGGAGGTCCGGCATCAACACCCGTTTTTCCGGGTTGAGTATCTTGGCCGTCTCGCCCATGAAACGGACGCCGGCGACGATCAGCGTCTTCGCCGTGGCGGCATGACCGAAACGCGCCATCTCCAGCGAATCCGAGACGCAGCCGCTGGTCTCGATGGCCAGGTCCTGCAAGTCGCCCGAGGTGTAGTAGTGGGCCAACAGGATGGCGTCCCGTGCCCGCAGCAATTGCTTGATGCGGGTTTTGAGTGCGGCGCGTTCGTCGTCGCCGAGGGTCTCCTCGACCACGGGCGGCACGTCGGTGACCGGGCGGGCGGTGATGATGTGGCGTTCGGTCATGGCGATCAGGCGGTCTGGTGTTTCATGGCCAGCCAGGCCATGCGCAGGTAATGGAACATGGACCACAGGGTCAGGAAGGCGGCGAGGTTGAGCAGCCAACCGCCGATCTGCTGGCAGTCAAGACCGAGCAGCGGATCGTGGAATAGCAACAGCAGGATGGCGAACATCTGTGCGGAGGTTTTTAGCTTGCCGATGAAGGAGACTGCCACGCTGCCTGACTTGCCCTCCTTGGCCATCCACTCGCGCAGCGCGGAAATGGCGATCTCGCGGCCGATGATAATCAGCGACGCGGCAATGCCGGCCCGTTGCAGGTCGACCAGGACGATCAACGCTGCCGCCACCATCAACTTGTCGGCCACCGGGTCGAGAAAGGCGCCGAAGGCCGAGGTTTGGTTGAGCCGCCGGGCCAGATAACCATCCAGCCAGTCGGTCGCCGAGGCCAGTGCGAACAGGCCGGTGGCGATGACATTGACCAGGTGCGCCGGCAGCCAACCGTCGGGCAGGTAGAACGCCGCCACGAATAGCGGGATCAGACAGATGCGCAGCCAGGTGAGGATATTGGGCAGATTGAAGGCCATGCGTCAGTGTAATGCCCGATAGAGCTTTTCCGCCAGTTCCCGGCTCATGCCTTCGACCTGGGCTATCTCCTCGATGCCGGCCGACTGGATGCCGCGCAGGCCGCCGAAGGTCTGCAACAGCCGTTGCCGGCGCTTCGGACCGATGCCGGGGATGTCCTCCAGACTCGACGTGGTGCGCTTTTTGGCCCGCTGAGCACGGTGGCCGGTGATGGCGAAGCGGTGCGCTTCGTCGCGCACCTCCTGGATCAGGTGCAACGCCGGGTGATCGGGCGGCAGGCGCAAAGGCTCTTTCTCGTCGGGCAGTATCAACTGCTCCAGGCCTGGCTTGCGCGCTTCGCCCTTGGCCACGCCGAGCAGGGCGATCTGGCCCAGGCCCAGTTCGTTGAGCACCGCCAGCGCCACGTTGAGCTGGCCGCGGCCGCCGTCGATCAACAGCAGGTCGGGCAGCTTGCCCTCGCCCTTGGCCAGCCGCGAATAACGCCGGCTCAGCGCATCGCGCATGGCGTAATAATCATCGCCCGGTGTCGGCGTGTCGATGTTGAAACGACGGTAGTCCGACGACTTCATGGCGCCATTGTCGTAGACCACGCAGGACACCACCGTCGCCTCGCCCAGTGTGTGGCTGACATCGAAACACTCGATACGCTGGATATTCGTTTCGCCGAGCGCTTCGTTCAACGTCGCCAGGCGCTGCTCCTGACCTGCGCGCCGGCCCTCGCGGGCAATCAGCGCCAGCTCGGCATTATGCTCGGCCATGCGCAGCCAGTTGCGCCGCTCGCCGATCGCTTTGGCGACCACCCGAACCCTGTGCCCGGCCACCTCGGTCAGCCAATCCGTTATGCCTTCGACCTCGGCGCCCAGCAACAGCAGCGCCGGCACCGGGCGGTCGGCATAGTGCTGGGACAGGAATGCCTCCAACACCAGGGCCGGTTCGGCCTGGTCGACGTTGCTCGGAAAAAATGCCTTGCCGCCCAGGTTGCGCCCGGCCCGGATCATCATCAGGTAGACGCAGGCGGCGTCGCCCTTCAGGGCCAGGCCGACCACGTCGGCATCCTGTGCCCCTTGGCTCTCGACAAACTGCTTCTCGCGTACCCGCGCCAGGGCCTGTGCCTGGTCGCGGCACAGCGCCGCGTCCTCGAAGCGCAGATCGGCGGCGGCCGTCGCCATCTTGGTCATCAGATCGGCCAGCAACTTGGTGTCCTTGCCTTGCAGAAACAACGTTGCGTTGTCCACGTCGCGGGCGTAGTCCGCCTGCGAAATCAAGCCCACGCACGGCCCGCTGCAACGCTTGATCTGGTGCAACAGACAGGGCCGCGAACGGTTGCCGAACACCGTGTCCTCGCAGGTTCTCAGGCGGAATATCTTTTGCAGTATTTGCAGGCTCTCGCGCACCGCATACGAATTTGGAAACGGCCCGAAGGCCCGGTCGCGCTTATCAGGCGTACCCCGGAAATAACCCAGCCGGGGAAAGGCATGGCCGGTCAGCAGCACAAACGGATACGACTTGTCGTCGCGGAACAGGATGTTGTATTTGGGCGCGAGGCCCTTGATGAGGTTATTCTCCAGCAACAGCGCCTCGGACTCCGAGCGGGTGACGGTGGTCTGAATGTCACGGATGTTCGCCACCATCAGACGGATGCGTGGGCTATGGTCGGACTTCTGGAAATAGCTCGACACCCGCTTCTTCAGGTCGCGCGCCTTGCCCACATACAACACCGCGCCGGCCTCGCCCAGCATCCGGTAGACGCCGGGCAGGGCGGGCAGCGTCGCCAGTATCGGCGCGGGGTCGAAGGGGCGTGGCGAGTCGGTCATTCGCCAAGGCTACTCGAATATTGCCGCCGGACCCAAGCGCCGCCATTTTACTGGCTGCGTGCCGGGTTTAGAATCCCGGCCATGGTCACCGCCGCACTGCCTGTCACCGTACCGTCCCCGACGCTGAAATTCGCCGTCATGGCTGTTATTTGGAGTCTGCTGGCTAGCCTGTCGCTGACCTGGAATCTGAAACAGGTGGACGATGCGACATTGGCAACGGCGATCTCCGCCGCCCCGCGCTGCCATCGACAAGGACGTCGCTTTCCGCGAGTGGGGGGCCTCGCACGGCGGCGTCTATGTGCCGGTCACTAAGCATACCCCGCCCAATCCCTATCTCAACGTCCCCGGTCGGGATGTCGTCACCACCACCGGCCTCAAACTCACCCTGATGAATTCGGCCTACATGCTGCGCCAGTTGCAGCATGATTTCCCCGGCGGAACCGGGGCCCGCTCGCGCATCACCAGCCTGAAACCGGTCAACCCGAACAATGCCCCGGACGCCTGGGAGGCGAAGGCATTGCACGACTTCGAGCGGCTGAGCCGGGAGCGGGTGGCGGTGCAGCAGATCGACGGCAAACACTATGTCAGGGTGTTGCGGCCTATCCTGGTGGTCAAAGAATGCCTCAAGTGCCATGAGCAGCAGGGTGACAGAGTGGGTGACCTGCGCGGCGGCATTGACATTAAACTGCCACTGGAACCCTTTTCCGCAGTCGCACAATCGCACAAGAACCTGCTGTTTGCTTCGCACGGCGGGATATGGCTGTTCGGCCTGCTGGGGATGGGCTTCTGGTTCCGGCGCGAGCGCAAGCGGGACATTGAATTGCGCCAGGCCTCGGTGCGGCTTCAGCACCTGGCACACCATGATCCGCTCACCGGGCTGCCCAACCGGGCGCTGCTCGCCGACCGCATGGAGGTGGCGCAGGCCCAGGCCGCGCGCTCGGGGGCAAAGCTGGCGGTCTGTTATATCGACCTCGATGGTTTCAAACAAGTCAACGACAGCCATGGCCACGCCACCGGTGACCGCCTCCTGGTCGTCATTGCCGAGCGGCTCGTCGACACGGTGCGGGGTGGTGATACCGTGGCCAGAATGGGCGGCGACGAGTTCGTCCTGCTGCTGGCGAACCTGGCCGACATGGAGGAATGCGAAGCCGCCTTGCTGCGCTTATTGCAGACTGTGGCGCGGCCCGTGGTCATTAATGCCGCCGATTTGACGATCACCGCCAGCATCGGCGTCACGCTCTTCCCCGACGACAGGGCGGACGCCGACACCCTGCTGCGCCACGCCGATCAGGCCCTGTACGCGGCCAAGGAGGCGGGGCACAACCGCTACCACCTGTTTGACCCACGACAAGACCATGCCGCGCACGAGCGGCGCGCCTTACTGGACCGGCTGGAGACAGCGCTCGATCAAGGCGAGTTCTGCCTCTACTACCAGCCCAAGGTGAATATGCGCGCCGGCACGGTGAGCGGCGTCGAGGCGCTGATCCGTTGGCGCCATCCGGAACGCGGCCTGGTCGAGCCTGCCGACTTCCTGCCGTCGATGGCTGGCAGCGAGCTGGAAATCCGACTCGGCGAATGGGTAATCGATCAAGCGCTTTCCCAGATGGACGCCTGGCGCACCATTGGCCTGGACCTGCCGGTGGCGGTCAACATCGCGCCGCCGCACCTAGCCCGCATCGACTTCGCCGAGCGCCTCCAGGAACTGATCCACAGACATCCAGACACGCCGGACAGCCGGCTCGAACTGGAGGTGCTGGAGAGCGCGGCGCTCGACGACATCGAACATATCTCCCACCTGATCGATGCCTGCCAGCGTCTTGGCGTAACGGTCGCGCTGGACGACTTCGGTACCGGCTATTCCTCACTGACCTACCTCAAGCGCCTGCCCGCCGACCTCCTCAAGATCGACCGCTCCTTCGTCTGCAACATGCTGAGCGACGCGGACGATCTGGCCATCGTCGAGGGCGTCATCGGTCTGGCCGATGCCTTTCACATCAGCGTGATCGCCGAAGGCGTGGAAACGGTGGAGCAGGGCGCCATGCTCATCCATCTGGGTTGCCCCCTGTGCCAGGGTTACTACATTGCCAGGCCCATGCCCGCGTCGGACATACCCGGCTGGGTCAAGGACTGGCGGCCCGATCCGTTGTGGCAGCAGGCGCACGCGGTCTGGTCGCGGGACGATGCGGTGTTGCTCGGCGCCGAGATGGATCACCGAATCTGGGTCGAAAACCTGCAAGCCTGTCTTGACCGCAACTCGCCGGACGCCGCCCCGCCGCCGCCCATGGACCCGCTTCAGTGCCGTTTCGGGCGCTGGTATCACGGCCCCGGCCGGCTGCATTACGGCGGCCGGGATGAGTTCCGGGTCATCGACCCGCTGCATCTGCGCATCCACGCCCTGGGCGATGAGATCGGCGGTCTTTGCCGGGGCGGACGGAATGGCGAAGCCCACGCGCGCATGGCAGAACTGACGGCGCTGCGGGACGAACTTATCGGCCGATTGCATGACCTGGCCAAGGCCATCTCGAGCTGATCGCACTTGGTAGCTGCCGCAGGCGGCCGGCGGCCCGCCTGGCGAATCCGGACCGTATAATGCGCGGCTGTCGAATCGGACTGGATATGAGCCTGATCTACCTATTGGACTTGTGCGCTGTTGGGGTGTGCGCGATCACCGCCACGCTGGAGGCGCGGCGGCGCGAACTCGATCTGTTTGGTGTCGTGGTCGTCGCGATCATTGCCGGGATCGGCGGCGGTACCATGCGCGATATTCTGCTAGGCCGGTTGCCGGTCTACTGGATCCACGATCCGCTCTATGTGGTCGTCGGCATGGCCGCCGCCACGCTCACCTTCTTCCTTGAACGCCGGTTGGCCATCCCTATGGATTTCTTTTTGCTGCCGGATGCCATCGGCCTGGCCCTGTTTACCGTGATCGGCACCAGCATCGCGCTGGGGGCAAATATCCATTGGTTTATCGCCGCCCTCATGGGTGTCGTCACCGGGGTGTTCGGCGGCGTCATCCGCGACATACTGTGCAACGAGGTGCCGTTGATCCTGCGCACCGACATCTATATCTATGCCACGGCCTCGCTGCTGGGCGCCTTTCTGCTCATTGCCCTGGATCGTCTTGGCGTGACCCACAATCTGGCGCTGATCGCGGCCATGACCCTGGTGGTGGCCATCCGCCTGGCGGCGATCCGCTGGTACATCCGCCTGCCGCGTATGCGACCTTACGGGTCATAGCCGGCCTGAAAGACCACCCTGATCGAAGGCAATCAATGGTTTGAGTCGGTGTCAGTGCCGACGATATGCACCACCCGCTGCGGGAACGGTATTTCGATGCCTTCCCGCTGGAAACCTTCCCAGATCGCCCAGTTCAGGCCGGATACCAGGGTCATGTTGCCGCGCTCCGGGTGCTTGAACCAGACCACCAGTTTCAGGTTAATGCCGTTGTCGCCGAAGTCGGTCAGGCGAACCTCCGGCCCCGGCTCCGCCAGTACGTCCGGGCTGTGTCGTGCGGCGTCGAGCATGATGGCCTCGGCCTTTCTGAGGTTGGCGTCATAAGCCACCTGAATCGGGATGCCGACCATGTTGTCTGCGTTGCTGAGGCTGTGGTTGGTTACGGCGGCGGTGATTAGGGTCTCGTTGGGAAAGATGGTTTCGCTGCCGTCCAGCCCCTTGATGACCGTGTAACGGGTGGCGATCTCGCGGACTTCGCCGTAGTGATCGTTGACGGTCACCATGTCGCCGATGCGGATGGAGTTTTCCAGCAACAGGGTGAACCCGGAGACGTAGTTACTGGCGATCTTTTGCAGGCCGAGGCCGAGGCCGACACCCAAGGCCCCCCCGAATACCGACAGCACGGTGATGTCGATGCCCACCATGGGCAGGGCGATGAGCACCGCGATCAAGGCCAACAGGGCGCGGACGATCTTGCCCAGTGCCGCCTTGTGGTTGAGGTCGAGATCGCTGGCGGCGATCAGCCGGTTTTCCAGCAGACGCCCCAGAGTGAGTGCGGCGACCAGGGTAACGGCAATCGAGACCAGGCCAAGTAAGGCGGTGTAGAGCGAGAGGTGTTGCTTGCCGATAGTAAAACCGATGTCGTCGAGGGCCTCTACCACAGGGCCGAGGTAGCCGGCGATATGAATTGCCACGATACCCCAGACCAGCCAGGAGACGGTTCGCTCGACGCTGCGCAATATGGGGCCGGGGTTGAGCAAGACGCGCAGGAAAAAGAATACGAGCTGGATGACGAACAGCGACAGCAGCAGCGGTACGGCCAGGTTGAGCAGGTGGGTGCTTTCCCAGCGCGCCAGGATGGGGCGGGCGACGAGGACCAGCAGCAGCGCGATCAGCGGCAGCAGAAACCGCTGCCATTCATTGCCATGCCAGATGCTGCGGGTCTTGTCGGATTGGTTAAGCGCGATCCTGTGGGTGGCCAGCCAGCCCAGGCCGATGGCAATTAGCAGCACGGCGAGTTGGCTGAGCAGAACGGTGTTGGACAGATCGGACAGCAGGTTTACGACCAGGCTTTGGTCGTGCGGCGGGGTCAACGGCATGGTGTTCATGGTCGTAGTGGCAGCGAGTGGCTGCGGTGGCGTCGCCAGTTGGCGGCATAGGCCTCGGCCAGCAGCGGATTGCCGTGCAGGATAAGCAGATTCTCGGCGTTGCGATACTGGGCGGCCGTGGTGAAGTTGAACGAGCCGGTGATGACCGTGGCACCGGGCTGGCCGTTGTCGACGATCATGACCTTGTTGTGCGCGGCGGCGTGCTCGCCGTCAAGATAGACGCTGACGCCGTGCTCGGCCAGATAGCCGATGCGTGAGGTCGCGACAGTGCGGTCCTGCTCCCGGTCGGCGATGACCTGGACCTCGACGCCGCGCTGCCGGGCGGCGACCAGTGCCGCCGCGATGGCCCGATGGGTCAGGCTGTAGGCCTGGACCAGGATTTGCGTCTTGGCCTGGCGGAGGGTATCCACCACCAGCCCGCCCACGTCGTCGCCCGGCGTGAAGGCAAGCTGGGCGCGGCCTTGTAAGGTGAATTCGAGTGCCGGCGAGGCGCTGGCCGTGGCCGCCGCCAATACCCAGCAGAGCGCCAAGACCGCACCGATACGATGCCGCTTCACTCGCCTTTCTCCAGCACGGCCGCGAAGAAGCCGTCGGTGCCGTGCCTTAGCGGATCAAGGCGCAGATAGTCGCCCATCTCCAGGGCGACGCCCTGTTCGGCCAGGACCGCGCCGGCGGGCTTGAGGGCAAAATCCGGATGGCCGGCCAGGAAGTCCTCCACAACGGCCTCGTTCTCTTCCTGCAGCAGGCTACAGGTGGCATAGACCAGGCGGCCGCCGACCTTTGCCAGGCGTGCGGCGGAGGCCAGTATGGCGGTCTGTCGGGCGACCAGTCCGAGCACCGATTCGGGCGTCTGGCGCCATTTCAGGTCCGGGCTGCGGCGCAAGGTGCCGAGCCCTGAGCAGGGCGCGTCGACCAGCACCCGGTCGAACTTGCCGGCCAGGCGCTTAACCTTGGTGCCGTTCTCGTTGGCGATGAGTTGCGGCTGGACGTTGGACAGTTGTGAGCGGGCCAGCCGGGGTTTCAGGTTGGCCAGCCGCTTTTCGGCCACGTCGAAGGCGTAGAGCCGGCCGCTGTTCTTCATCATCGCGCCCAGGGCCAGGGTCTTGCCGCCGGCGCCGGCGCAGAAATCGCAGACCATCTCGCCGCGTCGTGCGCCGGTCAAGAGGGCCAGCAACTGGCTGCCCTCATCCTGTACCTCGACCACGCCTTCCAGAAACAAGGCGTTTTTATACAGTGCCGGTTTGCCCTTGAGGCGCAGGCCCCAGGGTGACCAGGGGGTCGGCGCGCCTTCTATGTCGTCGCTCATCAGGTTGGCCAAGGCGGCCTCGCGGCTCATTCGGCTGACCCTGAGATCGAGTGGGGCGGGACGATTCATGGCCGCCATCAACGGTTCGAGCTGGTCGCTATATTGGCCGGCCAGCCGCTCGTACAACCAGTCTGGCAGGTCGAGCCGGATAGCCGGCGAGGCATCGTCCAGTCGAGCGGCCTTGATCGCCTTCAGCCAGGCCATCTCATCCTTGGCGACAATGGCCTCGAACTCGCGCAGGGTGTGGCCGCCGTGCCTGGCCAGCCAGGCCAACAGCAGGGTGCGCGGCGCGATGGCGGCGGTGACCTGTTCCAGGCTGCGCAAACGCCGGATCACGCCGTAGGCGGCCTCGGTGATGAAGGCGCGGTCGCGGCCGCCCAGCTTGGGCCGGCTACGGAAGAACGTCGATAGCGCGGTATCGGCCGGTTGGGTAAAGGTCAGCAGGTCGGCGAGGGCGGCGGCGGCGGCATCGAGTAAGGCAGGGGTCATGGCGTTGAATTAAAAATAAAGTGATTGAAGGCTTAAATCGTCTTGGTTACCTGGGTCAGCACGAACCGGGCGAAGGCGTCGGCGGCCACCGAGAAGTGCTTGTTGCGGCGGTGTACCAGGTGCCATTGGCGGCGGATCGGAAAACCTTCCACATTCAGTATGGCGAGCCGGTGGGCGGCCAGTTCCTGGGTTACGGCATGGCGCGATACCACGCTCAGGCCCAGGCCGGCTTCGACCGCCTGTTTGATGGCCTCGTTCTTGTTCATCTCCATGGCTACGCGCAGGGTCATCCCGTGTGCCTGGAAGAAGACCTCGGTGGCGCCACGGGTGCCCGAACCGGGTTCGCGGGCGACGAAATCCGCCTCGACGATGTGGGCCAGGGCGATATTTTTGCGCTTTGCCAGCGGGTGGCCGAACGGTGCGATCACCACCAGCGGGTTCTCCATGAAAGGTGTGGACTCAAGGTCATGGCCCTCGGGCGCCTGGCCCATCAGGGCGAGGTCCACTTCATTGTTGGCCAGTTGCGCCAGCAAGGCTTCTCGATTGACCACGTTGAGGGTGATGCGTACCTCGGGGTGTTCCTGGCGGAACCGGCTAATCAGACCGATGGCGAAATAGCTCACCGTGCTGACCACGCCGACAGTGAGCGCGCCCTGCTTCAAGCCGCGCAGGTCGTTCAGGGTGTCCTCCAGGTCGACCAGTTGCTGGGCGATGGCCTGGCTGGCGCGCAGTACCTCGCGGCCAACCCCGGTCAGAAAAATCTTTTTGCCCAGTTGTTCGAACAACGATTGGCCTACCATGGCTTCGAGCTGTTTGATCTGCATCGACACGCCGGGCTGGGATAGATGCAACTCCACCGCCGCGCGCGAAAAGGACAGATGGCGGGCGGCGGATTCGAATACCTGAAGTTGGCGCAGGGTGACATGCAACATGGTTAAATCATAATGTATTACTTATCATAATGTATTACTTATTTTTTGCATAAAAAATCGTGAATATTGCTTATGGACTGGCGCAGTTACAGTTCGACTCAGTTGCCATTAGGAAACATGGCAGTCACGGTTTCCTGCGAATTTAATGACCGTCCGACAAGGAGTAAAGCATGGATCAATCCGCACGTTATTCTGACCTTTCCCTCAAGGAAGAAGACCTCATCAAGGGTGGCAAGCACATTTTGTGCGCCTACAAGATGAAGCCCAAGGCGGGTCTCGGCTATCTGGAAGCCGCCGCTCACTTCGCCGCCGAATCGTCCACCGGCACCAACGTCGAAGTCTCCACCACCGATGATTTCACCAAGGGCGTCGATGCCTTGGTCTATCACATCGACGAGGCCACCGAGGACATGCGGATCGCCTATCCGCTGGAACTGTTCGACCGCAACATCACCGACGGCCGCTTCATGCTGGTCTCCTTCCTGACGCTGACCATCGGCAACAACCAGGGCATGGGCGACATCGCTCATGCCAAGATGGTCGACTTTTATGTCCCGCCGCGCGTGATCCAGATGTACGACGGCCCGGCCAAGGGCATCTCCGACCTGTGGCGCATCCTCGGCCGTCCGGTCAAGGACGGCGGCTACATCGCCGGCACCATCATCAAGCCCAAGCTCGGCTTGCGTCCCGAGCCGTTCGCCAAGGCGGCCTACCAGTTCTGGCTGGGCGGCGATTTCATCAAGAACGACGAGCCGCAGGGCAACCAGGTCTTCGCCCCGATCAAGCAGGTGCTGCCGCTGGTCTATGACTCGCTCAAGCGCGCCCAGGATGAAACCGGCCAGGCCAAGCTGTTCTCCATGAACATCACCGCCGACGACCATTACGAAATGTGCGCCCGCGCCGACTTCGCGCTGGAAGTCTTTGGTACCGATGCCGACAAGCTGGCCTTCCTGGTCGACGGTTTCGTCGGCGGTCCCGGCATGATTACCACCGCCCGCCGTCAGTATCCCAACCAGTACCTGCATTACCACCGTGGCGGCCACGGCATGGTGACCTCGCCGTCCTCCAAGCGCGGCTATACCGCCTTCGTGCTGGCCAAGATGAGCCGTCTGCAAGGCGCTTCCGGCATCCACGTCGGCACCATGGGCTATGGCAAGATGGAAGGCGAAGGCGACGACAAGGTCATCGCCTACATGATCGAACGCGACGAATGCCAGGGCCCGGTTTATTTCCAGAAGTGGTATGGCATGAAGCCCACCACGCCGATCATCTCCGGCGGCATGAACGCCCTGCGCCTGCCCGGCTTCTTCGAAAACCTGGGTCACGGTAACGTCATCAATACCGCCGGCGGCGGCTGCTACGGTCACATCGACAGCCCGGCGGCCGGCGCCAAGTCGCTGCGCCAGGCTTATGAGTGCTGGAAGGCCAAGGCCGACCCGATCGAGTGGGCCAAGGAGCACAAAGAATTTGCCCGCGCCTTCGAATCGTTCCCCGGCGACGCCGACAAGCTGTTTCCCGGTTGGCGCCAAAAGCTGGGTATCGGCAAGTAAGCCGCATTATGTCCAAAAAACCCCGCTTCGGCGGGGTTTTTTGTGGCGCCAATACTAGGAATCTGTCGGGTTTAAGGACGCAGTCATGCCCCGCAGGGCGCATACAAATTACCCTAGAAAGCGCAGTTGAACAGGTCAGGAAATACGCCAATGGCTCAGTTTGCGGCTTTGGCCTGTTTACCGACCGAGCCGCCATCGTAGACCCAGTGCCTCTTCCAGGCCGCCAAAACCATGTTGGGATATTCGGCCTGACCCAGGCTGCCGTTGTAGCGGCCGAGGGTGCGGAACAGGCCGCCGTGTTCGATGTCAAGGTAGTGGCGCAGTATGGTGCAGCCGTAGCGCAGATTGGTCCGTAGATGGAACAGGTCCTGCCCGGGGACGCCGATCTGTTGTACCCAGAATGGCATCACCTGCATGTAGCCGTGGGCGCCGACCGTCGAGACGGCGTATTTGCGAAAGCCGCTTTCCACCTCGATCAGACCCATGACCAGTTCTGGGTCGAGACCGGCGCGACTGGCCTCGTAATAGACTGTGGCGAGCAGGTCTTCGCGGTATTCTCGATCGGGGATGGTGCGGGTCAGCCGGCGCGACATTTCCGCCAGCCAGGTTTTGACTGCCGGCTTCTCGGTCAGCCGGGTTTCCACCGCCTGGTCCGAGATCGCCTTGGACATGGCGGCCTGCACGCTGACCGACAACGGCTCATATTGTTGGGCGCCGGCCAGGGCTGGCCCGGCGCAGAACAGCGCCAGCCAGATCAGGTCCTTTAGCTTCGACATGTCTTGATGCGTTCCTCGATAAAAGCCGCCACGTCAGCCAGGGCGATCTTGCTCGCTTCGGTGTCGGTGCGCGCCATATATTCCAGTTGGCCTTCCTTCAAGCCGCGTTCGCTGACCACCAGACGATGGCTGACGCCGATCAGTTCCATGTCGGCGAACAGCACGCCCGGACGTTCGTCGCGGTCGTCCAGCAATACCTCAATACCAGCGGCAACTATTTGATTATAGAGCGTATCGGCGGTATCTTTAACCTGTTCGTTGCGGCCATAGCCGAGCGGCACAATGGCCAGTTCGAACGGCGCCATGGCCTGCGGGAAACAGATACCGCGCGCATCGTTACCCTGTTCGATGGCGGCGGCGACGATGCGCGAGACACCAATGCCGTAACAGCCCATGACCACGGTGCGGGCCTGACCCTGCTCATCCAGCACCGTCGCGTTCAATGCCTCGGAATACTTGCTGCCGAGCTTGAATACGTGGCCAACCTCGATGCCGCGGCATAGGCCCAGCGTGCCTTTGCCATCCGGGCTGGGGTCGCCCTCAACTACATTGCGGATGTCGGCCACCAGATCGGGTTCAGGCAGGTCACGCCCCCAATTGACCCCGGCGAGGTGGAACTTGGGTTTGTTGGCACCGCAGACGAAATCGGCCATCGCCGCCACCGTCCGGTCGGCGATCACGCGGGTCTTGGCGCGGTCGAGACCGACCGGACCTAGGAAGCCGGGCGGGCAGTTGAAGACGGCGCGTATCTCCTCGTCGGTGGCGAAGCGAAAGTCGGACAAACCAGCTAGTTTGGCGGTCTTGACCTCGTTCAGACTGTGGTCACCGCGAATCAACAGGACGCTAAGTTTCTCCTCAGCCATGACGGCGATCAGCTTGACGGTCTTTTGCACAGTGACACCCAGCAGCGCGGCGACTGCCTCGCAGGTGGTCTGCTTCGGGGTATCGACAGCACGCATTGTTTCAGTAGCTGTCGGGCGAGGTATCGTGGGTGCTAGCGCCTCGGCCATCTCGATGTTGGCGGCGTAGTCGGATGTTGGGCAGAAGGCGATGGCGTCCTCGCCGCTATCGGCCAGGACATGGAATTCGTGCGAACCGGAGCCGCCGATGGCGCCGGTGTCGGCGGCTACGGCACGGAACTTCAAGCCCAGGCGGGTGAAGATGCGCGAGTAAGCGGCATACATGGTCTGGTAGGTCTGATCCAGACTGGCCTCGTCGAGATGGAAGGAATAGGCGTCCTTCATCAGGAATTCGCGCGCCCGCATCACCCCGAAGCGGGGCCGTATCTCGTCGCGGAACTTGGTCTGAATCTGGTAGAAGGTAACCGGCAGTTGTTTATAGCTATTCAGTTCCTTGCGCGCCAGGTCGGTGATGACTTCTTCATGGGTCGGCCCGAAGCAGAAGTCGCGGCCATGGCGGTCCTTGATCTTCAACATCTGCGGGCCGAACACTGCCCAGCGGCCCGATTCCTGCCACAACTCAGCCGGTTGCACGGCGGGCATCAACAACTCGATGGCCCCGGCCCGGTTCATCTCCTCGCGCACGATGGCCTCGACCTTGCGCAGGCAGCGCAGGCCCAGTGGCATCCAGGTATAAAGCCCGGCGCCCAGGCGCTTGATGAAACCGGCGCGAAGCATCAACTGATGTGAGATCAGTCCCGCCTCGGCTGGGGCTTCCTTGCTGGTGGAGAGGAAAAATTGGCTGGTGCGCATGGTAGGCTAACGAGATTATCGAAAGGTTGATTTTACCTAAATGCGCCTCTTTGAAAGACAACGACGACAAGCCGATTTCGAGCCGGTCGAGATTAGCGAGAAAAAAGGCATACGTTATCTGCACCTGGGCAGCCCGGCCATCCAGAGCGCCATGCGGATCAAGGAGCCGTATGCCCTGGAGCTGGAATATACCCGGGCCATGATAGCTTTTTTACTGTTCAACCCGGCGCCCGGCCGGATCGCCCTGATCGGCCTGGGCGGCGCCTCGGTGGCCAAGTTCATCCATCGCAACCTGCTCGACTCCAGTTTGACCGCGCTGGAGATCAATCCGGAGGTGGTGGCCGCCGCCCGGAGTTTTTTTCTGTTGCCGCAGGACGATGCACGTTTGCGAGTCGTAATCGGGGACGGTGCGCGGTATGTGCGCGAGCAGGATGGCGGCCTGGATGTGCTGCTGGTGGATGGCTATGACGCCAACCGTATCGTCGAGGCCCTGGCCTCGCCGGATTTTTACGATGCCTGTTTTCGCGCTTTGGCGCCGGGCGGCGTGGCGGTGTTCAACCTGTGGGGTAGCGATCGGTTTTTCGATGTCTATTTCGACCGGGTGGCCAAGGCCTTCGCCGACTGCACCCTGACCTTGCCGGCCGAGAAGAAGGGCAACATTCAACTACTCGCCTTCAAGCCGCCGTTACCCCATGCCGGGCTTGCCCATCTGGCGAACCAGGCGCGGACGTTGGAAGCCCGGCTGGGCCTGGAGATGCCGGTGTTCGTCGAGCGGATGCGGCATTGCAACCCGGCCTCGGAGCGAGGTTTTGTGGTTTGGCCGGCCAAGACCGACTTTGCAAGCCAGACGAAGGATGCGAGAATTCAAACAGTTAATGATTTTCGGGGACGGCCATGATCGACAAGGATGGCTACCGGTCGAATGTGGGCATTGTCCTATGCAATGCCCACAATGAGGTGTTTTGGGGGAAACGGGTGTGCCAGAATTCCTGGCAGTTTCCTCAGGGTGGCATCAAGTATGGGGAAACCCCCGAACTGGCCATGTTTCGTGAATTGAATGAAGAAGTCGGCCTGCTGCCCGAGCATGTCCGCATCCTGGGCCGGACGCGGCAATGGCTGCGTTACGACGTGCCCAGGGAGTGGGTGCGCCGGGAGTGGCGTGACTATTATCGAGGCCAGAAGCAGATATGGTTCCTGCTACGTTTGACTGGCCGCGAATGCGACGTCTGCCTGCGGGCGACCAACCACCCAGAGTTCGACGCCTGGCGCTGGAACGGTTACTGGAATCCGGTCGAGGCGGTGGTGAACTTCAAGCAGGATGTCTATCGCAAGGCGTTGGAGGAACTCCGACAGTTTTTACAGGGCGATAGCCGGGTACGCCATGGTAAAGCTACGGCCGCGAGCCATTAGGGGCCGAGAATGGGCGTTGATTCGCCCATCCGAACTGGAGAGAAGAGAACCATGACCGCTAGCTATCGCGTTCTACCGGCGACGCCGTTGCAGAAAGGGGCGACCTTCGTGACGCCCAGGCAGCAGGTCGCCGAAACGGTGAATATGGACCACCCGGCCCTGTCGGTGATGACCGATTTCGCTCAGGTCACGGCCCATACCATTCTGCCGCTGGAGAGTATCGAAGCCGCGCGCACCCGCATGATCCATGTCGGGGTCCGCTCGTTGCTGGTGGCTGATGACCAGAACCGCATACTCGGCATCATTACCGCGTTTGACCTGAGCAGCGAACGGCCGATGCGCATAATCCAGACCCAGGGCATACGCCATGCCGATGTGCTGGTGAAAGACATCATGACGCCGTGCAAACAACTGGAGGTCATCGCCATGGAGGACTTGCGCCCGGCCAAGGTGGGCGACATCGTCGTCACCCTTCAGGCGCAAGGCCGTCAGCATGCCTTGGCGGTGGAGTGTAGGACGGGCCATGGCCCGGAGTTGCGCGGCCTGTTTTCCGCCTCCCAGATTGGCCGCCAGTTGGGCGCCACCATTCAAACGGTGCCGGTAGCGCACACCTTCGCCGGGATCGGCGAACATCTGAACGATTGATGGTGACGGCGTGTGATTTTAGTCTGCCCAAGGGCGCTATATTCGAGTAGAATCGTCAGGTATATAAGCCTGGCCGGGTGACCTTGATTAAAGCGGCTACGCCCCTACTTGGCCAACCCCCCCCTTTTTTTTCGTCTATCGAGGTATGTTATGTCGGTTTCCGAACAGCAAGTCCAGGCCGCTCTGAAAGAGCTGGTCGATCCCAATACCCAGAAGGATTTCATTACCTCCAAGTCGGCCAAGAATATCAAGGTGGAGGCCGGCAAGGTCACCCTGGACGTGGCGCTGCCTTACCCGGCCAAGATGGTGCTGAACCAGATCAAGGCGCTGGTCGAGAACACGATCAAGTCGATTCCCGGCGTGACGACCGCCGAGGCCGGTGTCTCCTGGAAGGTCAATGCCCATAGCGTGCAGCGCGGCGTCAAGCTGATCCCCGGGGTCAAGAACATTATCGCCGTGGCCTCCGGCAAGGGTGGTGTCGGCAAGTCGACCACGGCTGTCAACCTGGCCCTGGCGCTGGCCGCCGAGGGTGCTACAGTCGGGGTGCTGGACGCTGATATTTATGGCCCGTCGCAACCGATCATGCTGGGCATTACCGGCCGACCTGAGTCGGTCGATGGCGAATCGCTGGAGCCGATGATCGGCCACGGCCTGCAAGCCATGTCGATCGGTTTTCTGATCGATGTCGATACCCCCATGATCTGGCGCGGCCCGATGGTCACCCAGGCACTGGAACAGTTGCTCAACCAGACCAAGTGGAAGGACATCGATTACCTGGTGGTCGACCTGCCGCCCGGCACCGGCGACATCCAGTTGACCCTGGCCCAGCGCGTGCCGGTGACCGGCGCGGTGATCGTCACCACGCCTCAGGACATCGCCCTGATCGACGCCCGCAAGGGTCTCAAGATGTTCGAGAAGGTGGGCGTGCCCATCCTCGGCGTGGTCGAAAACATGTCACTGCATATCTGTTCCCAATGCGGTCACGAAGAGCCGATCTTCGGCACCGGCGGTGGCCAGAAGATGTGCAACGACTACGGCGTCGAGTTCCTCGGCGGCCTGCCGCTGGATATCCGTATCCGGGAAGAGACCGACGCCGGCAAACCGACCGTGGTGGCCGAGCCGGAATCGCGTATCGCCGAGATCTACCGCGCCATCGCCCGCCGGGTCGCGGTCAAGGTCGGCGACCTGGCCGTGGACCACAGCGCCAAGTTCCCCAGCATTGTGATTCAAAACACCTGACAAAGTGATGAGTGGCGGGTGACAATGCGCCTCTTGTCACTTCGTCACTCGCCACTAGCATGACTATTAAATCCGATCAGTGGATACGCCGCATGTCGCAAGGCCACGGCATGATCGAGCCGTTCGAGCCGGGCCAGGTCAAGTCGGCGAACGGCCACAAGATCGTCTCCTATGGCACCTCCAGCTATGGCTACGATGTGCGCTGTGCCAACGAATTCAAGCTGTTTACCAACATCAACAGTTCCATCGTTGATCCGAAGCACTTCGATCCGAATTCATTCGTCGAGGTGCAGGGCGAATCCTGCATCATCCCGCCCAATTCTTTTGCCCTGGCCCGCACGGTCGAGTATTTCCGCATTCCACGCAACTGCCTAGTGGTCTGCCTGGGCAAGAGCACCTATGCCCGTTGCGGTATCATCGTCAATGTGACGCCGCTGGAGCCGGAATGGGAAGGTCATGTGACCCTGGAGTTCTCCAACACCACGCCGCTGCCGGCACGTATCTACGCCAACGAGGGCGTGGCTCAGATGCTGTTCTTCGAGTCGGACGAGGTCTGCGAAACCTCCTACCGCGACCGGGGCGGCAAATACCAGGGCCAGACCGGCGTCACGCTGCCGAAGATTTGATGATGGTTTTACCTGCTCACTTCTTACCCCTCACGCCTCACTAAAGCTATGCGCTTCCATTTTCCGGTCATTATCATCGATGAGGACTTCCGCTCCGAGAACGCCTCGGGTCTGGGCATCCGTGCCCTGGCCAAGGCCTTGGAGGAGGAAGGTATGGAAGTGCTGGGGGTGACCAGCTACGGCGACTTGTCTTCCTCCGCTCAGCAGCAGAGCCGAGCCTCGGGCTTCATTCTGTCGGTCGACGACGATGACTTTTCTTCCGGGGAGGCTGACGAGACCATCGCCGAGCTACGTTCCTTCGTCGAGGAAATTCGTTTTCGCAACGCCGATATTCCCATCTTCCTGTACGGCGAGACGCGCACCAGCCGGCATATCCCCAACGACGTACTGCGTGAACTGCACGGCTTCATTCACATGTTCGAGGACACGCCGGAGTTCGTCGCCCACCTGATCGTGCGTGAGACCAGAACCTATCTCGATTCGCTGCCGCCGCCGTTCTTCCGAGCGCTGGTGCACTACGCCGCCGATGGCTCCTACTCCTGGCACTGTCCGGGCCACTCGGGTGGCGTCGCCTTCCTGAAATCGCCGGTCGGCCAGATGTTCCACCAGTTCTTCGGCGAGAACATGTTGCGCGCCGACGTCTGCAACGCGGTCGAGGAACTTGGTCAACTGCTCGACCATACCGGCCCGGTGGCCGCCTCGGAGCGCAATGCCGCACGCATCTTCCACGCCGATTACCTGTTCTTCGTCACCAACGGCACCTCGACCTCGAACAAGATCGTCTGGCATTCCGTCGTGGCACCGGGCGATGTGGTGGTGGTCGACCGCAACTGCCACACGTCGGTGCTGCACGCCATCATCATGACCGGCGCTGTCCCGGTCTTCCTGATGCCGACCCGCAATCACTACGGCATCATCGGGCCGATCCCGAAGTCCGAATTCGAGTGGAAGAACATCAAGAAGAAGATCGCCAACCATCCCTTCGCGACCAAGGACGCCAAGCCGCGGGTGCTGACCATCACCCAGTCGACCTACGACGGCATCCTCTACAACGTGGAGGAGATCAAGGCGATGCTGGACGGCAAGATCGACGCCCTGCATTTCGATGAGGCCTGGCTGCCGCACGCCACCTTTCACCCCTTCTATAGCGGCATGCACGCCATTGGCGTCGACCGGCCGCGCTGCAAGACCTCGATGGTGTTCGCCACCCAGTCCACGCACAAGTTACTGGCCGGTTTGAGCCAGGCCTCGCAGATACTGGTGCAGGACTCGGAGACCCGTAAGCTCGACCAGGACATCTTCAACGAGGCCTTCCTGATGCACACCTCGACCTCGCCGCAGTACGCCATCATCGCCTCCTGCGACGTGGCGGCGGCGATGATGGAAGAGCCTGGCGGCCGCGCCCTGGTGGAGGAATCCATTGCCGAGGCGCTGGATTTCCGCCGCGCCATGCGCAAGGTGGATGCCGAGCTGGGCAAGGACTGGTGGTTCAAGGTTTGGGGACCAAAAGACCTGTCCGAGGAAGGCATCGAGGAGCGTGAGGCCTGGATGCTCAAGGCCGGCGACAAGTGGCATGGCTTCGGCAAACTGGCGACTGGCTTCAACATGCTCGACCCGATCAAGGCCACCGTCATCACCCCCGGCCTGGATGTCGACGGCGACTTCGCCGATTGGGGCATCCCGGCCGCCATCCTGACCAAGTATCTGGCCGAGCACGGCGTCATCGTCGAGAAGACCGGGCTTTATTCCTTCTTCATCATGTTCACCATCGGCATCACCAAGGGCCGCTGGAACACCATGGTGACCGAACTGCAACAGTTCAAGGACGACTACGACCGCAACCAGCCGCTCTGGCGGATCATGCCGGACTTCGTCGCCAAGCAGCCGCGCTACGAGCGGGCCGGTTTGAAGGACCTATGCCAGCAAATCCACGAGCTTTACAAGGCCAACGATGTCGCCCGCCTGACCACCGAGATGTATTTGTCCCCGATGGTGCCGGCCATGCGTCCGGCCGACGCCTACGCCAAAATGGCGCACCGCGAGATTGACCGGGTCGAGATCGACGACCTCGAGGGCCGCATCGCATCCATCCTGCTGACCCCTTATCCGCCTGGCATCCCGTTGTTGATCCCGGGAGAGCGGTTCAACGCCACCATCGTCCGCTATCTCAAGTTTACCCGCGAGTTCAACGAGAAATTCCCCGGCTTTGAGACCGACGTGCACGGCTTGGTCAAGGACAAGAGCGATGGCCAGATGCGCTACTACGTCGACTGCGTGGCGGCGTAAGACGCTTATTGCCCTCTACGAAGTCTGATCCTGTTCCACCGCCTTGGCGGCAGCGAGACCTTGGGCGATGGCGGTGGGCACGCTGGGCTGGATGCAATCGGTGACATCGCCAGCGGCATAAATGCCGGGCACCGAGGTGCGTTGGCCCCGCTCGACTTGGATGTGACCGCTGTCGGCCAGACCTGGCCGGATAGCCGGTTCAAAGCGCTCCAGAATTGCGCTGTTTGGTTCATAACCGTACATCGCCAGCAGCCAGTCATAGGTTTCTGCACCGCCGTTCCAGGTCACCGAGATGCCGTCCTTGATCGCCGAAAGCGAGTGCGGGACGCAGCCTGCGCGCAGTTCGATCTCCGCTTGACCGGAACAGGATGCCCGGAACTGCCACCGGGCCGAGAACTGGCGCCGGGCGCATACGGTCACGCGGTTGCCGCGCTCGGCCAAGTATAGCGCGTGGTCCAAGGCATTGTCGCCGCCGCCGAGTATGAGTACCCGGCTGGCGCAGATGCCGTCGCGGATGGTCTCGGACAGCGGCCCGACGATCACCCGATCCGATTGCCTGGCCAGTACTGCCAGTTCCGGCGTCACGCGGGGTCGGCTGCCAGTGGCCAGCACCAGGGCGGCCACTGCCTGTTCGGATTCGCCTTCCGGACCGGCCAGGCGCAGGTTGAGGCCCATGCCGGCCTTCGTTACGGCCAGTAGTCGGGTGTTCATGAGCGTGGCGATGGGCAGATCGAAATAATGCCGGGCCAACCGCTCGGTAATCTGGCAGCCCGTCTCGCCGGGGATGCCGAGCATCCACAGGTTGGGGCGGAAATTGGCCCGTTGGATGCCGCCGACCTGAGCGGCGCTTTCAATCACCAGCGGCTCCAGACCGAAGCTGAGCAGGGCGTTGGCGCAGGACATGCCGGCCGGACCGGCACCGATGACTGCGACCTTCATGATCGGCGTCGGCGCGGTTCGAAATGGACCTCGGCGCGCATGATCTCGGAATAGGGAAAACCAGCGACCTCGCCGAAGCGCAGGATGTCTTCAGCCACCGACAGGGCGACATCCGTGGTCGGCCCGGCCGGGCTGCCCACTATCTGAGCCAGGCCCAGGACGCCGCCGCACTGGACGCGGATTTCCTTGCCGAATGGCCAGGGCTGGTTGGGCTCGGCGTGCAGGGCGAAGCGGGCATTCTGGTGCAACTCGGCGTGAAAGCGCTGGCAGAGGTCGCAGGCATTCCGCTCGGTACAGCTAATGGCCTCCCGCTCCGCCAGGAGCAGGCGATGGGCCTTGACGCAGACTACGCAGCGCGACAGCAGCGCCCGTTCAAATGGGCAGATCAGGCCGATGGCCGATTCACGGGCCTCTTTGTAGGCGTCTTCGTTGTAGCCGGACATGGCCGGGAATGCCTCAAAGCTCAGTTAGCCGGTCGATCTTGGCGGCGCAGATGAAGTCGCTTTCGGATAGACCGCCGATGGCGTGGGTGATGTATTCGACCCGGCAGGTGTTGTAGTCGACCGCCAGGTCGGGGTGATGGCCTTGGCTGTGGGAAACCCAGGCCACGGCATTGACGAAGGTCATGGTCACATAGTGGTCGAGGAACTTGAACTCCTTGCCCAGCTTGCCGTCGACCACCAGCCAGCCGTTCAGGTCTTTCAGCAGGGTCTCGATTTCGCTCGCGGAGAGTGGCGGGATGCCGCCTTCGCAGGGTTTGCACTTACCTTTGGCCAGGTCGCAGAAGGTTTCGCTCATTGCCGGCTCCTCAGTAATCATCGCCGGCCAGCGAATCGCCAACCTTTCGCGGCTGGGACAGGATGTCCTCGGCCAGTAATTCGTTCTCGGCGAAGATCATCTTGATCTGAAGGCCGCTGCTAGGGTTCAGGTCCTTGCGTAAGACATTGGCCTGGGCCTTGGCCTCCTTGAAGCTGGCGGCCTGACCGCGCTTGTTCAGAATCTTCAGTGGGCCGATTTCATAGATGAAGTAGGGCATCCGACAACTCCGTTAAATGTTGACAAGAATTGTCGGATAAAACGCCCCGCCAGGCAAGCCGTTCAGCGCGGTCAGGCCAACTGACCGTGGCAATGTTTGTACTTTTTGCCCGAACCGCAGGGGCAAGGGTCGTTGCGGCCTACCTTTGGCGTTTGCCGCTCGATCGGCTGCGGCGGCGCGGTTTCTTCGATCGCTTCGCCCTCGCCGGCCAGGGCTTTGTCGAAGTCGGCATGGTGGTAATGGACGTTGGTCAGCTCCGGCTCCTGAGCCTCGACCGCCTCCACGTCTTCCTCGGCGCGGATTTGCACGGTCAGCGTGACCCGTGTCACCTCTCGGGCGACGGCGCTGAGCATGGACTCGAACAGGTCGAAGGCCTCGCGCTTGTATTCCTGCTTGGGATTCTTGGCCGCATAGCCGCGCAGATGGATGCCCTGGCGCAGATGGTCCATGTCGGCCAGATGCTCGCGCCAGTGGCTGTCGAGGGTCTGTAACAGGATGGCGTGTTCGAACTGGCGCAGGTTGGCGCCGGCCACGGCCTCCTTCTCGGCATAGGCCGCTCGGGCGGCGGCGACAATCTTGTCGCGCAGACCATGCTCGTCCAGCGCGTCGTCGCTGTCCAGCCAGTGCTGGATCGGGCTTTGCAGCAGGTACTCGGAGGCCAATATCCGCTCCAGGCCGGCGACGTCCCATTGTTCGGCCATGCTGCCGGGTGGAATGTGTTCGCTAATCAGGTCGTTCAGCACCTGACCGTGTATGTTCAGGATACCGACCGCGATGTCGCTGGTTTCCAGCAACTCGTTGCGCTGGCTGTAGATGACGCGGCGCTGGTCGTTGGCGACGTCGTCGTATTCGAGCAGTTGCTTGCGGATGTCGAAGTTGCGTTGCTCGACCTTGCGCTGGGCCGATTCCAGGGAACGGTTGACCATGCCGTGCTCGATCGCCTCGCCCTCGGGCATCTTTAGCCGCTCCATGATCGCGCCCAGGCGGTCGCCGCCAAAGATGCGCAGCAGCGAATCTTCCAGGGATAGATAGAAGCGCGACGAGCCGGGGTCACCCTGGCGGCCGGAACGGCCACGCAACTGGTTGTCGACCCGCCGCGACTCGTGCCGCTCGGTACCGATGATGTGCAGGCCGCCGGCGGCCAGGACCACGTCGTGCAGCTTCAGCCAGTCGGCCTTGATAGTCGCCAGTCGAGCGGCCTTGTCGGCTTCGGTTAGTGCCGCGTCGTTCTCGAGTGCGTCGATTTCCTTGGCGATGCTGCCGCCCAGCACGATGTCGGTACCGCGGCCGGCCATGTTGGTGGCGATGGTGACGCCGCCGGGCAGACCTGCCTGGGCGATCACCTGCGCTTCCTGGGCGTGCTGTTTGGCGTTTAGCACCTGGTGCGGCAGTCCCGCTTGCTTGAGGCGCTCAGACAGGGATTCGTTGACCTCGATCGAGGTGGTGCCGACCAGTACCGGCTGGCCGCGTTTGTGGCAGTCGGCAATATCGGCGACCACTGCCTGCCACTTCTCGTTGGCCGTGCGGTAGACCAGGTCGTTCATATCCTTGCGGATCATGGGTTTGTTGGTTGGGATGACCACCGTTTCCAGGCCGTATATTTCCTGGAACTCATAGGCTTCGGTGTCCGCCGTACCGGTCATGCCGGCCAACTTCTTGTACATCCGGAAGTAGTTCTGGAAGGTGATCGAGGCCAGGGTCTGGTTTTCCCGCTGGATTTCGACGCCTTCCTTGGCTTCGATCGCCTGGTGCAGGCCGTCGGACCAGCGCCGGCCGGTCATCAGGCGGCCGGTGAATTCGTCGACGATGACCACTTCGTTGTTCTGCACTACGTAATGCTGGTCGCGGTGGTACAGGACATGGGCGCGCAGGGCGGCGTAGACGTGGTGCATCAGGGTGATGTTGGCGGCGTCGTACAGCGAATCGCCTGCGGGCAGCAGGCCCATCTCGCTCACTATGGCCTCCACGCGCTCGTGGCCCCGTTCGGTAAGGGTCACCTGGTGGGTCTTCTCGTCCACCACGTAGTCGCCCACGGCGGGGCGCTGGTCCTCTTGTTCATCGTCCTTGATGTCCCGCTCCTGGCGTTCCAGGTGGGGCGGCAGCACGTTCATGGTCTGGTACAGGGACACGTTGTCGTCGGCCTGACCGGAGATGATGAGCGGTGTCCGGGCCTCGTCGATCAGGATCGAGTCCACCTCATCGACGATGGCGTAGTTGATTGGCCGCTGCACACGCTGGTCCGGGGCATAGACCATGTTGTCGCGCAAATAGTCGAAGCCATATTCGTTGTTGGTGCCATAGGTAATGTCGGCGGCATAGGCGGCCTGTTTTTCGTCCTGCGGCTGCTGGGACTGGATAACGCCTACGGTCATACCCAGGAAGCGGTAAATCTTGCCCATCCACTGGGCGTCGCGGGAGGCCAGGTAATCGTTTACCGTCACCACATGGACGCCCTTGCCGGGCAGGGCATTCAGATATATCGGCAGGGTCGCCATCAGGGTCTTGCCCTCGCCGGTCCGCATTTCGCCGATCTTGCCCTGATGCAGGGTGATGCCGCCGATCATCTGGACATCGTAATGACGCAGCCCCAGGGTTCGCTTGCTGGCTTCGCGCACCGCCGCGAAGGCCTCCGGCAACAACTGGTCGAGGGTCTCGCCCTTGGCCAGTCGAGCGCGGAACTCTGCCGTTTTAGCGAGCAACTCTTCGCGGCCAAGCTTTTCGAAGGCCGGTTCCAGGGCATTTATCTTGTTGACGATGGCGCGGTATTGCTTGAGTAGACGCTCATTGCGGCTGCCAAATACTTTCTTCAGTAGATCGACGAACATGAACTGTATAAACCACTTATTTAATGAGAAAAATTGCCGAATGTTACCATAGGAGCTTAATCGGCTTTTTACATTTCCATGGCCTTCCAGCAGCCGCTTCGCCGCATCCGCGCCCTTATCGGCGAGGATCGAGGATTAGCCGTACTATTGCCCGAGGCAGAACGCCTGCGGGAGATGGACCTGCGCCTTGGTCGCGCCCTGCCTCGGTCCGTGGCCACCGCTTGCCGCCTGGTTGCGGTGGCCAATGGCGAGGCCAGGGTGCTGTGCGCCAACGGCGCCGCCGCGTCCCGTCTGCGCAGCCTGGCGACGACGGCGGCCAAGGCCCTGTCCAGCGCCGCTTGTCCGGTCGATCGTCTGCGAGTTCGGGTCGAGGCCGGCTGGAGCCGACCGGATCGGCCGGAAAAAAAAGCCCTGGGTCGGAGCGCGCTGGCGGCCTGGGACGAACTCAACCGGGAATTGCCCGAGTGCGGACTCAAGGCCGCCGTCGAACGCCTGCTCAGCCATCAGCGCAAGCCCTGATCGCGTAAAATCGGGCCATGATTCCAAGCGACAACATTTTTCTGATCGGCCTCATGGGCGCCGGCAAGACCACGATCGGGCGACTGCTGGCCAGGCACCGCAATCTGGCCTTCGCCGATTCCGATCATGAAATCGAGGCCCGCTGCGGCGTCTCCATCCCAACCATCTTCGAGATCGAGGGCGAGGCCGGATTTCGGCGGCGGGAGGCGTGCGTGATCGACGATCTGTCGCGGCGCCATGGCCTCGTTCTGGGCACCGGCGGCGGCGCGATACTCGACCCGCTCAACCGCGACCGGCTCAAGGCGCGCGGTACGGTCATCTATCTGCGTTGCCATCCCCATGAGTTGTACCTGCGCACCCGCCACGACCGCAACCGGCCCTTGCTGCAAACGGATGATCCATTGGCACGCTTGCAGGCCTTGTATGAGACGCGCCATCCACTGTACATGCAGACCGCCGACATCGTGCTCGATACCGGGCGCCAGAGTGTGCATTGCCTGGTGCACAAACTGGAGGGGGTGTTGAACCTGAATACCGGCCAGGGGACAGATGGCCTTGCCGTCCTCAACGAGGTTGAGGGGGCGGAGGATTCATCGCCTGCCGAAGAAGGAAAAGCAGCGCCAGCCAAGGCCATAAGGCGGCCAGATGGCGGGCCAGACCGACCAGGTTGAGCGGGCTGCCGGAAGGCCACAAGGGCGCAGGCACAAACAGCAGCCGGCCCAGATCGGTGGCGATCAGCAAGGCGATAGCCACGCCCCGGCGGCCCCTGGAAACAGTGGGTAGGAGCAGTAGCCACAGCGTAACCACGAAGGCGGCCAGCGTCTCCGGTGACAGGATGCCGCCCATGACCTTCGGTTTCAGCAGCATGGCCCAGGCCAGCAGTTTGAGGCCGAAGACGCTGACCAGGAGCAGGAAGATGGCGCCGACATAGCGGCCCGGCCGCAGCAGGCAGGCGGTGAAGGCGCCGAGCATTATCAGCTCCAGGAGCATGGCGAAGAACCAGGGCGCGTCGAACAACTGAACCCCGGCCGGCGCCGGCGCGACCGTATACAGGCGAATCGCCGGCCAGCCGACCCCGGGTTGCGGGACCAAGGCGAACTGGGTTACGGCCCAGAGCGCCAGCAGCCAAAGCCCCATGGCCGTATCGCCATGGTCCTGAAACCAGGTGTGGCGCCAGCGGTATAGGGCCTGTCCGGTGCGCAGCCAGCGGCTGTGATGGAGCGCCATCAGGGCGCCAGTCAGGGCGCCCATACTGTTGAGGAAGAGGTCCAGGTTGGAGGCTATGCGGCTCGGCAGCAGGACTTGCAAGCCTTCCATGGCCAGGCTGAATAGTGTCCCGACCAGCAAGGTCGGCAGGATGGCCAGGCTGCGGCGGCCAGGCTGGAACAGATTCAGCGCCAGCAGATAACCGAGCGGCAGATAGGCCAGCAGGTTGGTGCTGATGTCGTTACGGGTAATGTGGCGGGGCGGCGGCGCGAACAGGAAGTCGGCCGACCAACTCGAGAGCGGCCGCCAGCCGACAAACGGATAGAGGCTGCCGCAGCCGATGATGACGACATAGGCGATCAAGATATATCGGAAGATGGCCGACTTATTTGCAGACATGGGCGTGATTGAAGTGTGCCATCGGGTTTATGGCGCCGAGCCTGCCTATTTTGAGGAGAAAGCACAATGATTTTCGACGTATTCAATGGCGATGCCGACGGCCTGTGTGCCTTGCACCAACTCAGACTGGCCGAGCCGGCCGAAGCCACGTTGATCACCGGGGTCAAGCGGGACATCGGCCTGCTGCAACGGGTGGTAGCCGAGGCCGGGGACCAGGTCACGGTCATCGACATCACGGTGGAGAAGAACCTGGCCGCCTTGCAGTCGCTGCTCGCCAAGGGCGTAAAGGTGCGCTGGTTCGACCACCACAACCCCGGCGAGCTGCCGGTGCAGCCCGGCTTCGAGCCCCATATTGACATGGCGGCGGAGGTCTGCACCAGTCTGTTGGTGGATCGCTATCTCGATGGCCGCTATCGGGCCTGGGCCGTGGCCGGCGCCTTCGGTGACAACCTGCACCAGGCCGCCCGGCGGGCCGCCGAACCTTTGCAATTGACCCCCGCGCAACTCGCCGCCCTGCGCGAACTGGGCGAGTGCCTCAATTACAACGCCTATGGCGACAGCGTCGATGACCTCTACTTTCCTCCCGCCGAGCTATACCGGCGCTTGCATGGCTACGTCGACCCCTTTGCCTTCATTGCCGAGGCGCCGGAATTCACCCGGCTCAGAGCCGGCTATGCCGAGGATATGCGGCTGGCTGAAGCGACCCGGCCCTACGTCGAGCGGCCCTCCGGCGCGGTCTATAGGCTGCCCGACGAGGCCTGGGCGCGGCGGGTCTCGGGCGTCTACGCCAACGCCCTGGCCCAGGCCCGCCCGGACCGGGCCCACGCCCTGCTGACCCACTTGGCCCAGGACCATTACCTGGTCAGCGTGCGTGCCCCGGTCAATAACCGGGTCGGCGCCGACAGCCTTTGCAAGCGCTTCGAAGGTGGTGGCGGGCGCAAGGCGGCAGGGGGGATCAATCGCCTGCCTGCGGCGCAACTGGATGCCTTTGTGCAGGCCTTTTTCGAGGTCTACCCCGGTTAAGGAAACATCCGATCTAATCGATTCCGTCATCCCCGCGTTCGTGGGTATGACCAATAAACTCAGCGCCGCCTTAACCGTGATGGGCCACGTGGCCGGTCTGGGCGGCGGCCCTGATGTGCATCGCGGCATGGAGGTCGCGCTCCGGCAGTTCGTGGGCCACCCATTGCGGTAGCAACGAGCCCAGGATCATACCGGCCAGCGATGCCAGCAGGCCGGCGAACTGGGCCGGTATCAAGGGGGCGTCAGACCCGGCCAGCAAGATGCCCAGCCAGGTCATGAGACCGGCGAAGATCGCCAGCAGCGCGCCCTGCTTGGTGGCGCGCCGCCAGTAGACGCCGAAGGCCAGCGGCACGAAGGCGAACATGAAATACAGACTGCCGCCCAGAACCGAGCCCCACACCGCGATCCGCTCGGTCTTCGATGACCGCACCCGCTGAAATACGTCCTGCTGCGGGATGGACCCCAACATCATGGTCACCCAGGCCGCCGTGAAGCCGACGATCTCCTTCAAGTCCAGGGCCGGCCACAGATTGAACTTGTCGGCCTGCGCGGCGTGCTGCAGCACCACGCCGACCCCGCCGGCCAGGCCCGAGACCTCGCCGCCGATCCAGAGCATCCCCAGCATGATGACGATCATCTGCAGGAAATCGGTGATGGCTACCGCCCACGTGCCGCCGAACAGGGTGTAGACCAGGATCGTCGACGAACCGATCAACATACCGCCGAGGCGGCTGATCTGGCCATCCGACACCACGTTGAAGACCAGGCCCAGGGCGGTGATCTGGGCGCCGACCCAGCCCAGGTAGGAGATCACGATGGCCAGGGTGGTCATGATCTCCACCGCCCGGCCAAGGCGTTTTCTGTAGAAATCGCCGATGGTCAGCAGGTTCAGCCGATACAGCGGCGCGGCGAAAAACAGACCGACCAGGATCAGGCAGAGCGACGCGCCGAATGGGTCGGCGACCACACCATGGAGACCCTCCTACAAAAAAGCGGCGGGAATGCCGAGCACGGTCTCCGCTCCGAACTAGGTGGCGAATACCGTGGCGGTGACGATGTAGAACGGCAGGTGCCGACCGGCGATGGCAAAGTCCTTGGTGTTGTGGACCCGGGTGCCGGCCCACAGGCCGATGGCGACCGAAACGGCCCAGTACAGAATGACGAACCAAAGCAGCATCGTGGACTTCCTCCAACGGTCGAATGGCAACGCGACGCAGCCGGATTATCTATGGTTTTCCAGGCCGTCGGCCATCAGCAAATGTTGTCGGCGAATATGGAATATTGATGCGTGATGGCTGTGGTCCTACTTTACCATTTGGCCCCGGTGCGCTGCGGTCGAGGGCGCGAGTCCTGAACCAACGTAAAGCATTCATCGTGACACCTTGCCCAATTCGCCTGGCCGCACTCACCGCCGCCGCGCTTTCTTGCCTGGCGCCCGTTGCTCAGGCCACCAACGGCATGAACCTGGAGGGCTACGGCCCGATCGCGCTGGGCATGGGCGGCGCCTCGTTCGCCTACGACAACGGCATGGCCGCGATGATGAACAACCCGGCTACCTTGGGCCTGATGCCCCAGGGCAATCAGCTCGGTGCGGTACTCGATTATCTCGGTCCCCGCGTCAGCGCCCAAGCCGGGCCGGCCACGGCGGATTCCAGCGGCAAGGCCTATTACATGCCGGCCATCGGTTGGGTGAAGAAGGCCGGCGCCTTCGCGTACGGTGTGGGTATGTATGCTCAAGGCGGCATGGGTACCGAGTACCCGGCCGATTCGTTCATGGCGATGGCCACCCACGAAGCGGTGCGCTCGGAGTTGGGCGTCGGCCGGCTGCTGTTCCCGCTGGCCTATGAGGTCAACCCGCAGTTGATCGTCGGCGCCACGGTCGATGTCGTCTGGGCCGGCCTGGACATGAAAGGCGCCTTTGGCCCCGGCGGCCCCCGGATCGACTTCTCCGATGCCAGCCGGTTTACCGGCGCCGCCCAAGGCTATGGCTACGCCGGCAAGCTGGGTCTGGTCTACAAGCCCACACCGACCCTGAACGTCGGCCTCACCTACCATAGCCGGACCCGGCTGAGCGATCTGAAAACGGGCGATGACGGCGCAACCTTCAACGGCATGACCGGCAAGGTGACGGTGCATGACTTCCAGTGGCCGACCACCTATGGCCTCGGCCTGTGGCCTGGCAGGTCACGCCCGGTTTGCTGCTGGCCGCCGCCCTGAAATATATCGGCTGGCAGGCCAGCATGAACAACTACAACCTGGCCTTCACTCCGGCCGGCGGTGCGGAAATACCCCTGACCATGGCCCAGAACTGGGCCAACCAGGAGGTCTATGCCATCGGCGCGCAATATCGGGTCAATGAGCGGCTGAACGTCCGCGCCGGCTACAACTATGGCCGGAACCCGGTGCCGGCAACGACCCTGAACCCGCTATTCCCGGCCATCGTCGAGCAGCACTACACCCTGGGCTTCGATTGCCGAGTCGGGTTACAAGGTCGCCCGGGTTCAGAACGTGGATATAGGCCTGGCGAAGATCGGCTACAAAACGGACAACTACAAAGTGGTGTTCTACGGCAAGGCGGACGAAGTGGCGCGGCTGGTCGAAAAATACCCGGAGCTAATCCCTTACCTGCCGCTCAATGTGGCGATTTTTGCCGAAAAGGACAACACCATTCTGGTTAACAATCGTCCTGGTGTACTCGCCGAATTCTTCCCCGCGCCCGAGCTCAAGACGCTGTTTTTGCACTGGGAAAACGACTTGGTCGAAATACTGAGCAAAGTACGAGACGCGAGGTAAAGCCGCGCGCCGATGGCACACTGGCCGGGCTAGGCGTCCGACAGACGCCTAGATTTCGATGTTGTCGATCAAACGGGTCGCGCCCAGTCGCGCCGCTGCCAGCACCACCAGGGTCGTTTCGGCCGAGACTGGCGGCAGCAGGGTGTGGCGGTCGCGAACGCTGAGGTAATCGACTTGCCAGCCGTGCCGCGTGAGCCGGTCGGTGCTTGCCGCCTCAATCTCGGAAAAATTCGATGCGCCGGACCTGAGCGCGGTGGCGATACGGTTCAGCTCGGCATACAAACGCGGCGCCTCCGCCCTGTCGGCACAGGACAGATAGCCATTCCGGGATGACAGGGCCAGGCCGTCTTCGGCGCGGCGGGTTTCACACTCAAGCAGTTCGATATCGATGTTGAACTGGCGGGCCATCGCCTTGAGCAGGAAAAGCTGCTGGTAATCCTTTTTGCCGAACACCGCATAGCGGGGACGTACCATCTCGAACAGCTTGAGGACCACGGTGCAGACGCCGGCGAAATGGCCGGGGCGATAGGCGCCGCATAACTCCCCGGCCAGCGGCGGCTGCACCTGAAAGGTCTGCGCTTCGGGGTACACCTCGGTCGCGTCGGGGGCAAAGACCAGGTCGCACCCCGCCGCTTCGAGTTGGGCGCAATCCTCTGCCAGGGTTCGCGGATAGCGCTGAAAGTCCTCGCCCGGGCCAAACTGGAGCGGGTTAACAAAGATGCTGGCGACGACCGGCTGGCCTGCCGTCCTGGCGCGCTCGACCAGGGCGATATGGCCGGCGTGCAGATTGCCCATGGTCGGCACCAGCGCGACGTGGCCTTCCCCCGCCAGGACTTGACGCAATTGGCCGACACCATGGACCAGACGCATGTTCAGAAGGCGTGCTCGGCGGCCGGGAATTCACCGGCCTTGACCGCCGCGACGTAACGTCGCGCCGCATCTTCGATGGCGGTCGCACCGAGCATGAAGTTACGCGCGAAACGCGGTGGTTTTTCGGTTAAGCCCAAGATGTCGTTGAGCACCAGAACCTGACCGTCGCAGTGCAACCCGGCGCCGATCCCGATGGTCGGAATGGACAGGCTGTTGGTGACTTCGGCCGCCAGCAAGGCGGGGATGGATTCCAGCACCAGCAGCTCGGCGCCGGCCTGCTCCAGGTTGGCCGCATCCTCGATGAGCTGCAATGCCGCCTTGTCGTCGCGTGCCTGCGCCCGGTAACCGGTCCGGTTCACGGATTGGGGCAATAGCCCGAGATGGGCGCAAACCGGGATGCCGCGCCGAATCAGGAATTCAACCGTCTCGACCATGACCGCGCCGCCTTCGAGCTTGACCATATTGGCACCGGCCGCCAGCAGTTGGGCGGCGCTGGCAAAGGCCTGGCCGGGGCCTTGCTGGTAACTGCCGAATGGCAGGTCGGCCATGATGAATGCGTTGCCGGCGCCGCGTCGGACGGCGGTGGTGTGATAGACCATCTGGTCCAGGGTAACCGGAAGCGTGGTGTCATGACCTTGAATCGTCATGCCCAGGGAGTCGCCGACCAGCAGGATGTCGACGCCGGCCCGAAGCAGAATTCGGGCGTAGCTGGCGTCATAGCAGGTTAGCGCGGCCAGCTTTTCGCCGGTCTCGGCCTTTTTCATGAGTTGCGGCATAAACATGCGGTCACCCCGGTTCGGAATATGGCAATGATAAATCAGTGTTCGCCGCGTGGCGTGAGTCGGCGCACAGAATCGCACGCCACCCCGGCCAGTGCGGCGGCAATCGGGCCGTGTCCGGGCAGGTCGAGCTTGGGCTCGATCTCGGCCAGGGGCAGGAGCACAAAAGCGCGCTCGTGCATACGTGGGTGCGGGATGCGCAGTCCGGGTTCATCGACGCCGAGATCGTCGTAGAGCAGGATGTCGAGGTCGAGGGTGCGTGGGGCGTTGCGGAAGGCGCGCTGGCGGCCGTGGTGGCGTTCAATGTCGAGCAGTTGGCAGAGCAGGGCGCGCGGAGTCAGTGCGGTATCGAGTTTCGCGACGGCATTTACGTAGTCGGGCTGCTCGGCGTAGCCGGCCGGTTTGCTGGTGTAGAGGCCGGAGCGGGCTAGCAGACGGGTATCGGCGAGCCGGGCCAATTCGTCGAAGGCCTTTTCGATCTGCGTGGCCGGGTCGCCCAGGTTGGCGCCCAGTGCCACATAGGCGACGTGGTGTTCAGGCATCGCCACCCGATTCCTGCGCGCTGGTCTTGCGCCGCGGGCGCCGGCGCCGGGGTTTGCCGCTGCCTTGACCGGCCGGCAGCAGCATGGCCCCACGTTCCTCGTCGCTGGCATCCTGGAAGCGTCGCCACCAATCCGCCAGTTCGACCGGTATCTCGTCGCAATGGGTGCGCAGGGAGAGGAAGTCGTAGCCTGCCCGGAACCGGGGATGCGCCAGCAGGCGGGCAGGGCGGCTGCCACTGCGTTGCTCGAATCTGGGCTGTAGCGACCAAATTTCCTTGATCGTGCCGTCCAGGCGACGGGGGAAGGCGAGCATCCCGCGTTGTCGTTCCAGGGTGTCGTCCATGGCTGCGGCAAGGGCCGCCTGGCCGGTCAAACCATTCTTCAGATAGGTCTGGGATTGGGACTGCATGTCGAACCAGAGCAGACAGGCCAGCATGAAAGAGGGCGACGCCGACTGCCCGTGGCGGATACGCTCGTCGGTGTCATGCAGCGCGGCGTGAAGAAAGCGCTGCCGTGGAGGGTCGTCCAGAATGGAGTCCAGTATCGGCAAGATGCCATGGTGCAGGCCTTCAGCCCGCAACTGGCGCAGGCCACGTTCGGCATGGCCGGATAGCAGCAGCTTCATGATCTCGTCGAACAGCCTGGCGGCGGGGATGCGCTCCAGCATGGGCGCCAGCTTGGCGATCGGCGCCCGGGCATCGGCGGCGATGTGAAAGTCGAGCTTGGCGGCGAAACGGGACACTCTCAACATGCGCACCGGGTCTTCCCGGTAGCGCGTGGTCGGGTCGCCGATCATGCGCAGAACCTTCTTGCGGGCATCGGCCACGCCGTTGTGGTAATCCCAGACTTCTTCCTTCTCCGGGTCGTAGTAAAGGGCATTGACGGTGAAATCGCGGCGCGCCGCATCCTCTACCTGCGAACCGAATACATTATCCCGGAGCAGCATGCCGTCCTCTGCGGTGACGCGGGTGTCGTCATCGTTGTTTTGCGGGGTGTGGGCGCGGAATGTGGTGACCTCGATGGTGTCCGGGCCGCAATAGACATGGACAATCTGGAAGCGTCGGCCGATCAGCCGGGCCCGGCGGAACAGCGGGCGTATCTGCTCCGGCGAGGCATCGGTGGCGACGTCAAAATCCTTGGGCGTCATGCCGAGCAGCAGGTCGCGCACCGCGCCACCGACCACGAAGGCGGCAAAGCCGGCCTCCTTGAGGACGCGGGTGACCTTCAATGCGCAGGGGTGAATGCTGTTGCGGCGGATGCCGTGCTGCTCGACAGGGAAGATCCGGGGTTCGGCGGGATGGGCAGGTTTGCCGAGAACTTTGTGCAGCCAGCGGCGTATCATTCGCTCGGATGTGGTTGGAATAAGAGTTGTGCCCGCCTGGGCGGGTGCCGGTGCCCCAGGTTCGGGGCTGGCGGCATTATACACAGTGGGCGGCGCCCGGCGGCAGCATTGCCTTGCCTGAGCCAGCGCGCTGACGGACAATTCGGTCCGTTGAAAATCCAAACACGTCTAAGAGGTTCTTTGTGATCGCCCTGATCGAAGCTGCGGGCTGGCCTATCTGGCCGCTGATTATTGCATCCATACTTTCCCTGGCCATCATTTTCGAACGCGCCTATACCTTGCGCCGCAATCAGATCGCCCCCATCTCTTTGCTGGAACAGACCTTGACCGCACTGCGTAAGGAAGGCGTGACCGGCAACGTTCTGCGGGCCGTGGCCGATGGCTCGCCGCTCGGGCGCATACTGGCCGCCGGCATTCGCAATTCAAACAGCAGTCGGGAGGTAATGAAGGAATCGCTGGAGGAAACCGGCCGCGCCGTGGCGCACGATCTGGGCCGCTATCTGACCACTTTGGGCACCATCGCCTCGGTGGCGCCGCTATTGGGCCTGCTGGGTACGGTGATCGGCATGGTCGAGATATTCGGTTCGCAGACCCCCACCGGCGGCAACCCGGCGGTGCTGGCGCATGGTATTTCAGTGGCCCTGTACAACACCACTTTCGGTCTCATGGTGGCGATCCCGAGCATGATTTTCTATCGCTATTTTCGCGGCAAGGTCGATGGTCTGCTCGCGGAGATGGAGCAACAGGCCCTGAGTCTCGTCGAATTGCTACATGGTGAGTGCAAGTGAATTTCCAGCGTGGCTTGGATAGGGATGATCCGGAAATCAATCTGGTTCCGCTGATCGACGTGCTGCTGGTGATCCTGATCTTCCTGATGGTGACCACCACCTACGCCCGGTTCGCGGAATTGCAGATCAACCTGCCTGAGGCCAAGGGCGATAGCGCCAAGGATGCCCCGGCCCATATCTCGGTGGATGTCGATGCCAGCGGCAATTACCGCATCGATAACGCGGCAGTTGGCGGCCATGACGTGGACGCCCTGGTGGCGGCCATGACCACGGCAGGCACCGGGCGGAAAGAGCCGGTCGTTGTCATTAGCGCCGATGCCCAAAGTACCCATCAGTCCGTTGTTCGAGTGATGGACGCCGCCCGGCGGGCCGGCTACAACCGGGTAACCTTTGTCACTCAGACCACGGTTTCTGATAGCCCTTGAGCCTAGGAGTCTGTCGGACTTGAAGAATCGAAGCGCGAAATTGTCTGAACGAGGACAGATTTCGACGATTTCGCTGTGCAATAGCCGTTCTATTACCCAAGAAAGCGACGGAATATGGACCGTTCCGACGGTTTTGCAGCCGATTTCCTTTAAGTCCGACAGGCTCCTTGAATCATCACTGGTTCGTTGTTGGTATGCCCGGCGTGGCTGGTGCCTGATCCTGATCCCGTTGTCCCTGATTTTTGCCGCGCTGACCTGGCTACGCAGGCGTTTGTATGACTTGGGCTGGTTACCGAGCAGGCCAATGCCGGTGCCGGTCATCGTGGTCGGTAACCTGACCGCCGGCGGCGCCGGCAAAACCCCATTGACGATCTGGTTGGTCGAGAGGTTGCAGGCCGGAGGCTATCGCCCAGGTGTGGTCAGTCGGGGTTATGGGGCAGCGGTCACTGGAGTTCGCGAGGTCGGTCCTGATGGCGATCCAATGCTATTGGGCGATGAGCCGGTATTGCTGGCGCGGCGGACACATTGCCCGGTCTGGGTTGGCCGTCGCCGCGCGGAAGTGGCCAGGCGCTTGTTGACAAGCCACCCGGAGGTGAACGTGATCGTCGCCGACGATGGCCTGCAACATTATGCCCTGGCCAGGGATGTGGAGATTGTCGTGGTGGATGGTCGACGTGGTTTCGGTAACACTTGGCGCCTGCCTGCCGGGCCTCTCAGGGAGGGCTTGTCACGGCTGCGGCAGGTCGATGCGGTGGTGGTTAACGGCGATGGTCGCCTGGCCGAATTGGCGGGCCCGATTTTCACCATGGCGCTGGATGGGCAAGACTTTTACAGTCTGCATGACGCCAGCCACAAGGAATCCGCCGATTTCTTTCGCGGCCGCCAGGTCCATGCGCTGGCCGGGATTGGCAATCCAGAACGTTTCTTCGATACCCTGACCGGCCTGGGCTTGACCATAGTGCGTCACTCGTTTCCGGATCACCACGCCTACCGGCAAGAGGATTTACCCAAGGGCACCGTCATCATGACCGAGAAAGATGCGGTGAAGTGCGCGGCCTACGGTCATCCCGATGCCTGGGTATTGGCGGTTAACGCCAGACTATCGGATGGGCTAGAACGTCTAATATTGGATAAGTTGGAGTTGAAACATGGACAACAAGCTGCTTGAAATACTCGTTTGCCCCCTGTGTAAGGGGCCGCTTGAGTACCGGAAGGAAACACAGGAACTCGTCTGCAAGGCCGACCGACTGGCCTTTCCGATACGGGATGGCATTCCAGTCATGCTGGAGGAAGAGGCCAGGGGTCTGACTGAAGGGGAAAGGTCGGCCTGATGGCGGCGAAGTTTACGCTTCAGGTACCGCTCGACCTCGCCTGGCACCGCATGGTCGCTGGCGAGCGCCTGCTGCTTATGATCCGGCGTAAGGAGCAGGCGGCAAAACTCAAGCTGGAAGAGTTGGAAAGTTACCGCCGCGAATACAAAGTTCTGATTCCTGAAAAAGCAATGTGCCCGATGGCGATGATGCTTTCCCCAGAAGAAATTTTAACCGCAAAGGAAAAATTTAAGTCACAAAATCCAGCAGTTGTGCTTTATGTGAATACCCATGCATCCTGCAAAGCATTATCTGACTATGCGTGCACATCGGCAAATGCTGTTCGAATTTTAAATTCCATAACAAACGACACAATAATTTTTGGACCTGATGCAAATTTAGCCGATTATGCAAAAAAACACACAAATAAAAATATAATTACGATTCCCGAATTTGGAAATTGCCCGACACATCACCAGATATCTGTCAACGATACAAAGGAAGCAAAAAGACAGTATCCAAATGCAAAAGTTATTGCACACCCAGAATGCACAAAAGATATTCTGGAAATTGCTGATTTTGTTGGCTCAACAGAACAGATGATCAAATTTGTAAAAAATTCAAACAACACGGAATTTATAGTTGGAACAGAAATTGGAATAATTTATCGTTTGCAAAAAGAAAATCCAAATAAGAAATTTTATCCTGCTTCAAAGACAGCTATATGCCCAAATATGAAGATGACAACCTTGAAAGGTGTTTATAATGCGTTAAAATATGAAAAATATGAAATAAATTTGGATAAAGAAATTATGGATAAAGCGAGGAAGAGCATTGAAAAAATGATTGCAATAATTTAAAACAATAATTTAAAATTATAGATTATGAAAATTTTAATTCTTTGTACGGGGAATAGTTGCCGTAGCCAAATGGCAGAAGGTATAATGAGGAACTTAAATTCAAATATAGAAGTGTTTTCAGCTGGGACTCGTCCCGAAAAGGATATAAATAAATACGCTGTGAAGGTTATGAGCGAAATTGGAATCGATATTTCAAAACAATATCCAAAACTTGTTGATGATTTTGTTTTTC
>JAIMKU010000014.1 GCA_020692235.1 Hydrogenophilus sp.
AGCAGCGCTTGAGGGGTTTGCGCCGGATCGATGAACGTGGCCCATTCCCAGGCCTCGGCGTCGTCAAGCAGGGCGCACAGCAGCGTGTTGTTCAGGCCATGCCCGGACTTGTAGGCGGCAATGGCGCCCAGCAAGGGGTGCCCGGCCAGGTAGAAGTCGCCCACGGCATCGAGCACCTTGTGTTTGACGAATTCGTCGGCATAGCGCAGGCCGTCGGCATTCAACACCCGGAACTCGTCCATGACGATGGCGTTGTCCAGACTGCCGCCCAGGGCCAGGCCGTTGGCGCGCAGGTATTCGACCTCCTGCATGAAGCCGAAGGTGCGGGCACGGCTGATCTCCTTGACGTAGGAGGTCTCGGCGAGGTCGATGCTGATTTCAGTGCCGGAGCGTTGCAGCACCGGGTGTTCGAAATCGATCTTGAACGACAGACGAAAACCGACATAGTGCGAGATCTCGGCCCACTTGTCGCCGTCTTCCACCCGCACGGTCTTTTTCACGCGGATAAAGCGGCGCGGCGCGTTTTGTTCCTCGATGCCCGCCGATTGCAGCAGGAACACGAAGGGCGCGGCCGAGCCATCGAGGATGGGCACCTCGGCGGCGTCGATGTCGATGAAGATATTGTCTATGCCCAGCCCGGCCAGGGCGGACATCAGGTGTTCAACGGTGGCGACCCGCGCGCCATTGGACTCCAACGCGGTGCACAGGCGGGTATCGCTAACCAGATGCGGCTCGACCCGGAACGAAACCGGTGTGGCCAGGTCGACGCGACGAAAAAAAATCCCGTTGTCGGGCGGCGCCGGGCGCAGTGTGATCGCCACCTTCTGGCCCGAGTGCAACCCGACACCGGTTGCGCGTACAAGAGTTTTGATGCTGCGCTGCTTAATCATGCAGCGATTTTAGCGTTATTCACTCCATTCGTAACCTCAGTCGGCCTGCCGGCGTATAAAAGCCGGTATGTCCAGCTTCTCAATGCCTCGTTGCGGCGCAACGTCGCCGGCGCCTGAACCACCGCCACGCTCGGGGTTAATGCGAATGTGGGTGGGGACGTCATAATCAGTTTCGACCGCCCCGCCACGAAATGCGCCTGGCCAACCGTTGGTGCCGTTGGCCTTAGCCTGAGCGTTGTCGATCACCACCTGCGGCTTGTTGGCCTTATTGCCCAAAGGACTGCCCAGGCCGGTCGCCACCATGGTGACCCGCAGGATGCCGCCCATGGCCGGATCCATGGCGGTGCCGACGATGACCGTAGCCTCTTCGGCGGTGAACGACTGGATGGTGTTCATGACCTCGTAGAACTCGTCCATCGTCAGACTGTCGTCGGAGGTAATGTTGACCACCACGCCGCGGGCGCCGCGCAGGTCGACGCTTTCTAGCAGCGGACTCTTCACCGCCGCCTCGGCAGCCTCGCGGGCGCGGCCTTCGCCTTCGGCCTGAGCGGTACCCATCATGGCCATGCCGACCTCGCTCATTACGGTGCGAACGTCGGCGAAATCGACGTTAATCATGCCTGGGTTGCTGATGATCTCGGCGATGCCGCCCACCGCGCTGTGCAGCACGTCGTTGGCTGCCATGAAGGCATCGTTGAGCTTCATGCCGCCGCCCAGCACCGAACGTAGCTTGTCGTTGGGGATGATAATCAAGGAATCGACAAGCTCGGCCAGTGCCTTGAGACCATGTTCGGCCACCCGTATACGCTTGCCTTCGAAGGCAAACGGCTTGGTCACCACGGCCACGGTCAGGATGCCCAGTTCCTTGGCCACTTCGGCCACTACGGGGGCCGCGCCGGTGCCGGTGCCGCCGCCCATGCCGGCGGTGATGAACAACATGTCGGCGCCATCGATTACCTCGGCGATCCGCTCGCGGTCCTCCAGAGCCGCCTCGCGGCCGATTTCCGGCTTGGCGCCGGCGCCCAAACCCTTGGTGACATCGGCGCCGATCTGCAACTGGAGCGGCGCCTGATTGTGGCGCAGCGCCTGGGCATCGGTATTCAATGCCAGAAATTCAACCCCGGTCATGCCCTTGCCGATCATGTGATCCACGGCATTGCCACCGCAACCGCCGACGCCGACCACCTTGATGATGGCGTCCTGTACGTCCATGTCTTCCAGTTCAAACAGCATGTCTCTTTCCTTTACGCGCGAAAAAACAAAACATCACAAAGCGAATCCGTCATGTCCGCCTGCACGGGCATGACGACGAAAAACGTTAAAACGTGTTCTTGAACCATGTCTTCATCCGTTCCAGCACCTGGCTGAAACTGGCGTTCTGAATCCTGGCCTCCTGGTCCGACTGGTGTTTCTCCATGCCGGCCAGCAACAGGCCGACGCCAGTGGCGTAGGCTGGGCTGCGTACTCGTTCCGACAGACCGCCGACGTACTCCGGCACGCCGACCCGCACCGGCATGTGGAAGACCTCCTCGGCCAGTTCCACCATGCCCTTCATCTGACTCGAACCACCGGTGAGCACGATGCCCGAGGAGATTTGTTGTTCGAAGCCGCTGCGCCGCAACTCTGCCTGGACCAGGCTGTAGAGCTCCTCGACCCGCGGTTCGATTACCTCGGACAGCAATTGCTTGGACAGCATTCGGGCGCTACGCTCGCCGATGCCCGGCACCTCGATCATCTCCCTGGCATCGGTCAGTTGGCGCAGGGCGACGCCATGGCGAATCTTCAAGTCCTCAGCCTCGCGAGTCGGTGTGCGCAAGGTCATGGCGATGTCGTTGGTGATCTGCTCGCCGGCGATCGGCAGCACAGCGGTATGCTGGATGGCACCGTGGGTAAACACCGCCAGATCGGTGGTGCCGCCGCCGATGTCCACCAGGCAGGCGCCCAGTTCCTTCTCATCGTCGTTCAACACCGCCAGCGCCGAGGCCAGCGGTTGCAGTATCAAGCCCTTCACTTCCAGCCCGCAGCGACGCACGCACTTGACGATGTTTTGCGCCGCTGACACCGCGCCAGTGACGATATGCACCTTCACCTCCAGACGCACGCCGGACATGCCGAGCGGCTCGCGCACGCCTTCCTGGCCGTCGATGATGAACTCCTGGGGCAGGACATGGATGATCTGCTGGTCGGTCGAGATGTTTACCGCGCGCGCCGTTTCGACCACCCGGTCGATGTCGTTCTGGGTGACTTCACGGTCCCGGATCGGCACCATGCCGTGGGAGTTCAACGAGCGGATATGGCTGCCGGCGATGCCGGTGTAGACCTCGCCGATCTTGCAGTTGGCCATCAGTTCGGCGTCCTCCAGGGCGCGCTGGATGGCCGCCACAGTGGTCTCGATGTTGACCACCATGCCCTTTCTCAGGCCGATCGACTGCGCCAGGCCCATGCCCAGGATATTGACGCCGCCTTCGGGCGGCGACTCCGCCACCAGCGCCACGATTTTTGACGTCCCGATATCCAGGCCGACAATCAGCTCTTTGCTGTCTCGCATCTTGTTCACACTCGCTAAACTTATGTCCGCTGTTTCTCCGCCGAGCCGTTCTGGCCCCCCTCGCCCTGGACGGCGAAGCCGTTCGGGTAACGCATGTCAACCCGACGGATGGCCGCCATCCGGCTCGCCACCAGGGGGTAAAAGGCGACAAAGCGTTTGAGCCGTTCGGCCAGCCGGTCGTGGCCCAGCTCGACGGTCGGTCCCCCGGCCAGGGCAACCGTCCAGGTATGTCGTGCATCGACCTGGACCGCCGTGATCCGCCAGCCCCCCGGCGCCAGGGCCGAGGCGAATTCGCCATAGCGCCGGGCCGCTTCCTTGGTCATTCCGTCCGGACCGGACAATCGGGGCAGGCCAGGCCACGGCTGCGCCGCGAAGACCTCGCCATGCACATCGAGGAGCGCCAGATCGTTCCAGGCTGCGGCCGGCACGCGTTCTTCCAGGGTCACGGCCAGACCGTGCGGCCAGACCCGGCGCACACTGGCGCTCCGCACCCAGGGCAGGGCCTCGAAGCCGCGCCGGGCCGCCGCCAGATCGACCGAGAACAAACCGCCGGACAGCCCAGCCAGCACCGGCCGGATGGCCCGACGCGTCTCCAGGTGCGCGGCGCCGCTCACCGTCACCTCGCGCACCGGCAGCCAGGTCTCGGCGGCCTGCCTGCCCGCCATGGCGAGCGCGAACAACAACACCGCCAGCAGGAGCATCCGGGTTACACGGTTCAGGATTGCCGGGTTATCCCACATGGGCCAACTCCAGAACGCGCAGACAGAGGTCGGGAAAATCGATGCCCAGGGTACGGGCCGACATCGGCACCAGGCTGTGATTGGTCATGCCGGGGGTGGTATTCACCTCCAGAAAATAGGGCGTGCCGTCGGCGGCCAGGATCACATCGACCCGGCCCCAACCACTGCAACCGAGGACCTGAAAGGCGCGCAGGACGGTTTTGGCAAGCGCCGCCTCTGCCTCGGCCGGCAGGCCGGGACAGTGGTACACGGTGTCGTCGCGGAAGTACTTGGCCTGGTAGTCGTAAAACTCGCAGGGCGTTTCCACCAGGATAGAGGGCAGAATTTGATCGCCCAGGACCGGAAACTGCACCTCGCGGCCGGCAATAAACTGCTCGCACAGCACCAGCTTGTCGTACTTGGCGGCAGCCCGGTAGGCCGCCGCCAGGTCTTCGGCGCGCTTGACCTTGGTGACGCCAATACTGGAGCCCTCGGTCGCTGGTTTGACGAACAAGGGTAGGCCCAGTCGCGCGATCACCTCATCGAAGTCGGTGTTCTCGTCCAGCATCGCAAACGGCGCGGTGGGGATGCCGGCCGCTTGCCAGATCAGTTTACTGCGCCACTTGTCCATGCCCAGGGCGGAGGCCATCACCCCGCTGCCGGTATACGGGATGCACAGCAGTTCAAGCAGACCCTGCATGGTGCCGTCCTCGCCGCCACGGCCGTGCAGGATGAGGAAGACACGGTCGAAGCCCTCGGCCTTCAGCGCCGTCAGATCGCGCTCGGCCGGGTCGAAGCCATGGGCATCTACGCCTTTTTCCAGCAAGGCAGCTAGCACGGCCTTGCCGCTCATGAGCGATATTTCCCGCTCGGCCGAGTGACCGCCCATCATCACCCCAACCTTACCGAAATCAGTCATGCCATACCTCTACGCTTGACTCCCGGCGAGCGGTCACCGGCCGCCCTTCCCGCACCAACCCGTTATGCGGGCACCGAGTCAGGGCGGCCCCGTCCATCATCACCCCAACCTTACCGAAATCAGTCATGCCATACCTCTACGCTTGACTCCCGGCGAGCGGTCACCGGCCGCCCTTCCCGCACCAACCCGCTACGCGGGCACCGAGTCAGGGCGGCCCCGCCCATCATCACCCCAACCTTACCGAAATCAGCCATGCCGTTGCTCCGCCATAGGGCGGCCGATGACCACCGTGTCGGTCATGGCCCGACCTATGTATTCGCTATTTTTCACCGATGATCCTCACTTCCCGTTGCAGACGGATGCCGGTCTTTTCCGCCACCGTCAGTTCCACTTGATCGATCAGGTTTTCGATATCTGCGGCACTTGCTCCGCCCCGGTTGACGATGAAGTTGGCATGCTTTTCCGAGACCTGGGCACCACCGATCCGCACGCCCTTGAGGGCGCAGGATTCGATCAGGCGGGCGGCGAAATCGCCCGGCGGGTTACGGAATACCGAGCCGGCATTGGGCAATTGCAACGGCTGACTGGCGATTCGTTGTTCCAGCAGGCGGGTGATCTCGCGCCGGCTGGCCTGGCCGTCGCCGCGTTCGAACCTGAACCAGGCTGCCGCGAACCATTCGTCGCGCGGGCTATCCGGTTCGACATGGCGGTAGCCGATGGCAAACTCGCCTGGGCCGCGTCGGTGCAGTTCGCCGTGTCGATTCACGGTCAGCGTTTGCGCGACATGGTCCCAGGTCTCGTGGCCATGGCAGCCGGCGTTCATGGCCATGGCGCCGCCCACCGCGCCGGGTATGCCGGCCAGAAATTCGGCCCCGACCAGGTCGTGATTGGCTGCGAACCGCGCCAACTTGGGGCTGGCGACCCCGGCCTCGGCATAAATGACGCCCTGGCCGGCGCGCGCCATGTCCCCGGCCGTCTCCAACTGGATCCGGTTGACAACGCCATGCAGACAGATCGCCGTGCCCTTGAGACCGCCGTCGCGCACCAGCAGATTGCTACCCAGACCGATGAAGTAAATCGGTTCGCACGCAGGTACGGTGGCCAGGAAGGCGCACAGGTCGGCCAGGTCGACCGGGGTATAAAGCCGTTCGGCCCGACCACCGGCCCGCCAACTGACATAATGGCCCATGGCCACGTCGCGCGCCAATTCGCCGCGTGGCGGCGCGGTCCGGGTTTGCCGCTCGGCCATCATGACTGGGTCCCCAGCGCGGCCAGCTTGATCGGCGTCTGACCAACCGATCCGGCGCCCATGGTCAGCACCACGTCGCCGTCCTGGACGAAATCAGCTATCGCCGCCGGCAGGTCGGCCACCTCGGGCACGAACACCGGTTCCACCCGGCCGGCCACCCGCACCGCCCGGGCCAGGCTACGGCCATCGGCGGCGACGATGGGTGCCTCGCTGGCGGCGTAGACCTCGGTGAGCAACAGCGCATCGACCAGCGACAAGACCTGAACGAAGTCCTCGAACAGGTCGCGGGTCCGGGTGTAGCGATGCGGCTGGAAGGCCAGTACCAGACGACGGCCGGGAAAGGCGCCGCGAGCGGCCGCCAGGGTGGCGCGCATCTCGACCGGGTGATGGCCATAGTCGTCGACCAGGGTGAAGCGGCGGCCATCGGCCAGATGAATCTCGCCATAACGCTGGAAGCGCCGGCCGACCCCGGAAAAACCGGCCAGCGCCCGTTGCACCGCGACATCGGGAATCTGCAACTCCCAGGCCACTCCGATCGCTGCCAGGGCATTCAGGACGTTGTGCATACCCGGCAGGTTGAGGCGAATGTCGATCGGCGAGCGGGTGCCGTTGCGTAGCGCGGTAAACGCCATCCGGCCATCCTCAACCCGGATGTTCACTGCCTGGATGGTGCAATCGTCGGTGCTGCCGTAGGTCATTAGCGGTTTTTCGATCCGGGGCAGCAACTCGCGCACCACTGGATCGTCGGCGCACAGCACCGCCATGCCCCAGAACGGCAAGCGATGGAGGAAATCGACGAAGGCGGACTTCAAGCGTTCGAAATCGTGGCCGTAGGTCTCCATGTGGTCGGCGTCGATATTGGTGACCACGGATATTGCCGGAGACAGGTGCAGGAATGAGGCATCCGACTCGTCCGCCTCAGCCACCAGCCACTCGCCCTTGCCCAGCTTGGCGTTGGCGCCGGCGGCCAGGAGCTTGCCGCCGATGACGAAGGTCGGGTCCATGCCGGCCTCGGCCAGCACGCTGGCGATGAGGCTGGTGGTGGTGGTCTTGCCGTGGGTGCCGGCGATGGCTACGCCCTTCTTGAAGCGCATCAGTTCGGCCAGCATCATGGCCCGCGCCACCACTGGGATGTGGGCGGCGCGCGCGGCCTGCACCTCCGGGTTGTCCTGCTTGATGGCGCTGGAGACCACCAGCACGTCGGCGCCGGCCATGTTGCCGGCAGCATGACCCAGGAATACCTCGGCGCCCATGCCGGCCAGGCGGCGGGTCGCCGCGTTGTTGCTCGCGTCGCTGCCCGAGACCTGGTAGTTCAGGCTGAGCAGCACCTCGGCGATGCCGTTCATGCCGGCGCCGCCGATGCCGACAAAATGAATCCGATGCACCTTGTGTTTCATAGCGCCACCTCCTTGACGATGGCGGCCATCCGCCGCGCGGCATCGGGCTTGCTCAGGGCGTGGGCGTGTTCGGCCCGGCGCAGCAATTCGGTCCGGGTCAGGCTGCCCAGCCAGACTGCCAGCTCGTCCGCGCTCAGCGTGTCCTGAGGTAGTAGCCACGCGGCGTTGGCATCGACTAGAAAATGGGCATTCAGGGTCTGGTGGTCGTCCACTGCGTGCGGGTAGGGCACCAAGCCGGCCGGCACTCCGGCTACCGCCAGCTCTGCCACCGTCGAGGCGCCGGCGCGGCAGATGGCCACGTCGCACCAGGCATAGGCCGAGGCCATGTCGTCGATGAATGCCAGACACTCGGCCGCGACCCCTGCGGCGGCATAGTTGGCCTTGAGGGCATCGATATGTTTGGCGCCGGACTGGTGTCTGGCTTCCGGCCGCACCTCGGCCCGCATCTGGGCCAGGGCGCGCGGCACGACATCATTGAGCGCCTGCGCGCCCAGGCTGCCACCGATCACCAGCAGACGCAGTCGGCCCTCGCGTCCGGCATAGCGTTCGGCCGGCGCGGGCAGGGCGGCGATCTTCGTCCGCACCGGGTTGCCTACCCATTCGGTCTTGACCTTGCCGCACGGCAGAGGTTTGTCCATGCCTTGCTCGAAGGCGCCGGGCAGGCCGAGCAAAACCCGTTTGGCCAGGCAGGCGAGCACTCGGTTGGTCAGCCCGGCCACGGCATTCTGTTCGTGGATGACCAGCGGCTTGCCGCTCAGGGCCGCCATCGCCCCGCCCGGAAAGGCTACGTAACCGCCCAGGCCGACCGCCACGTTGGGTTTGACGCGGCGGATGACGCGGCGCGCCTGGCGGAAGGCGATCAGCATCTGGAACGGCAGCTTGATAAGGCGTGCCAGGCCCTTACCGCGGACCCCGGCGAAATCGATCCAGACCATCTCGAAGCCGCGTTCACGCCCGATGCGGGCCTCCATGCCTTGCCGGGTACCCAGCCAGACCACACGCCAGCCGGCGTCGCGCAGCACCTCGGCCACCGCCAGCGCCGGCATGATATGGCCGCCGGTACCGCCGGCCATGACCAGGGCGGTATGCAAGGGACGCGGGCGGGTCGCCTCTTGGCCAAGAATCATTGCCGTTTACCTTTCATCAAGCGCCGATTCTCGAAGTCAATCCGCATCAGTAGCGCGATGGCCAGACAGTTGGCGACAATGCCGGAACCGCCATAGCTCATCAGCGGCAGGGTCAGACCCTTGGTCGGCAACAGGCCGAGATTGACGCCCATGTTGATGAGGCTTTGCACGGCAAGCCAGATGGCGATCCCCTGGGCGGTCAGGGCCTGAAAATTGCGACCCATGAGCGCGGCCTGCCAGCCGATCGCGAAGGCCCGCCAGATCAGCCAGGCGAATAGGCCGACAATCGTCATGACACCCACGAAGCCGAGTTCCTCGCCGGTCACAGCGAGCAGGAAGTCGGTATAGGCCTCGGGCAGATAGAATAGTTTTTCCACGCTCTCGCCCAGACCGACGCCAAACCATTCGCCCCTTCCCAGTGCGATCAGTGCGTGGGTGAGCTGGTAGCCCTTGCCATAGGGATCGGCCCATGGGTCCATGAAGCCGATCACCCGTTGCAAGCGATAGGGCGACAGCCAGGTCAGCAGCACGAAGCCGATCGCCAGCATGACGATCAGGCCGCCAAGCAACCGTCCGTTGAGGCCGCCCAGGAACAGCACGGCCAGGGCGATGGCGACGATGACCACGAAGGCACCGAAGTCCGGTTCCATCAGCAGTAGCCAGCCGACTACCAGCATGGCCATGAACATCGGCATGAAACCCTGCCTCGGGTTTTGCATCAGGGCCGCCTTGCGTACCGCGTAATCGGCGGCGTAGATCACGGTGAACAGCTTGGCCAGTTCCGAGGGCTGAAAATTGCCCAGCGGCCCGAGTGGAATCCAGCGTTGGCTGCCATATACCGCTCGGCCCAACCCCGGTATCAACACCGCGATTAGAGCGATAACCAGGCCGAAGAACAGATAGGGCGCCATCTTCTGCCATAGGCTGGAAGGCAGTTGGAAGGCGCTGTAGGCGGCGGCCAACCCAACCACCAGGTAAGCGGCGTGGCGCATCAGGTAGTAGGTCGACTGATGATTGGCGCTCTTGGCCTCGGCGATGGCGGTGGACGCCGAATAGACCATCACCAGGCCCAGGCCGAGCAGGGCGAACACCGTCCACAATAGCGACCAGTCGATCGGCGCCAGCGAGGTGCGGCGGACGGCGGCGTTATTGAACATGGGCCGCCTCCGGTTCCGGGTTCAGCGCCTTGACGGCGGCGATAAACGCCTCGGCACGGTGGACATAGTTGCGGAACATGTCCCAACTGGCGCAGGCCGGCGACAGCAGCACGGCATCGCCGGGTTGCGCTAAATCGTAGGCGCGCAGCACCGCTTCAGCCATGGTTTCGGCCCGGACGACTGGGCAGGTGCCGGCGATGGCCGCCTCGACCAAGGGCCCGTCGCGGCCGATCTGGACCACGGCCCGGGTATTGCCGACCGCCGCGCGCAGCGGCGTGAAATCCTGGCCCTTGCCATCGCCGCCGGCGATCAGTACGACCGGTATGCTAAAACCCTTCAGCGCGGCCGCCGTGGCCCCTACATTGGTGCCCTTGGAGTCGTCATAGAAGGTCCGACCGGCCACGGTCGCCACCTGCTCGACACGGTGCGGCAGGCCCTTGAAAGTGCGCAAGGCCGGCAGCAGTTTTTCGTAGGGCAGGTCAATGGCCCGGCACAAGGCCAGTGCGGCCAGGCAGTTTGCCGCGTTGTGCAGACCGGCGATGGGCAACTCATCGACCGGCAACAAGGCCTGTTCGCCCTCGGCCAGCCAGGGCCGCCCATGGCGTTCGAGCAGCCCATAATCGCCGCTGTTCAGACCGAAGGTACGCAGCGTCAGATCGGCGCGGGCCATGGCCATCACTGCCGGATCGTCGCGGTTCAGGACCTGGACGCCGGCGCTCAGGATGCGCGCCTTGGCGGCAGCATAATCGGCCAGACCGGCATAGCGGTCCATGTGGTCTTCGGAGATGTTCAACACCGTGGCGGCGTCCGGCCGCAGGCTGGCCGTCGTTTCCAACTGGAAGCTGGACAGCTCCAGCACCCAGACGTCGGGCAGGCGGTCTTTGAGCTCGCGTTCAGTCAAGGCATCCAGTACCGGCAGCCCGATATTGCCGGCCACCACGGTGTCCAGCCCGGCGGCAGCGCACAGGTGGCCGGCGAGTACGGTTACGGTGCTCTTGCCGTTCGATCCGGTGATGGCGATGACCTTGGAGTGGCTGCCGGCGATGGCTCGGGCGAACAGCTCGACATCGCCGACGATGTCCTTGCCGGCCCTTGCCGCCGCCTGGATCTCCGGCGTGGTCAGGGCCACGCCGGGGCTGACCACGACGAGATCGGCCCAGTCGAAATCGCCGGCGGCAAAGCCGCCCAGGGTGAGTGCGCTTTCCGGGAAGGACTCAGCCAGATGAACCGCATGGGGCGGTGCGGCGCGGCTATCGGTACCGCGCACCTCGGCATCGTGCTCGACCAGCCAACGCAGGCAGGCGGCGCCGCTATCGCCGAGGCCGACCACCAGCGCCTTGCGGCCCTGGAGCGCTGAGGGAGGGGTGAGGAGTGAGGCGTTCATCGCAGTTTCAGACTCGCCAAACCGATGAGTACCAGGATCATGCTGATGATCCAGAACCGGACGACGACTTGCGTTTCCTTCCAGCCCTTTTTTTCAAAGTGATGGTGGATCGGCGCCATCAGAAATACCCGCTTGCCGCGCAACTTGAAGGAGCCGACCTGGAGTATGACCGAGATGGCCTCGGCCACAAACACGCCACCCATGATGAACAGCGCGATTTCCTGGCGCACGATGACTGCCACGGTGCCCAATGCGGCGCCCAGCGCCAGGGCGCCGACATCGCCCATGAAGACCTCGGCGGGATAGGCGTTGAACCATAGAAAGGCGAGTCCCGCACCGACGATGGCGGAGCAGAAGATCACCAGCTCGCCGGCCCCCGGGATGTGCGGCAGGCCGAGGTAGTGCGAGAACACGGCGTGACCGGCGACGTAGGCGAAGATGGACAGGGCGCCGGCCACCATCACCGTGGGCAGGATGGCCAGACCGTCGGCGCCATCGGTCAGGTTGACCGCGTTGCTGGAACCGACGATGACGAAATAGGCCAGGGTCACGAAGCCCACAGTGCCGAGCGGCATGACGAAGTGCTTGAAGAAGGGCACGATCAGCTCGGTCTGGGCCGGTAGGTGAGCCATCCAGGCCAGCCAGGAGGCGGCGATCATGGCGATGACCGACTGCCAGAAATATTTCCAGCGCGAGGCCATGCCCTTGGGGTTTTTGGCTACCACCTTGCGCCAGTCGTCGGCCCAGCCGATTGCGCCGAAGCCGAGCATGGTGAGCAGCAACGCCCAGACGTAATGGCTGGACAGGTCAGACCAGAGTAGCGTGGTCACGGTGATCGAGGCGAGTATCAGGGCGCCGCCCATGGTCGGTGTGCCGGCCTTGACCAGATGGGTCTGGGGGCCGTCGTCACGCACCGGCTGGCCGACCTTCAACAGGGTCAGCTTGCGGATCATCCAGGGTCCGAGCAGGAACGAGATCAGCAGCGAGGTCAGCGCCGCCAACACCGCGCGCAGCGTGATGTAGCCGAAGACATTGAAGGCGCGGATGTCGTGGCCGAGCCACTGGGACAGGGTCAGGAGCATACCTGGGCCTCGATAAACGACTTCACCACTCGCTCCATCCGCATGAAGCGGGAGCCTTTCACCAGCACCGTGACCTCCGGACCCAGCGCCTGTTCGGTTTCGGCCAGCAATTCCTCGATCCGCTCGAAATGCATGGCGCCGGGACCGAAGGCCTGGGCCGTGTTCATGGTCAATTCGCCCAGGCAGAGCAGGCGGTCGATGCCGGCCCGCTTTGCGGCCGCGCCGATCTCGCTATGCAGCCTGGCCGTGTCGGCGCCCAGTTCACCCATGTCGCCGAGTACCAGTATGCGTTTGCCCTGTTGCGCCGCGAGCACCTCGATCGCCGCGCCGACCGAATCCGGATTGGCGTTGTAGCTGTCATCGATTAGCCTCGCGCCCAGGATGCAGGCATGGGGCTGGAGCCGGCTCTTGACGCCGGTGTAAGCAGCCAAACCGCGGCCAATGTCGGCCGGCGACACGCCGGCGACGTGGGCCAAGGCGGCAGCGGCCAGGGCATTGCGGATGTTGTGCAAGCCCGGCACATTGAGGGTCAGCGCGACAGCGCCGGCCAGCGTATGCAGGGTCAGTTCCGAGGCGAAATCGTGGAGCCGGTAATCCGCCCGGATGTCGCCCCCTGCCAGACCGAAATCGACGATGCGATGCGGGCCCGCCAGATCGCGCAATAACGCGGCATGGGGGTCGTCGGCGTTGACCAGGGCCACGCCGTCTGCTTTCAGACCGGCGTAAATCTCGGCCTTCGCTTTTGCTACCGCCTCGACACTGCCCAGCCCAGCGAGGTGGGCGCGCAGCGCATTGTTGACCAAGGCCGCATCGGGCCGGGCCAGACGACTTAGATAGTCCAACTCGCCGGGATGGTTCATGCCCATTTCCAGCACGGCATAACGATGTTCCGGGGTCAGCCGCAGCAGGGTCAGCGGCATCCCGATGTCGTTATTCAAATTGCCGACGGTAGCCAGCACGGCCGACTCGCCGGCTTGCGCCTTGAGGATCGCCACCAGCATTTCCTTGACCGTGGTCTTGCCGTTGCTGCCGGTGATGGCCAACACCTTGGCCGGCATACGGGTCCGGTGCCAGGCGGCCAACCGGCCAAGCGCCAGGCGGGTATCCGGTACCACGATGGCGGCTGCCAGATCAAGGTTGGCCGAGGCCTCTACCATCACCGCTGCCGCGCCCTGGGCCAGGGCCTGAGCGGCGAAGCGATGACCGTCGAAGCGCTCGCCGCGCAGGGCGACGAACAGCGCGTCGGCCGGCAGGTCGCGACTGTCGCTGGAGACCGCGCCGAATTCGACATCCGGGCCGATGGCGCGGGCGTTCAAGGCGAGGGCCACTTCATGTAAGCGCATGGTGCGTCTCCTGCAATGCCAGTTCCGCTACCGCCACATCCGAGAAGGGGTGCCGGACCCCGGCGACCTCCTGATAGTCCTCGTGGCCCTTGCCGGCGATCAGCACGATGTCCCTGGCCGTCGCCTCGGCGATGGCCGCGCGGATGGCGGTGGCCCGGTCCAATTTGACGGTCTGACCGGCCGGCATCCCGGCCAGTATGTCGGCGACGATCTCGTTAGGTTGCTCGTGGCGTGGGTTGTCGCTGGTGACAATGACGCGATCGGCCAGCCGCACCGCCACCGCGCCCATCAGCGGGCGTTTGCCCTTATCCCTGCCACCGCCGCAGCCGAATACGCAAATCAAGCGGCCGGCGGCCAGGTCGCGCAGGGTGCTCAGGGTCTGGTCCAGGGCATCGGGAGTGTGGGCGTAATCGACGATCACGGTCGGTCGGCCGCCGTGGCTCAGGCGCTGCATCCGGCCGGCCACCGGGCGGCTCGGTGCCAGTGCGCCGAGCGCGTCGTCCAGGGTGACGTTACTAGCCAGCAGGACGCCCAGGCAGGCCAGCAGATTTTCAGCGTTGAAGCGGCCGATCAGGCCGGTGTGCAACTCGCCGTGGCCCCAGGGGGTCGCTACCGTCATGGTCAGCCCTTCGGCGCTCAGCCGCAACGACTGGCCGCAAATCTCACCGGCGCCCAGGCCATAACTCAGCCGGTGTACGTCGTGCCCGGCCAGGTCGCGGTGCAGGCGGCGGCCAAGTTCGTCTTCCAGGTTAAGCACCGCCCATTTCAGGCTCGGCCAGTCGAACAGCCTGGTTTTTGCGTGGGCATAGGCGGTCATGTCGCCGTGATAGTCCAGGTGATCCCGGGACAGGTTGGTCAGCGCCGCGACATCGAAGGCCACGCCCTTGACCCGACCCTGATCGAGGGCGTGAGAAGACACCTCCATGACCACGCCCGCCGCGCCGGCAGTACGGTATTCGGCCAGCAGACCTTGTAGCGTGACCGCGTCCGGCGTGGTATGGCAGGCGCCCTGCAATTTGCCCGGGAAGCCGTTGCCCAGGGTGCCGACGACCGCCGTTTTTCGCTTCAGTCGGCCGAACGCCTCGGCTAGCCAGTGACTGCACGAGGTCTTGCCGTTGGTGCCGGTGATGCCGGTCATCCAGAGCGATTGCGATGGCTCTTGCCACCAGGCGGCGGCAATGACCGGCGCCTTGGCCTTGAGCCCGGCAACCGGAAAGTTGACTGCATTCAATTCGCTCGGCCAGGCGTAACCATCGGCTTCCCAGAGCACGGCGGCGGCGCCTGCGGCCACGGCGGCCGGGATATGGGTGCGACCGTCGTGGGCGGCGCCGGGCATGGCCAGGAAGACATCGCCGGGCCGTACTTGGCGGCTGTCGGCAGTCAGGCCGGTTAGCCCCGGCAACAGATGCAATTTGGCGATCAGGGCGGCGACAACCATCAGCTTGGCTCCTCCGCGCTGCCGCCCGCCGTCGGCACGATTTCCAGCGGCCGGTCGGGCGGGATGGCCATAAGGCGCAGGCTGTCGGCCATGACCTTGGCGAACACCGGGGCCGCTATCAGGCCGCCGTAGTATTGTTTGCCGGTTGGTTCGTCGATCATCACCGCCACCACCACGCGCGGGTTGGACATCGGCGCCATGCCGACGAACGAGGCGATGTATTTGTTGGCCGAGTAGCCCCCGGCCGTGGCCTTGTGCGAGGTGCCGGTCTTGCCGCCGACCCGATAGCCGGTAATCCGGGCCTGAGGCGCCGTGCCGTCCGACTGGGTCACGCTTTCCAGCATGTCGCGCATCGCCCTTGCGGTCTTGGCCGACAGCACGCGGACGCCGGCGGGCGCGGCATCGCGCTTCAGGATGGTGATCCGGGGCAGAACGCCATCGTCGGCAAAGGCACAGTAGCCGCGTGCCAGTTGCAGCAGGCTGACCGACATGCCCATGCCGAATGCCATGGTGGCCTTTTCGATCGGCCGCCAGGTCTCATAGGGGCGCAACTTGCCGCCGGCCTCGCCGGGAAACCCGGAACCCGGCGCCGTCCCGAAGCCGGCATGGCTCAGCACATTCCAGTAGTCCTCGGACTTCATGGCCAGGGCGATCTTGGCCGCGCCGACGTTGCTGGATACCTGGATAACCTCGGCGACGCTGAGCAGCCCTTTGGAATGGACGTTGTGGATGCGCTTTTCGCCGATTTGCAGCCAGCCCGGGTCGGTGTCGATGCGGGTTTCCGGGGTTACCGCGCCGGCCTCCAGCGCCGCCGAGACCAGGAATGGCTTGATGGTGGAACCTGGCTCGTAGGTGTCGGCAACCGCGCGATTGCGGTCCCGCTCCGGGGTCATGGTGGCGCGGTTATTGGGATTGAAGGTCGGCACGTTGACCAGGGCGAGTATCTCGCCGGTGCGGGCATCGAGTGCTACCAGGGCGCCGGCCCTGGCCTTGTTGGCGGCGACCGCGGCGGATAACTCGCGGTAGGCCAGGTATTGCAATTGCAGGTTCAGGCTTAAGGTCAGGTCCCGGCCCGCCTTGGGCGATCGGACCAGTTCAATGTCCTCGATGGTGTTGCCCAGGCGGTCCTTGACTACCCGCTTGGCGCCCGGTTCGCCGCCCAGCCAGGATTGATAGGCATATTCAATGCCTTCCTGACCGTCGTCGTCGGCCCCGGTCACACCGAGCACCTGGCCGATTACCTCGCCGGCCGGGTAATAACGGCGGTATTCAGGGGTCGAATGGACGCCCTTGATGGCCATGGCCAGCACCGAGTCGGCGACCTCGGGGTGTAGTTGCCGTTTCAGATAGACGAAGGCCTTGCCTTTGTTCGCGAACAAGCGCGCCAGACTGTCCGGATCCCAGTCCAGCTTGCTGGCCAACGCTTGTATCTGGCTCGGCGTGGCGTCGGCCTCGCGCGGGTTGAGCCAGATCGACTCGACCGGGGTGCTGATCGCCAGCGGTTCACCCCTGCGGTCGGTAATCATGCCGCGATGGGCAGGTATTTCGACCACTCGCTGGACCCGCAGATCGCCCTGCTGGTTGAGGAAATCGTTGCGCCAGCCTTGTAGATAGGCGGCGCGCGCCGTTAAAACGGTAAATCCGCCGAACACCAACGCCATCAGGAGGCGTTTACGCCAGCATTGCAGATCGAGTTTCAAGATGGGGTTACGGGCGCGGCTCATGATTGGTTATCCGGTGCCTTGAGTACCTGAATCTGTTTCAGATCCGGCACCGACATACGTAATTGGCCACGGGCGATTTGTTCGATCCGCGAGTGCATGGCCCAGGTGCTCTGCTCCAGTTGCAAACGGCCCCATTCGATATCCAGATACCAGCTCTTCTTCTGCTCGGACTGGAGTTCCATAAACAATTCTCGCGCCTGATGGCGCGCAGTGACGACGGCAAGGGAGCAGCCGACCAAGACCGCCGCCAGGATCGGATTTAACTTCACCCGGTGCATGTTGGCTCCACGAATCCTGCCGCGCTGCGTTCGGCTACCCTGAGCACCGCGCTACGGGCGCGCGGATTGCGCGCGACTTCCTGATCCGAGGTCTTGATCGCGCGGCCGATCAGGCGCAGCCGGCCCGCTTTCAACTGCGCCGCGAGCAAGGGAATATCTTTCGGCACGTCCTCGCCTCTCGCCTCGGTGCGCATGAACCGCTTCACCAGCCGGCCCTCCAGGGAATGAAAACTGATCACCGCCAGCCGTCCTCGGGGACGTAACAAATCGACCGCCTGCGGCAAGGCCTCGACGATTTCGTCAAGTTCCCGGTTAATGTGAATCCGGATAGCCTGAAAGGTACGCGTGGCCGGGTCCTGGCCACGCTCACGGCTGTGCACCGCGCCCGCCACGATCCGCGCGAGCTGGCCGGTCGTGATAATCGGTTGCTCTGCGCGCGCCGCGACAATCGCCCTTGCAACCGACTTAGCAAACCGCTCTTCGCCATACTCACGCACCACCCGGGCCAATTCGTCCTCCTGGACGAGGGCTAGCCACTGTGCCGCGCTGGAGCCACGGCTGGTATCCATGCGCATATCCAGCGGCGCGTCGTAGCGAAAGCTGAAACCCCGTTCCGGCGTGTCGATTTGCGGGCTGGAGATGCCCAGATCGAACAACACACCGTCCACCACGGTTATGCCGTGCGTCCGGGCCGCTTCGGCCAGGCGACTGAACGGCTCGTGGACAAACATAAAACGCGAATCGCGCCAAGTCCGTGCCACGGCGGCGGCCTCGGGGTCGCGATCCAGGGCCAACAGGCGGCCGTTCGGGCCGAGCATATCCAGGAGCGCCCGACTGTGGCCGCCACGGCCAAAGGTGGCATCGATATAAACCCCATCCGATCGCAGGTTTAGCGCCGTCAGCGCTTCGTCGAGCAGGACCGAGGTGTGGCCCATGTCCTGGGCCGGGTTCACAGCGAGAAGCCCTTGAGTTCATCCGGAATCTCGCCTTTGGTTAGTGCCTCATTCAGTTGGGCCGGGAGATCGCTGGCCGCGTCGCACTGCGCCTGCCAACCCGCCGCGCTCCAAAGCTCGAATCGGTTGCCCTGGCCGACCAGGACGACATCCCTGGCCAGTGCCGCACGCTCACGCAGCAGGGCCGGCAACAGGATGCGGCCCGAGCCGTCCATTTCCAGATCGGTTGCGTTGCCGACCAGCAGGCGCTGCATCTGGCGGCTCAGTGGATTGAAGCTGGGTAGCGCATTGAGCTTGCGCTCAATCGGTTCCCACTCGGGGAAGGGGTAGAGTAGCAGGCAGCCAGCTAGGTCCAAGGTCAGGACGAGGTGACCCCCGCAACATTGCATCAGCAGGTCGCGTAACTTGGTCGGTATCGCCAGCCGGGCTTTAGCGTCCAGGGCAACGGGGGTTGCGCCGTGAAACATCTCGATTTCAAAGGTTTGGTGTTCCCACCAAATCCCATTTTCCTCCACTCTATCCCACTAATGCCCACTATAGAGAAGGGAATGGCGCGACGTCAAGAAGTGAACACTAATTTTTTTAATGACAACAATGACTTACAAACACAACAAAAGACTCGTCTATTGATTTTAATTAGTATGATAGGGGCAACACTTAAAGTTGTTTATGAAGTTTACTGAATGTCGATGAGGGGGTGGTAGTACGTTTGGGTCATACTGTGTGGGCGCGAGTTCAATACCTGACAATACGACTATGACATTGCCCTGATGGCCGCTGACTGGCACACTAGGCGCATTCGCAAATCAACCAAGGAACCCGCATGGCCGGTCTGTCCAACCAAACGCCCATCCCGACCGAGATCAAGCTGCACAAGCAGTCGAAGATCATGGAGATCGCCTTTAACGACGGTAGCCGTTTCAATTTACCGTTTGAGGGGTTGCGCGTGTTTTCTCCGTCCGCCGAGGTGCGCGGTCATGGCCCCGGCCAGGAGACGCTGCAAGTCGGCAAGAAGGATGTCGATATCACCGCCGTCGAGCCGGTTGGCCAGTACGCCGTGACGCTGGTATTCGACGACCAGCACGACTCGGGTATCTACTCCTGGGATTATCTATATGACTTGGGCCAGCATTACGATGTCTATTGGCGCGAGTATCTGCGCCGTCTGGCGGACGCAGGCGAGTCCAGGGAAGCCAAAACGCTGGTGAAATGACTTTGCTTGGGGCGTAGTCACGGCCGTCTGAGCGGTTAACACCAGGTTAACGGCTATATCAGGATGATGTCGTACTGCTCTTGGGTGAACAGGCTTTCAACCTGGAGCGAGACCGGTTTGCCGATGAAGTCGGACAGTTGCGCCAGGTTTTGCGATTCCTCGTCGAGGAACAAGTCGATCACCGTCGGCGCGGCCAGGATGCGGAACTCGCGCGCGTCGAACTGGCGCGCCTCGCGCATCAGGTTGCGCAGTATCTCGTAGCACACGCTCTGGGCGGTCTTGATCTGGCCCCGGCCCTGGCAGGTCGGGCAGGGTTCGCATATTTGCCTGGCCAGACTCTCGCGGGTTCGCTTGCGGGTCATCTCGACCAGACCGAGCGAGGTGAAGCCGTTGACGGTGATGCGGGTGCGGTCGCTGGCGATGCCCTTGGTCAGCTCGTTGAGCACGGCTTCCTTATGGACGGCCACGTCCATGTCGATGTAGTCGACAATGATGATGCCACCCAGGTTTCTCAAGCGCAGTTGCCGGGCGATGACCTGCGAGGCCTCCAGGTTGGTCTTGAAGATGGTCTCGTCGAAGGTTCGGCCGCTGGTATAGCCGCCGGTGTTGACGTCGATCGTGGTCAGCGCCTCGGTCTGGTCAATAATCAGATAGCCGCCCGATTTCAGGTCCACCCGTCGGCTTAGCGCCTTCTCGATTTCATCGTCGACGCCATACAGGTCGAACAACGGCCGTTCGGCGACGTAAAGGTTGATCTTCTTGACCAGGTTATGGGTGAAGTCCTCAGCGAAGCTCATCATGCGCTGATAGGTCTCGCGCGAGTCGATCAGTATGCGGTCGGTCTGGTCGTTGGCGAAGTCGCGCAGGACGCGGTGAGCCAGGTCGAGTTCCTGATAGATCAGGGTCGGTCCCTCGCTGGTGTCCGCGCGATTTTTGATGGCTTCCCACAAGGTGCGCAGATACTCGACATCGGCCGCCAACTCGCAGTCCTCGGCGATGTTGGCCATGGTACGGATGATGAAGCCGCCATGTTCGTCCTGCGGCAGCAGGCCTTGCAGACGGCTACGCAATAGTTCGCGCTCGGCCTCGTCCTCGATCTTCTGGGAGATGCCGATGCGGGTCTCCTGCGGCAGGTAAACCAGGAAGCGGCCGGCCATGCTAATCTGGGTTGAAAGCCGCGCGCCCTTGGTACTGATCGGGTCCTTGATGACCTGAACCAGGATGTTCTGGCCTTCGTGCAGGACGCGCTCGATCGGTTGCAGGGTGTCGCCATCGCGGGCGTCCCAGATGTCGCCGACATGGAGAAAGGCGGCCCGCTCGATGCCGATGTCGATGAAGGCCGACTGCATACCTGGCAGCACTCGGCTGACGCGACCAAGGTAGGTATTGCCCACCAGGCCCCGTTGATTGGCGCGTTCGATGTGCAGTTCCTGCACCGCGCCCAGGTAGGTAACCGCAACCCGCGTTTCCTGCGGGGTGACGTTAATCAGTATTTCTTCGCTCATGGTTGGTCCGGAATAGTGGAGAGTCGAGAGCCGGCCAAAACCTGCGTGGCCGACTCTCGACTCGCTGCTACAGTACCTCGAAGCCCACCGCTTTCAGTAATTCGGAAGTCTCGAACAGCGGCAGCCCCATAACCCCGGAATAACTGCCCGATAGCCGTGCCACGAATAACGCCGCGCGGCCCTGAATGCCATAGCCGCCGGCCTTGTCGTAGCCTTCCTTGCTGGCCACGTAAGCGGCTATTTCTGTTTCTGAGAGCGGCTTGAAATGCACCTCGCTCTCGGAAATGGCCGACTCCAGGCGGCCGCCCAGGGCGACTGCAACGCCAGTCAGCACGGTATGGGTGCGGCCCGAATAACGACGCAGCATAGCGGCCGCCTCGTCGGCGTCGGCCGGCTTGCCGAGGATGGCGTGGTCTATCGTGACCGTGGTGTCCGCCGCCACGACCGGCAGGACCGGCAACCTGCGCTCGGCGATGGCCTGCACCCCGGCCTCGGCCTTGCGCCGGGCAAGACGAGCAACATACGCTACAGCATCCTCACCGGGCAGCGGGGTCTCGTCGATAACGGCGCCTAGACGCAGCGCGGTCGGCAGAAGGCCGATCTGGCGCAACAGTTCGAGCCGGCGCGGACTTTGCGAGGCGAGGTAAAGCGGTTTGCTCATGATGGCTGGATTCTACCTTGTTAATCCCGGTGATATGGATGATTGGCCAGTAGCGTCCAGGTCCTATACAACTGCTCGACCAGCAGTACGCGGGCCAGTAGCAAAAAGGAGGGGGCCGGGCTCGAATCAATTTCGCGTCCCTTGCCAGTGGGGTGCGGGCATTTTCCTGGTGGCGATTACGCGTCAGCCACGCCATGCCGTGGAGCCAATAAAAGCTCGCACAAGGTCAGATTTGGCGCAGCCAAAAAGAACAACCGAACAGGGCAATCATTGGTGCTAAAGCGCGCTTCTTGTTAAAAAATCCGAATCGGACTAACATTAGTCCACAAAATCGAGGTGAGGTATATTATGCAAACCGTCAACATCCATGAAGCCAAGACACAGTTCTCCCGTTTTGTTGATCGAGCGGAGGCAGGCGAGGAGATCGTGATTGCCCGCGCAGGTAAGCCAGTCGCGCGTTTGGTGGCATTGGAAAGTGCATCACTTAAGCCGCGCAAGTTGGGCTTGGGTAAAAAGCAATTTTCCTTTCCTGAGAAATTCGATGACTTGAGTGCTGGCGACATTGCCGATATGTTCGAGCACGGCAAATAAATGGCCGAACATGTTTATCTGCTGGACACCAATGTGCTGCTCGCGGCATTGCTTGCTCCGGAACGTTTGCCGCCGGAGGTGGTTGCCGGTTTAACGGATGCGTCAAATACCGTGTATTTCAGTGCAGCCAGCACCTGGGAAGTGGCCATCAAGCGCTCGCTGCATCGTGCTGATTTTGATTTCTCGCCTGAGGATATTCATCGGCTGGCACTGGACACAGGCTTTACCGAGTTGCAGGTGAAGGGAGAGGATTGCTACCCGCTGGTGAACCTGCCTTGGCATCACCGAGATCCATTTGATCGTTTGCTGATCGCACAGGCGCAATCCTTGCCCGCTTACCTGCTGACGACAGATAGCGTGTTGAGTCAATACACTGAATTAGTTATTCGCCTGACCTTGGAACCTTAAGCACATTTCACAAAGGAAAAAGGCCCCGCGAGTTAAAAAGAATTAAGAGACCAGGCGCCTAGACGCAGCGCGGTCGGCAGAAGGCCGATCTGGCGCAACAGTTCGAGCCGGCGCGGACTTTGCGAGGCGAGGTAAAGCGGTTTGCTCATGATGGCTGGATTCTACCTTTGATGTATTCGCCTTCGGCGGTTTCGGCCCAGGCGGGCAATTTGTCGCCGACGGCCAGTATCAGTAGTTTCATGGTGGCGACTATAGCAAAGCCCGCGTCGCAGCCTTGTGCTGTGTTGGCGCCCAATGCACCCGTCGAAGTGGTGTACACGCCACCTCGCCACCGGGCCGCGTTACGTCTGGGCGCTCCTGCTGGCGTGCATCTACCTGGCCAGCAAAGTTTTGACTTGACTTGGAATGTAATTTAAGGTACAAAAGCACCATTATTATTATAATAAATAAGGCCGTTAATAATGGCTATATCCCTTGTTGATATTGAGGAGACAACATGAACGAAGATGCTGGTTTTTTTCGCAAACTACCCAGCGCCCTACCGGGTCTGGCCCTGATCGTTTTGACCATGGTGGTGATACGTAACTGGATCGAGCCATGGATGTCAACCGCAGTCGTATTCGGAATGAAGGGTTGGCTGGTCAAGGCCACGCACCTTAATTACATTCTGCTGGGCATCATCTTGGGAATGCTCTACCGCAATGTGATTTTCGGTGGAAAAATGCCCGCTGTCCTGAGCGACGGATTCAAGCTCTCCCGTCTCATGATCAAGACCGGTATTATTTTGCTGGGCTCGCTCTACACGGTTAACGCCATCGTGCAGCTCGGCTCCATGGCGATCATCCTGATAGGCGGTTTCGTGATCCTGACCATCATCATGGTGTTGTGGTTCGGCACCATGCTGGGGCTTGACCGCTCCATGATCGGCGTCATGGCGAACGCGCTGAGCATCTGCGGCGTCAGCGCCGCTGTGGCCACTTCGCCGGCCGTTGAAGCCAAGGCATCGCATGTGGCCTACGCCATTGCCACCATTCTGGGCTTCGGCGTCCTGACCATGTTCATCAGCCCCTTCATCGGCCACGCATTGGATCTCACCGACTTGCAGTATGGCGCCTGGATCGGCACCGGCATTCTCAATTCCGGTCAGGTATTGGCGGCAGCGCTGGCGTTCAATCCCAACATAGCGCCGGGCACGGCGGCGTCGGTGGCGGAAGTCTGGAACATCATGCGCGTGATCTCTATCCCCTTCGCCGTGTTCGCTGTCACCGTCTGGTATTGGGCCGGCAAAACAGAATTGGGAGAAGGTGGCAAACGCAAAGGGCTGGGTACCTTGCTGGTCGAGAAATTTCCGGTGTTCGTGCTCGGCTTTTTAGGCATGGTGTTCCTTACCAGCATGGGCACGTTTGGTGATGTGGGCCTCAAAGGCGGTCCCGCAGCCTCCGATACCGTCAAAATGATGCGTCTGTGGATGACCTGGATCTTCGGCTTCGGCTTGGTCGGACTCGGTGGCTATATTGATTTCAAGGAACTCCGCCAAGCCGGCGGCGCGCCGCTCAAGCTTGGCCTGATTGTGGGTGTCACCAAATATGTACTGGCATTGGTGGTGGTATTCCTGATCAAAGATTACTTGGTTGCAATTTAGTAAAATCAACTGCTAGGAGAATGAATCATGGCTAAAACAGGTAGCGAAACCATTGGCGCCACAGGCGATAAAGGCAAAATGACTTTGTTCAAGGATGACCGCGCAGAGGACATCGGCGCGATTATCATGGCCGTACTCGTCGTTGCCGCAATCATGGTCTTGACCATGAATAAACCGGCCGCCCAACCGGCAGCACCCGCTGCTCCTGCGGCAACCGCTGTCGCTCCGGTCATAGCGCCGATGGCGCCCGTTGAACCGGTAAAGAAATAAGAATCGGCGGCTTCGTGGGATTTAAAAACGTTGTTGTTGCGGTAGATGGTTCTGAAGCCTCGCAAGAGGCGTTGAACTGTGCCATAGAGTTGGCCCGTCAGAGCAAATGCGCCCTGACGGGCCTTTTTATTATCGACGGCGGCTGGCCCGATTATATTGGTAACGATTGGCAATCATCCAAAGGCGCGCGTCAAGGCTTTCTCGATTACATCCGCAAGGAGCAGGAAGAGCAGGCGGACGCGGCGCGTAAGCAATTCGAAGTAGCCAGCGCAGGGATGGCAACGGCATTCTCGCTGCTGAGTGGCGATCCAACCGAAGAGTTGCTCAAAATTGCCAATGCAGCAAGCACCGACATCTTTGTCATCAGCCGTCGGGTCTTCCAGGTAAGCGGACGGCCCAGCCTAAAATCCCTCGCCAAGACCCTGGCGCTAAAAGCCACGCGCCCCCTGTTGCTTCTTCCCTGATTTTCCTCGCAGCAAAAAGGGTAGAGCAGAGGACAGGCTACTGTATTCCGCAGGTCAAGCTATCTGTTGCTGCACCTTCCCGTCTGGCGGCGAATAATTTGTAGCAATAAGGTTGTATGTCGCCTATTAACTATATATAAACTGTATAAGCGGTATATAATTACCGAATGAGCCAACTACTATTTAACACCCCGAACGAACTTCAGCACCTTCTGGGTGAGCGGATAAGGCGGCTACGCCTGAACCGCAACCTGGATCAGCGCACCACGGCGGAAAAAGCCGGTATCTCCGAGAAGTCCTTGCGTAATCTCGAGTCCGGGCGGGGTTCGACGGTAGAAACCCTATTGCGCACACTAAAAGCACTCGAATATCTGCAAGGAATCGATATGCTGGCCCCGGAAACCAGTGTTAATCCGCTTGACTTGCTACGCCAGTCCAAGGCGCCGCAACGTGCGCGGCGAGTGAACAAACAGGCACGGGAAGACTGATACATGGATACCCCGGTCATCGAGGTTCGCATCTGGGGGCAACGCATCGGTGCAGTGGCACCCGATCCGCGTCTTGGCTGTTATGTGTTCGCCTACGAGCCCGCCTGGCGGCGCACCGGTATCGAGTTGGCGCCATTGACCATGCCGCTGGATGACCCTCGGCAGAACTTTGCCTTTCCCGAGCTTGCCGAGCCGAGCTATAAACGTTTACCCGGGCTCCTCGCCGATGCCTTGCCGGATGATTTTGGCAATGCCCTGATCGATGCCTGGATGAGCGCCAAGGGCGTCGAGAAACGCGCCATCACCACACTCGACCGCCTCGCCTACATGGGCAAACGTGGCATGGGCGCGCTGGAGTTCAAACCTGCGCGCGGTGCCCATCGAGAAAGTGCCGAACCCCTCGAAATGAAAAACCTGGTGGAGGCGGCGCGCAAGGTCGTCCATGGCGACTTGTCCGGCGATGTTCATGCCCAGGCCGCGTTGGCCAACATCATCCGGGTCGGCACCTCGGCCGGCGGCGCGCGTGCCAAGGCAGTCGTCGCCTGGAATCCGCAAACCGAACAGATACGCAGCGGCCAGTTCGACGCCGCGCCTGGGTTCGAGCATTGGCTACTCAAGTTCGATGGCGTCGGCAAGGACGCGGAACTGGGTGGCAGCGCTAATTACGGCCGTATCGAATACGCCTATCACTTGATGGCCGAAGCCGCCGGCATCCACATGTCGCCATGCCGGCTGCTGGAAGAAAACGGCCGTGCTCACTTCATGACTCGCCGCTTCGACCGCGATGTCATCGAAGGCCAGACCATCAAGCACCACGTCCAGACGCTCTGTACCATGAGCCACCTCGACTACAAGCAGCGAGGCACTCATGCCTATACCCAGCTATTCATGGCGATCGCCCAACTCAAGCTGGGCGACGAAGCTATCGGCCAGGTCTTCCGCCGCATGGCCTTCAACGTCATGACCAAGAACTGCGACGATCACAGCAAGAACTTCGCCTTCCGCCTGAAGCAAGGGGGTAATTGGCAACTGGCCCCGGCCTATGACGTGACTCACGCTTACAACCCCAAGGGCGAGTGGACCTATCAGCACCTGATGAGCGTGAATGGCAAATTCAGCGGCATCAGCCGCGCCGATCTGCTGGTCGAAGCCGACCGCTTCGGCGTCCGCCGACCGCTGGATGTATTCGCCGACGTCAATAATGCCTTGGATAACTGGTCAAAGTTCGGCCGCGAGGCCGGCTTGGACCAGAAAACCATTGCCGAGAAACGTGCCGACTTTGAACTGATATGAATTAATCGCCGCCAGCAAATACCATTCCCTTCAAGTCCGACATATCTGCTAGGGCAAAGCATAAAAAAGGCGCCTTTCGGCGCCTTGGTAAAAATGCCTGTGAGGGTAACAGACAGTAGGAGCAATCGTGACTTACAGGTTATAAGCCCGCTCGCCGTGGCTGGCGGTATCGAGGCCTTCGCGTTCTTCCTCTTCCGAGACGCGCAGCTCGATGGTCAGGTCGATCAACTTGAACACCACGAAGGCGACCAGGCCGGACCAGATCAAGGCGGTCAGTACCGCTTGCGCCTGAATCCAGACTTGAGCGCCGATCTCGGTATCGATGACCTTGTTGTTGACGTAGTCGACGATGCCGGTGCCGCCCATGGACCAGGTGTTGAACACGCCGGTCAGCAGCGCGCCGAGGATGCCGCCGATGCCGTGGATGCCAAACACATCCAGCGCGTCGTCGATATGCAGCATCCGCTTCAGGTCGGTGACGCCCCACAGACAGACCACACCGGCCAGGGCGCCGATGGCCAACGCGCCGCCGGCACCGACCCAGCCACAAGCCGGGGTGATGGCGACCAAACCGGCCACCGCGCCGGATGTGGCCCCCAGCATTGATGGCTTGCCCTTGAGCAGCCGCTCGGCGAGGGTCCAGGTCAGCGCCGCCGCCGCCGTGGCGTTAAGGGTGTTGACGAAGGCCAGCGCCGCCGTACCACCGGCTTACAGCGCCGAGCCGGCGTTGAAGCCGAACCAGCCCACCCACAGCAGTGAAGCGCCGATCTTGCCGGATTGGGCTGCCTTTTGAATGGCCTCGATGGCTTGGTCGAGCCGGTCGGCCATGACGGCGACCTCGACCTTGACCTTGGGCAGAAAATCCACCACGTACTCGGCGCCCCGGTATAGCTCGGTATGGCCCTTCTGGCGGCCGAAGCCCTTGACATCCGTGACGGTAATGCCGGACACGCCCAACGTGGCCAGTGCTTCACGCACCTCGTCCAGCTTGAATGGCTTGATGATGGCGGTAACGAATTTCATGACAGTCTCCTAAAGTTCGTTCACCGGCTTGGAAGGTCTTGGCGAAGGACAAGGCCAGTCGACCATTGGCGACCCTCTTGCCGGACCAGGTGTAGGAAGTGTCGTGGGCATTGGTATCGGAATAAGCCATGGTTACCGTGCCGTAACCAACATCCTTGGTCACGCCAATCTTCCAGTCGCTGTAGTTGGCATCGGCAATGTTCTTGACCTTCTGATGGCCGGCGTGACCCAGAACGCCCCAGCCATTGCCCAGGTCGTAGTTGGCGTTCAGTTCCAGGTAGTCACTGCCCTTGGTTTTGGTAACGCCATCGCTGCCCCAGCCAATGAAGTAGTCGGAAATGGCATTGCTATATTTCAGCGACAGGAATTTCCAGCTCAGGGCGGCATAGGCCTCGACGGTGTCGGGAGTGGGCAGACCAGCGCCGGCGCCGGAGCGGCTGCCCGGGTAGTAGTAGCTGATCAGGCCAAGGTCATAGCCGACATCGGCGGGCAGGCTGCCGCGATAGCCGCCGTACAGGTCCCATTCCAGGCTGCTGTTGGTCTTGGCCGGGCCGGTTTCGACCCAGGCCTGGTTCGATAGCCAGGTGCCGACATACAGACCGCTGGCATGGCTGTAATCGAAACCACCGGAGACCTCCGGCTGGTGCTGGGCTTGGCTGATACCCCGGAAGATATAATCCGAGGCAACCCCGATATTGCCGGTCAGCGTACTGGCGGGGGCGCCATCGGCAAGGGCGGCGGAAGCAAGTGAGGCAAGGCCGCAAAGCGCGATGGCGTGGGATAATTTCTTCATCTTTGGCTCCATGAAAAGGGTATGGTGCAAAGGCGCACACCCTGCTTCAGCATTCCCCGTGCCAATAAAAAATAATCAAGTAAAACAACTTGTTATAAACGTACTGCGGCATTTATGGAGAAAACCGCACGGAAACGGTGCGGCGGCGATGCGGCCCGCACCATATAGGTACGAGCGATTGGCCGCCGGCCTTTGGTAAACTGCCTGAATCGTGGCTATGGAGGGATCGAAGATGCTCAAGAAAAAATTGTTCGAAGAGGTTTCGGCGCGCTTATCCGAAGTAATGGCGGCTTCGCCGGCCAAGGACATCGAAAAGAACCTCAAGGCGGTCCTGGCCGGTGGCTTGGCCAAGCTGGATTTGGTCACCCGTGAGGAGTTCGATGTTCAGGCCCAGGTCTTGGCCCATACCAGAGAGCAGCTACAGGCGCTCGAACAACGCCTGGCCCGGCTGGAAAACACGCCGTAATCCCGCTGGCCGACCCAACCAAGGGAGGGAGATGAGTAGTCTTGCGGTTTTATTTAGCCGCGCCCTGGCCGGTATGAGCGCGCCGGAGGTGACGGTGGAGGTCCATCTGGCCAACGGTCTGCCGGCGTTTATCCTGGTCGGCCTGCCGGAGACCGAGGTGAAGGAGTCGAGGGAACGGGTGCGGGCCGCCATTCTGCAATCCGGATTCGAGTTCCCGGCCCGTCGCATCACGGTCAACCTGGCCCCGGCCGATCTACCCAAGGAGTCGGGCCGGTTCGATCTGGCCATCGCCCTGGGGGTACTGGCGGCGTCGGGCCAGGTACCCGGCAACCGGCTGGCGGACTATGAATTTGCCGGCGAGTTGGCGCTGAACGGCCAACTACGCCCGGTCAGAGGGGCGCTGGCCATGTTGTTGGCGGCGCGTAACGTCGGGCGTGTCTTCGTGTTGCCCAGGGCCAGCGCCGGCGAGGCGGCCCTGGTCAAGGGCGCCCGGGTTTTACAGGCCGATAGCCTGCTGGCGGTCTGCGCGCACCTGAGCGGTCGCTGCGAATTGACCGCACCCGAAGCGGTCGAGCCGGTCGGCGTGGCAAGTTACCTGGATCTGGCCGATGTAAAGGGCCAACTGGCGGCCAAACGTGCCCTGGAGGTCGCGGCCGCCGGCGGTCACTCGTTGCTGATGCGGGGACCGCCCGGCACGGGCAAATCGATGCTGGCCAGCCGCTTGCCCGGTATCCTGCCGGCCATGACCGAACAAGAGGCGCTGGAGTCGGCCGCCGTGCAGTCCCTCGCCGGTCTCTTTCAGGTCGCCGCCTGGGGTGTGCGGCCTTTTCGTGGGCCGCATCACAGCGCCTCGTCGGTGGCCTTGGTGGGTGGCGGCGGCAACCCCAGACCGGGCGAGGTCAGCCTCGCACATTGCGGCGTCCTGTTTCTGGACGAGTTGCCCGAATTTTCCCGCCAGGCGTTGGAGGTGCTGCGCGAGCCGCTGGAGGCGGGCCGCATTACCATTTCCCGCGCCGCCCGGCAGGCCGATTTTCCGGCCCGTTTTCAATTGCTGGCGGCCATGAACCCTTGTCCATGCGGTTTCCTTGGCCACCCATCGGGCAAATGTCGCTGTACTCCGGAACAGGTAAGCCGCTACCGGAGCCGACTTTCAGGACCGCTGCTGGATCGGATCGACATGCATGTCGAGGTGCCCGCGTTGCCCGAGTCCGATTTGATGGCCGCTGCCAACGGCGAGGCGTCGGCGACCGTGCGGGCACGGGTGGTGGCAGCGCGCGAACGGCAACTTAACCGCCAGGGCAAGGCCAACGCCGCGCTGGAAACGGCCGAGGTGGACAGCCGCTGCACCCCGGACGCGGCCGGTGCCGAGTTGCTCAGGCAGGCCATCTCGCGCCTGAATTTGTCCGCCCGTGCCTATCATCGGGTATTGAAGCTGGCCCGCACGCTGGCCGATCTGGCCGGCCAGGACACCATCGTCGCCGCCCATATCGCCGAGGCCGTGCAATATCGCCGGGGGGCCAGCACATGAACCACAAGGCGCTCGAATCCTGGCGCGAGGAAAAACGCTCGGCCTATCTCTATCGTCTGGTTTCGGATGCCGAATCGGGCACGGCGCGACAAATGCTGTTCCTGGAACTGGCCCAGGCGGCGGAACGGCAAGCGGAGCTCTGGCAAGCGGAGATCGGCAAGGCGGGCGCCACATTAAGCTTGTTTACCGGGCGCAAGGCCTGGCGGGGCGGCGCCCGGATGCTGCTGATCGGCGCGGCGGCGGGCGCGGCCACCTGGGCCATCGGGCGGGCGCTGGGGGTGGCCCTGAGTTAGAATCCGCACTAAAGCTTAGAACGAGAAAAATGACATGGCCGAGCATATCTTCAGCATGGAGTTCTTTCCGCCCAAGACGGCGGAGGGCGCGACCAAGCTACGCGAGACCCGGCGGCAACTGGCGCAGTTGAACCCGAGATTCTTTTCGGTGACCTTCGGTGCCGGCGGCTCCACCCGCGAGCGTACCCTGGAGACCGTGTTGGAGATACAGGGCGAGGGGCTGGGCGCGGCGCCCCATCTGTCGTGCATCGGTTCCACCGAGGAAAGCATCCGCGAGATATTGCAAACGTACAAGGCCCACGGCATCCGCCACATCGTTGCGCTACGCGGCGACCTGCCGTCCGGGGTGGCCGACCCGGGCGAGTTCCGCTATGCCAACGAACTGGTGGCATTCATCCGCAAGGAGACCGGTGACTGGTTCGAGATTGAGGTGGCCGCCTACCCGGAAATGCACCCTCAGGCCCGGAATTATCAGCAGGACCTGCTCAACTTCAAGCGCAAGGTCGAGGCCGGCGCCAACGCCGCCATCACTCAATATTTCTTCAATGCCGACGCCTATTTCCAGTTTCGCGACGAGTGTCTGGCGCTGGCCATCGACATCCCCATCGTGCCTGGCATCATGCCGATTTCCAATTATGGCCAGTTGGCCCGTTTTTCGACCATGTGCGGCGCGGAAATACCGCGCTGGCTGGCCAAGAAGCTGGAGAGTTATTACGACGACAGCGCCTCGATCAAGGCCTTCGGCCTCGATTTCATGACTCAGTTATGCGACCGCTTGTTGACCAACGATGCGCCCGGGCTGCACTTTTACACGCTGAACCAGGCCGGCTTGACCTCGACCTTATGGCAACGCCTGGGATTGTCTCGATAAAGGCCAATCGTTAATGCGCATCCTGCTCGCCGACGATCACCCGCTATTTCGGGAAGGGGTAAAGCCGGTACTGATGAAGCTGGCCGCAGAGGTGGGACAGCGGCAAAGGCATCGCCGAGGCGTTCCAGGAGCGGATTTTTGAGGAATACTTTCAACTGGAAAACCCGGAACGGGGCAGGGATAAAGGCTTGGGCCTTGGGCTGGCTATTGTCCAGCGGCTGGCGCGGCTACTCGGTAGCCCGGTAGGGGTCCATTCCGCCGTGGGCAAAGGCTCCTGCTTCAGTATCCGGCTGGCGCGTTGCGAACTGCCGACTAGTCAGGAGGAAATCGCCCCGCCCCGGGAAGTGGCCGTCGTGGCACGGAATGGCCTGCCGCCGCTGGTCGTTTTTATCGACGATGATGAAACGATACTGGAGGCCATGACCCTGGTATTCGACCAATGGGGCATCGACCTCGCGGCCGGTTTCGACGTCAATCAGATCAAGGCGGACCTGGAGGAACTGGGCCGCAAGCCCGATGCCATCCTCACCGATTACCGGCTGCGCGACGGCCGGACCGGGGTCGAGGCCATCGCCGAATTGCGCGCTGCGTTCGGGCCGGACATTCCCGCCGTATTGCTTACCGGCGACACCGCGCCCGCCACCATCCAGGCGATCTCGAATTCCGGACTACCGGTCCTGCACAAGCCGCTCCAGCCGGCGAGGCTGAGGGCCTATCTCAATCACATGCTGACCGGTTACCAGGAACCGGTGCCGGACTAGGAGTCTGTCCTCGTCCAGCCGATTTCTCGCTTCGATTCTTCAAGTCCGCCAGGCTCCCAGATCGTCACCACGTTTTATTTTGGGTTTTACTTTGACGAGATCAGGCCAGTTCCAGGTACTCCAGGATGCCCTTGGCCGCCTCGCGGCCTTCCCATATGGCGGTGACCACCAGGTCGGAACCGCGAACCATGTCGCCGCCAGCGAATATCTTTTCGTTGGCGGTCTGGTAGTTGTGCTTGAAGCCCTTGGTGACGACCCGGCCGTTCTGTTCCGTGGCAATGCCGAAATCGCCAAACCAGGGTTGCGGGCTGGGCCGGAAGCCGAAGGCGATCAGGATGCGGTCGCAGGGCACGATCTCTTCCGAGCCTTCGACCACCACCGGGACGCGGCGGCCCCGGGCATCGGGCTGGCCTAGCGTGGTGGTGACCAGCTTGATGCCTTCGACCTTGCCGTTGCCGACGACCTCGACCGGCTGGCGGTTCCACAGGAATTGCACGCCTTCTTCCTTGGCGTTGGTCACTTCGCGTTTGGAGCCGGGCGTGTTGGCCTCGTCGCGGCGGTAGGCGCAGGTGACCGAGGCGGCGCCCTGGCGGATCGAGGTGCGATTGCAGTCCATGGCAGTGTCACCGCCGCCCAGGACCACGACCCTGAGGCCCTTCATGTCGATGAAGGCGTCCTGTGGCAGATTCAGGCAATTTTTGACATTGGAGATCAGGAACGGCAAGGCCGGCATGACGCCCGGCAGGTCCTCGCCGGGGATGCCGGCCTGCATGAAGGTATATGTGCCCATGCCCAGAAACACCGCGTCGTAGTCCTTGACCAGATCGGCGAAGGCGACGTCCTTGCCGACTTCGGTGTCGAGGCGGAACTCGATGCCCATGCCTTCGAATATCTCGCGCCGGCGCGACATCACCGTCTTTTCCATCTTGAATTCGGGGATGCCGAAGGTGAGCAGGCCGCCGATCTCCGGGTGGCGGTCGAACACCGTCGGCGCCACGCCATTGCGCGCCAGCACATCGGCGCAGGCTAGTCCCGCCGGGCCGGCACCGACGATGGCCACCCGCTTACCGGTGGCGACGACCTTGGACATGTCGGGCCGCCAGCCCTGGGCGAAGGCGGTCTCGCTGATGTATTTCTCGACCTGGCCGATGGTCACGGCGCCGAAGTTGCACTGGTTCAGTGTGCAGGCGCCTTCACACAAGCGGTCTTGTGGGCAGACCCGGCCGCACACCTCGGGCAGCGAGTTGGTCTGGTGCGACAACTCGGCGGCCTCGATGAGGCGGCCCTCGTCCACCAGCTTGAGCCAGTTGGGGATGTAGTTGTGTACCGGGCACTTCCACTCGCAGTAGGGGTTGCCGCAGGCCAGGCAGCGGTCGGCCTGCTCGCGGGCCTGGTCGCTATCCATCGGGGTGTAGATTTCCTTGAACCGGGTCTTGCGCACCTCGGCCGGGGTCTTGACGCCATCGCGGCGAGCGATTTTTAGAAATTGAAAGACATCGGACATCGCATTAATCCTTCAACAGACTATCCAGGGTCAAGGCCTTGGGTTTGACCAGCCAGAACCGGTTTACCGCATCATGCAGGTTTTCCAGCATCCAGCGGGCCCGAACCGAGCCGGTATATAGCAGGTGCTGTTCCAGCCTGGCGCGCAGGAAGGCGCGGTGCTCGCTGGTTGGCTCGTCGTTGATGCGGTTGATGTCAACCAATTCGTTGTTGTAACGCTCGGCGAAATGACCGGCCTCGTCGTAGATCAGGGCGAAGCCGCCGGTCATGCCGGCGCCGAAGTTGAGGCCGGTGTCGCCCAGGACGACGATGTAGCCGCCGGTCATGTATTCACAGCAGTGGTCGCCGACACCTTCCACCACGGCCAGCGCGCCGGAATTGCGTACCCCGAAGCGCTCGCCGGCCATGCCTGCGGCATACAACTCGCCGCCGGTGGCGCCGTACAGGCAGGTATTGCCGATGATGGTGGTTCGGCAGGCCTCGAAGCCGGCCGCCTGGTCCGGGTAGATGATCAGGCGGCCGCCGGCCATGCCCTTGCCGACGTAGTCGTTGGCGTCGCCTTCCAGTTCCAGGGTCAGGCCCTTGTGGTTCCAGACGCCGAAGCTTTGGCCGGCGGAACCGGTGAGTTTGATGCGCAGGCAGTCGTCGGGCAGGCCTTCGGCGCCGTGGGCGCGGGCGATCTCGCCAGACAACCGGGCGCCAATCGAACGATTGACGTTACGGATTGGGTATTCCAGTCGTTGCGGGGTCTTGCTCTTGATGCCGGGCAGCGCGTCCTCGACCATCCGTTCGGCCAACTCGCCCTTGTCGAAGGACGGGTTGCGCGCCTCGACGCAGAAGCGCGGTTCGGTTTCGGCGATGCCGCCCTGGCTCAATAGCTGGCCTAGCTTCAGCCGCTTCTGGCGGTCGGTTGCGCCGTCCAGAAGCTCCAACAGGTCGGTGCGGCCGATCAGGTCCGAGAATTTTTTGATGCCCAACTGGGCCATCCACTCGCGGGTCTCGGTGGCGACGAAGGTGAAGAAATTGATCACCATCTCCGGCAGACCGATGAAGTGTTCTCGGCGCAGTTTGGCGTCCTGGGTGGCGATACCGGTGGCGCAGTTGTTCAGGTGGCAGATGCGCAGGTACTTGCAGCCCAGGGCGATCATCGGCGCGGTGCCGAAGCCGAACGACTCGGCCCCCATGATGCCTGCCTTGATGACGTCGAGTCCGGTCTTGAGACCGCCGTCGGTCTGCACCCGTACCCGGCCCCGGAGACCGTTGGCGCGCAAGACCTGTTGGGCCTCGGTCAGCCCCATCTCCCACGGGGTGCCGGCGTACTTGACCGAGGTCAGCGGGCTGGCGCCGGTGCCGCCGTCGTAACCGGAGATGGTAATCAGGTCGGCGTAAGCCTTGGCGACCCCGGCGGCGATGGTACCGACGCCGGGTTCGGCCACCAGCTTCACCGAGACCAGGGCAGTCGGATTGATCTGTTTCAGATCGAAGATCAACTGGGCCAGGTCTTCGATGGAGTAGATGTCGTGGTGCGGCGGCGGCGAGATGAGGGTGATGCCGGGCTTGGTGCAGCGCAGCCGGGCGATGATCTCGGAGACCTTGCCGCCAGGCAGTTGGCCGCCCTCGCCGGGTTTGGCGCCCTGGGCGATCTTGATCTGCAAGACCTCGGCGTTGACCAGGTAGTGCGGGGTGACGCCGAAGCGGCCGGATGCGACCTGCTTGATCTTGGACATCTTGACCGTGCCATAGCGGGCCGGGTCTTCGCCGCCTTCTCCAGAATTGGAGCGGCCGCCGATCCGGTTCATGCCTTCGGCCAGGGCCTCATGCGCCTCCGGAGACAGGGCGCCGAGCGACATGCCGGCCGAGTCGAAACGCATGAGGATGGCCGCGACCGGCTCGACCTCGTCAATGCCGATCGGGGTCGTCGTCTTCAGCCGCATCAGGTCACGGAACATGGCCGGCGGCCGGCTGTTCACCAGCTCGGCGTAGCGTTTGTAGGCCGCATAGTCGCCTGTCTGGACCGCCGCTTGCAGGGTCTGGACCACGTCAGGGTTGTAGGCGTGGAACTCCTCGCCATACATAAACTTGAGCAGGCCGCCGGCGGCGATCGGCCGCATCGGATTGAAGGCGGCGCGGTTGAGCCGTTTCTGGTCGGCCTCGAAGTCCTCGAAGGTCGCGCCGGAAATGCGTGAGACCGACCCTTTCAGGCACATGGCCACCATATCTTCATGTATCCCGACCACCTCGAACAACTGGGCACCGCGATAGCTGGCAATCGCTGAGATGCCCATCTTGGACATCACCTTCAATAGGCCCTTGCCGACCCCCTTGCGATAGTTGGCCAGCGCTCGATGGGCCGAGCACTTGATTTCGCCGGCCCGCACCAGGTCCAGGATGCACTGATAGGCCAGGTATGGGTAAACGGCGGTGGCGCCATAACCAATCAGGCTGGCGATCTGGTGCGGGTCGCGGGCGGTGCCGGTCTCGACAACGATGTTGCAGTCGCAGCGCAGGCCGGCGTCGATCAGACCATGGTGTACTGCGCCCACGGCGAACAGCGCATGAATGGGCAGCCGGTCCGGATCGATGGCCCGGTCAGACAGCACGATCAGCACCTTGCCGGAGCCGACTGCGGCCACCGCGTCGGCGGCCAGCTTGGCCAGTGCGGACTGGAGGTTTAGCGCCTTCGGGTCGTAATAGAGGTCGAGCGTGACCGGGGCATAGGCCGGGTCGCTCTGGCCGGTCACCACCATGAACTTGTCGTGCGACAGTACCGGTGAGGTCACCGCTATGCGCTGGGCGTGGATCGCGGTCTCCTCGAACAGGTTCATCTCGCGGCCGAATTCAGTATGCAGCGACATCACCACCGCCTCGCGGATCGGGTCGATGGGCGGGTTGGTCACCTGGGCGAATTGCTGGCGCAGATAATCGAACGGCGAGCGGACCTGCCGGCTCAGCACCGCCATCGGGGTATCGTCACCCATGGAGCCGACCGCTTCCTGGCCGTCCTCGGCCAGCACCCGGAGGACTTGGTCGAGTTCCTCGAAGCTGACATTGAACAGCTTCTGGTGGGTTACCACGGCGGCGGTATCCATCACCGGCGCGTTGGCGTCCTGCTCGGAACCGAGATCGAGCCGGCGGGTATATTGGTTGAGCCAGTCGCGGTAGGGATGACGGCCCTTCAGTTGGTTGTCGATGTCCTCGGGGAGCAGGAAACGGCCGGTCTGCAAATCGGCCGCGACCATCTGGCCGGGCCGCACGCGACCCTTGGCGACGATGTTCTCAGGACCGCCGTAATCCCACACGCCGACCTCTGACGAGATGGTGACAAACCGGTCCTTGGTAATCACATAGCGGGCGGGCCTGAGGCCGTTGCGGTCGAGCAGGCAGACGCCGTAGCGGCCGTCGGTCATGACGATGCCGGCGGGACCGTCCCACGGCTCCATGTGCATGGAGCTGTATTCGTAGAAGGCCCTGAGTTCCGGGTCCATGTTGGTGACGTTCTGCCAGGCCGGCGGCACCATCATGCGCATGGCGTGGAACAAGCCGGCGCCGCCCATGACCAGGCCTTCCAGCATGTTGTCGAAGCTCATCGAGTCAGAGCCCTTGGTGCCGACGATGGGCCGGACGTCGTCCATATTGGGGATCAGCGGCGACTCAAACTTGCACTCGCGGGCGCGCGACCAGTTGCGGTTGCCCTGCAGGGTGTTGATCTCGCCGTTGTGAGCCAGATAACGAAACGGCTGGGCCAGCCGCCACTCGGGCCAGGTGTTGGTTGAGAAACGCTGGTGGAACACCGCCAGCGAGGAGGCGAAGCGCGCGTCGTTCAGGTCCGGATAGAACACCGGCAGATAGGCGGGCATCACCAGGCCCTTGTAGGAGATCACCCGGCCGGACAGGGTCGACAGATAGAAGGCGGCATCGTCGGTCAGGGCTTTTTCTGCCTTGCGCCGGGCGATGTACAGCTTGCGCTCGAAGATGTCGGCGTCGATGCCATTTGGACAGTCGACGAACAACTGCTCGATGGTCGGCAAGCTCTTGAGGGCATATTCGCCCAGGGCGCTGTTGTCGGTGGGCACCTTGCGGAACCCGGCGACGGTCAGTCCCTGGCCCCGCAACTCGGCGACCAGCAGGTCGCGGGCGCGCTGGGCCTTGGCGCTGTCTTGGTTGAGGAACACCAGGCCGGCGGCGTAGCGCTCGGCCAGCTTGAGGCCGGCCTCGGCCGCCACGGTGCGCAGAAAACCGTCTGGCTTCTTGAACAGCAGACCGCAACCGTCGCCCGACTTGCCGTCGGCAGCTACCGCGCCACGGTGCGTCATGCAGGCCAGCGAGGCGATGGCGGTCTGGACCAGTTTGTGGCTAGGCAGGTCGTCCAGTTGCGCGATCAGGCCAAAACCGCAGCTATCCTGCTCGAAATCGGGGCTGTAGAGCGTGCCGCTCAGGCGGCTTTGTCGATCGTCCATTTTCGTATTGATCGCCAGTCGAGATGTCTAGATAAAAGGGCGGGGATTTTAAGCCCAAACAAGGGCTTCCGCCAAACGCCCCGGTATAGCCAGGCCGGCCATGTGGTCATTTTCGTCATACCCGCGAAGGGACGCCCTCCCCGAATGCGCTGGTCGGGTCAGGTATCCGGTAAACAGGGACAGACGTACGGTTTAATAATCACCCTGGAATAAGAAACTTTAAAAACTGTGGTCTGACCCCTAATTATTTGTGGCCTTCCGCCTGTTGGGCAGAGCGAGAAAACGGTGGCGC